>NZ_JBYCZT010000011.1:0-237102 GCF_057586375.1 Peribacillus sp. SRI_006 | reverse complement strand
ATAATATATCATTTATATTATTCCTTGTCAACAACTTTATTCTTTCGCTGTCGACTTAGTTATTATATCTAGTATCAGGAATAAAAGCAATAGTTATTTTAAAATAAATAATATTCATCCATTCATAGATTTCAAATACAATGACTTTACCCCTGATCAAGAAGAAGAAGCTTAGATTTCAAGAGTGAATTTTTTCTTTAAACATTATAGTACTTCTTTTATATATAATTCACGATTAATCCCTAAATTGATAATTTGCCCACTATCCATCACCTTTATGACCGGTCATGTTTGCGAGCTGGCATCAATAAAAATGATTTCAGCGATGAATCCATTGTTCAGTTTGACCCGGCTTCCCATGGGAAAATTAGCGAAGCTTATTTGGGATGTAACTTGAAACCAACGAGTCTTTCCCCAAACCCGAACCCGAACACTCTGATATCATTTGATACCGTGCTAATGCAAAAAAGACCCAGCTTTATTGCTGGATCTACAATTTTTTAAGGTTTATACAATTTGAGCGTTGCTTATAGATACTCCCGCTTTCTCATTGTTTCAAAAAAATCAAAGGGAATTTCAAAAGGGGCTCGGAATTAAAATTCCGAACCCCTTTTTTAGTAAAAGATTATTCTTCCGTATCTTTTTCAGTTTCTTCATTTTCTTCATTTACCGTAGGTTCAGGATCAGAATCCGGATCTAGAGTTGTTACCGCCTCTATTTCCATGTCTTTTTCTTCTTCTTCTTCCCTTCCTACGATGGCCACCGTAGAAACATATTCATTATCTGCAGATTCGAGTCGGATGAGCTTAACACCCTGTGTATTACGGCCCGTTTTAGAAATGCCTTCGACTTCCATTCGGATCAATACACCAGCTGCTGTAATCAGCATCAAATCTTCATCTTCACCCGTAACTGTTTTCACGGCTATAAGTTCACCATTTTTCTCAGTGACATTACATGTTTTTATTCCTTTGCCACCACGGCTTTGAATACGGTATTCTTCCGCAGAGGTCCTTTTTCCATAACCGTTTTTTGTAACGATCAGGACTTCTTCATCATCTTCAAGAATTTCCATTCCGACAACTTCATCATTTGTCCCTAAGGAAATTCCTTTTACTCCTGCTGCAGTACGTCCCATTGTCCGTACATCCGTCTCTGGGAAACGAATCATCATACCGGACTTCGTTCCAATTATGATCTGTTTCTCTCCATTCGTAAGCCGGACAGAGATCAATTCATCGTCTTCACGTAAACCTAGGGCAATTAAACCGTTATTACGGATATTTGCAAAGGACGATAAAGGTGTACGCTTTGATATCCCATGTCTGGTCGTGAAGAATAAATACCAATCGTCCGCAAATTCCTTCACAGGTATGATTGCATTGACCCACTCGCCTTTATCGACTTCCAACAAGTTGATAAGCGGCAATCCTTTTGCCGTCCTGCCATATTCAGGTATTTCATATCCTTTTGAACGATAGACTTTACCTTTGTTGGTGAAGAATAATAGAGTGTCATGAGTCGAAGTGGTTAACAAGTGACCGACAAAGTCATCTGTATTCGTTCCCATACCCTGTATTCCGCGCCCCCCGCGTTTTTGACTGCGGTATGTGGTTGCAGGCAAGCGTTTAATATAACCGTTATGCGTAAGTGTCACGATTATATTTTCCTCTGGGATTAAATCTTCATCTTCCAGGCTTTCAAAGCCGGCTAATGTGATTTCAGTTCTCCGTTTATCATCAAAACGTTCCTTAATTTCAAGAAGCTCTTCACGGATAATTTCAAGAACCTTTTCTTCATCAGCAAGAATCGCTTTATATTCTGCAATTATAGCCATTAATGCCTGATATTCATCTTCAATTTTTTCACGTTCCAGACCTGTCAAGCGCTGTAAACGCATATCCAGGATAGCTTGCGCCTGTTTTTCGGAAAGTGAGAATTGTGTCATTAAGCCTTCACGGGCAATATCTGTCGTTTGGGAACTGCGGATCAACGAGATGACTGCATCCAAATTATCAAGTGCAATACGCAAACCTTCTAAAATATGGGCACGGGCCTCCGCTTTCCGCAGTTCAAATTCAGTCCTGCGACGTATGACTACCTGCTGATGCTCCAAGTAGTAGCGCAGGCATTGTTTTAAATTCAGCACCTTTGGCTGACCGTCCACCAAAGCAAGCAGATTGATTCCGAAGGTGGTCTGCATCGCGGTGTGCTTATACAGGTTGTTTAAAAGGACATTCGCATTAACATCCTTTCGAAGCTCCATGACAATACGCATACCATTGCGATCCGATTCATCCCGTAAGTCGGTGATGCCTTCGATTTTCTTATCTCGGGCAAGTTCTGCAATTTTTTCAATCAATCTTGCTTTATTCACTTGATAAGGGATTTCCTTAACAAGGATTACCTGTTTACCATTCGGTTTCTCTTCAATCTCGACTTTCGCCCGTTGAATGATTGACCCTTTACCGGTTTCATAGGCCTTTCTGATTCCGCTTCTCCCTAAAATCAAACCGGCTGTCGGAAAGTCCGGACCAGGAATATATTCCATCAACTCTGGAATTGTAATCTCAGGATTCTTGCTTAAAGCCAATACGCCGTCAATTACCTCACCTAATTGATGGGGCGGAATATTGGTTGCCATTCCTACCGCTATTCCTGATGAACCATTCACCAACAAGTTCGGGAAACGGGCAGGCATGACGGCTGGTTCTCTTTCTGAACCATCGTAGTTATCCTGGAAATTGACCGTATCTTTATTTAAGTCCCGGAGTAACTCCATCGAGATTTTCGACATTCTCGCTTCGGTGTACCTCATTGCGGCAGCTTGGTCACCATCGACCGAACCGAAATTCCCATGTCCATCTACAAGCATATAGCGATAGTTAAAAGGTTGCGCCATCCGTACCATCGTTTCATATACTGCCGAATCACCATGCGGGTGATATTTACCGATAACTTCCCCGACAATACGGGCTGATTTCTTAAATGGTTTATCCGAAGTCATTCCAAGATCGTTCATTGCATAAAGAATTCTTCGGTGTACCGGTTTCAAACCGTCCCTTACATCAGGCAAAGCCCGCGACACGATAACGCTCATCGCATAATCCAAAAACGATGTCCGCATCTCGGTACTTATATTTATTTCCTTAACACCTGATCTTTCATTTTCTGACATGGAGCCAACCTCCTATTAAAAGCTTATATCTCATTTAAGTTTAACTGTTCGTGCACTATGTAAAGAACAGGATGTAAAAAGCATCCTGTCAAAAAATCAGATATCAAGATTTTTTACATAAATTGCATTTTCTTCAATGAAGTTACGTCGCGGTTCGACCTTGTCGCCCATCAACATCTCGAAAGTTTCATCTGCCTCGGCAGCATCTTTCAAACTGACTTGAAGCAGCGTTCTCGTTTCAGGGTTCATGGTCGTTTCCCACAATTGCTCCGGATTCATTTCCCCCAGCCCTTTATAACGCTGCAGGTTAGGCTTGGGAGTACTTGGCAAACTGGCCATGATTTCTTCAAGCTGGCGGTCATTATAAGCATAATCCACTTTTTTCCCTTGCTGAATCTTGAAAAGTGGCGGCTGAGCAATATATATATATCCATACTCGATGATTTTTCGCATATACCGGTAGAAGAATGTCAACATCAGTGTTCTGATATGGGCACCATCCACATCCGCATCGGTCATGATAACAATTTTATGGTATCTGGCTTTTTCAGTATTGAATTCATCACCAATGCCTGTTCCAAGTGCTGTGATGATCGTACCTATTTCTTCATTGTGCAGGATTCTGTCCAATCTCGCTTTTTCAACATTCAGGATTTTACCCCTTAGCGGCAAGATAGCTTGGAAATGGCGGTCCCGCCCTTGTTTTGCCGATCCTCCCGCAGAGTTTCCTTCAACGATGTATAATTCGCTGATACTCGGGTCCTTAGAAGAACAATCTGCCAATTTACCTGGTAGATTGGATACTTCCAAAGCACTTTTCCTCCGGGTCAATTCACGTGCTTTCTTCGCTGCCAATCGGGCTCTCGCTGCCATTTGCCCTTTATCTACAATTTTTCGGGCCACGGCAGGATTTTCGTATAAGAAGGCATCAAGTCGTTCTGAAAGAATGGAATCAGTAACCGTTCTTACCTCAGAGTTTCCGAGCTTGGTTTTCGTCTGACCTTCAAATTGTGGATCAGGATGCTTAATCGAAATGATTGCCGTTAAACCTTCCCGGACATCTTCACCTGAGAAATTGGCATCAGCTTCTTTTAAAAGACCATTTTTCCGTGCATAATCATTGATGACGCGGGTTAAAGCAGTCTTGAATCCTGATTCATGTGTACCGCCTTCATAGGTATGAATATTATTGGCAAAAGAAAAGACATTACTGATATAGCTGTCATTATATTGCAGAGCCAATTCAACGGAAATTCCATCTTTCTCGCCTTCCATGAAAATCGGTTCCTCATGCAATACCTCTTTAGAACGGTTCAAATGCTCAACATAAGATTTGATACCGCCCTCATAGTGGAAATCCCTAATTTTCTCTTCTTCTTCACGTTTATCTTCAATGATCAGCTTCAAGCCTTTATTCAGGAATGCAAGCTCACGGATTCGTGTAGCTAATGTATCGAAATCATATTCCAGGGTATCCGTGAAGATTTCACCATCAGGAATGAAGTGTACAGTCGTTCCGGTATGATCAGTTTCCCCGATGATTTTCAAATCTTCTTTTGGGATACCGCGGTTAAATTGCTGATAATGGATTTTACCTTCGCGATGAACGTAAACTTCCAATACCGTGGATAAGGCATTAACTACTGATGCCCCCACACCATGCAGACCGCCGGAGACCTTATAACCTCCGCCGCCAAATTTACCGCCCGCATGAAGGACCGTCATGATTACTTCTACAGCCGGGCGTCCCATTTTTTCATGGATTCCCACTGGAATTCCCCGACCATTATCGACTACGGTTATGCTATTATCTTCTTCGATCGTCACTTTGATTTCCGTACAGAAACCAGCCAGTGCCTCATCAATACTATTATCGACAATTTCCCAAACAAGATGGTGAAGTCCTTTTGCAGAGGTAGTGCCGATATACATCCCCGGACGTTTACGAACTGCTTCTAAGCCTTCTAAAACCTGTATCTGATTCTCATCGTATGCCTGAGCTTGTACTTCTTTTTGTTCCATTGTCATACGTATCACCTACACTTTTCTTTTGGCATTTATCAATTTTCAGGAGTAATTATAACGTTTAGCTACAATTCAAAGAATATCTATATCATCGATTAAGAGCGATGGCTGCAGTGAACGCTTTTTCAAGGTGGACGACGCGAGCGGTGAATAATAAATCTGTTTGTCCGTCACTACAATCGATTTAACCGAGTTTTTTGCTAAATGGGAAGTTACATCGGACTTTTTCTCCAAAAATTCACTCATGATTGGAGAGGCCTGAAGCAGCTTCTTATCTAAAATGGCTATGACATCGTCCGTTTTCACAAGAATGTCTTCACCAATGTGGAGATACATACATTCACCTCATCATTTAACCTTTTTTATACTTCCTTGACTAACATAAAAGGTGGACGCTTCTCGTAGGGTTTGATGATCGATTCCATCAACGGAGGGTGTCGTCACAAATGTTTGCACTTTCCCCTGTATCGTATTCAGTAAATGGGATTGACGGAAATCGTCGAGTTCCGATAACACATCATCCAATAATAAAATGGGATACTCGCCGATTTCTTCATGGATCAGCTCAATTTCGGCAAGTTTCAAAGACAAGGCAGTCGTACGCTGTTGTCCTTGTGAACCATATGTCTGGACATCACGGTCATTCACAAAAAAAACCAGGTCGTCACGATGAGGACCTACCAGTGTAACACCCCGTTCAATTTCCCTTGTTTTTATTTTATCAAATTTTTCTGTGTATACTTCTATCATTTTCGTCAAATCCATAGATTCTGATACATCAAGCGACGGTTTATATTGGATTTTCAATACTTCTAGATTTCTGGAGATCCCCGAATGAATAGGTTCTGCCCATTGCTGGAGCTTTAAAAGAAACTCGTACCTTCTTTCGACAATTTTCGCTGCATACTGAATAAATTGATCGGTCAGCACGTCAAGCATCGTCGTATCCGTTTGTTTCCGGGTCTGCAGAAGCTTTAAGTAATGATTTCTTTGTTGAAGTATTTTATGATATTGGCTCATATCATGAAGGTATACGGGAGAAACCTGGCCAATTTCCATATCTATAAAACGGCGTCTGACTAGAGGACTTCCCTTTACAAGGTTAAGATCCTCAGGCGCAAACATGACCACATTCATATTTCCGACATATTGACTCAACTTTCTTTGTTCAATATGGTTGCACTTCGCCTTTTTCCCTTTTTTTGAAATGGTCAGCTCAAGTGGTATTGAGGTATTTCTCTTTCTAACTCTTCCTTCTATTTTAGCATACTCTTCATCCCAGCGAATAAGTTCTTTATCATTTGAGGTCCGATGGGATTTTGCCATTGCTAAAACGAAAATGGATTCCATGACATTTGTTTTTCCTTGAGCATTTTCGCCGAGGATTACATTGACTTTATTCTCAAAAGCCAGATTCAATTCGGTATAGTTGCGGTAATTTTTCAAACTTATATTTTCAATATACATATTCCGCTCTTCCCTTATGTTTTAGCTTGTAATTGTGTAGGCGCCAAATCCAGGAATCTCTATTTTATCACCTGATCTTAATTTTCTGCCTCTTCTCACGTCTAATTCACCATTAATGAAAACCTCGTATTCACTTAAGAACCATTTCGCCATTCCGCCGCTTTGGATCAAATCGGCCAATTTCAGGAATTGTCCAAGCGTAATATATTCAGTATTGATTTTTATGGAGTCCATTCATGCTTCACTCATTTCTAAGTAGTCTTTAATATTTCATTTTACTAAATTAATCCCATTAAGACAAAGTATAGCTTTTTCAGTTCTTGTTTTTAGCGATTGAGAGTCTCGTACAGCATTGAAAAAACGCCAAGGACCCTTTGGAAACCTATGTTTACATATAAAAAAATTAAAGACCTGCTATACAAGCCTTTAATTTTTTTGAAATATTATTTTAGCTTAATAAGTCCTTACCGGGAGAATTAATTGCAGCATGGAATCGTCATGTAGCGGACGAATGACAAACGGACGCATTGCACCTGTGAAATTAATTTTTATATCGGATCCTTCCAATGCCTTTAGAGCATCCATTACGAATTTGGCACTGAATGAGATCTTCAGGTCTTCACCTTCAATGGCTTCTGCCTGAACTTCCTCAATTACTTTACCAATTTCAGGAGTATTGGAAGAGACTTCGATTATACGGCCTTCCAGGGTTGTCAATTTGACGACATTATTTCTTCCTTCTCTCGCCAATAATGAAGCCCTGTCGATCGCTTGAAGGAAATCCTTGGTGTGAACAGTCACATCGGTTTTGCTATCTGATGGAATCAAGCGTGATGTATCGGGATAATTCCCTTCAAGAAGTCTTGAGAAGAATAATAAATTTTCAGCTTTGAAAAGGACTTGGTTTTCGGTAATGACGATTTCAATGAGTTCGTTTGTATCATCAAGGATTTTACTTAACTCATTCAGACTTTTACCTGGGATGACAACGCTATAGGTCCCGTTAATTTTATTTTCTATTTTGGCTGTTCTCATTGCAAGCCTATGGCTATCTGTTGCAATACAGGTCAATTCGTCATCTTGAACCTTCAAGTTTACACCTGTTAAGATGGGGCGTGTTTCTGACGTGGACACTGCAAAGCCAGTTTGGCGGATGAGGGTCTTTAAAAGGTCCGTGGGAAGTTTGAAAATATTTTCTTCTGCAATGATCGGAAGATGAGGATATTCCTCAGGATCCAGTCCATTTAGATTAAATTCAGCTTTTCCCGAGCGAATAATCGTTTGAAAGTTATTCTCCACTTCAATTTCTACAGTATCCATCGGCAGCTTTTTGACAATTTCACTGAAAAAACGGGCATTCAGGACTATACCGCCGCTGCTTTTAACTTCAACTATCTCATCACCGTCAACCTCAGCGGGAATGAATGATTGGATGGAAATATCTGAATCACTACCTGTTAGAGTGACCCCCTCACTAGTAACGCTTATCTTTATCCCTGTTAGGATCGGAATCGTCGTTCTTGATGTGACTGCTTTCATTACTTCTTGGACACTATGAACTAATCGATCTCTTTGGATTATAAATCTCATGTTTCATCCTCCAATTTTTTATTGCCGAATAGGCATATTTATTAATAATTTTTATTAAAAAAGATAGTAGTAATAGTAGTAGGCCCTGTTGATATGTGGATAAGTCCACTCAACCTAAGGAAAAACAGTCTATCCACATGTGGACAGACTGTGTGTAAGTAGTCGCCAGTTATTCACATTATCCAGAATCCATTATACCCTCAGCTGGTCCTGGATTTCTTTAACCTGACGTTGAAGCTGGGTGTCCGTTTGCATGAGTTTGGAGATTTTTTCATGCGCATGGATGACGGTCGTATGATCGCGGCCTCCAAATTCATCGCCTATCTTGGGCAGGGATGAGTCCGTCAATTCCCTGGAAAGATACATGGCAATCTGTCTTGGAAAGGCCACGGATTTAGTCCGTTTTTTCGCCTTGAAATCCTCAAGTTTGACACTATAATGTTCACCGACCGTCTTCTGGATTTCCAAGATGGTGATTATTTTAGGTTTTGAGCTAGGAATGATGTCTTTTAATGCTTCAGCTGCCAAATCGGCATTTATATCTTTATTGATCAATGAAGAATAAGCGACGACACGAATAAGTGCACCCTCAAGCTCACGAATATTGGAATCGATTTGGTTGGCTATATAGAGCATGACTTCGTTCGGGATATCAAGACCCTCAGCTTTTGCCTTTTTACGCAATATGGCAATCCGCGTTTCCAGATCAGGTGGCGTGATATCCGTAATCAAGCCCCACTCAAATCTTGAACGGAGGCGATCCTCTAGTGTAGGTATCTCTTTTGGCGGGCGGTCACTCGAGATGACGATCTGTTTGCTTTCTTCATGCAGCGCATTGAATGTATGGAAAAACTCTTCTTGAGTTTGTTCTTTTCCCGCAAGAAATTGAATATCATCAATTAATAAAACATCCACGCTTCGGTATCTATCACGGAATTCCCCAGCTTTATTGTCCCGGATCGAGTTGATGAATTCATTCGTGAACTTTTCAGACGATAAATAAACGACCTTCGCATTCGGATTATGCTCTAGAACATAATGCCCGATTGCATGCATTAAATGAGTTTTTCCAAGGCCGACGCCCCCGTATATGAATAAGGGATTATAGGCTTTGGCCGGAGCTTCTGCAACAGCGAGAGACGCGGCATGGGCAAAACGATTGCCGGAGCCGATGACAAATGTATCGAATGTATTTTTCGCATTAAGCATATGCTGTGGAAATGCAGCATGCTCTTTATCCTGTTTTTTTATCTTTTTAGGCTGAACAGGAACGGCAAAATCATCATCTTCTTGATTGGGGGGAATGATGAATTTTGCTTCCAATTCCTCACCGGTAAGTTCAAACAATACATCGGAAATAAGATGGGAATAGCGTTCTTCAAGCCAATCCCTGGCAAATTCATTGGGAGCGGTGACTGTTAATGTATCACCTTGCAGTAAATAAGCCTTGGTTGATTTAAGCCAAGTTTCAAAGCTTGGTTTACTGATTTTCTTTTCGATTTTTCCGAGCGCCTGGTTCCAGAGGCTATCGATGTTATCCAAACTTATCCCTCCTTTGCAAAAAAAATTTTAATCATTGTATCTAAAATGTATAGGCACAAATAAACTCATCGATTGCCGTCTTCATATTAATTTTGACAGCAAAGGTTCGGTGAGCTGTATTAAGGAATTTTTGTGTTGTGTAATGTGAAGTGCCCAAAACTATATCTTGCGCTGTACAACCTTTGTACAGACTACATCTGGTGAGCCAGTGCAGATTTGAATGTTTATTCATCAACAGGTATTTTAAGAAATATATAATAAAGAAGAAAAAAGGGTTTTCGACAATATCCACCATCTGTGGACAGATTAATATACACAGGTCGGATAAACTATCCACAAGTTATTCACAGTCTGTGGATAAACGTTACCTGTTGATAAAGTTATTCAGAGTGAAAACACAAATATAATATCAGAAATTCAGGCGTCTTGCAATGGGTTAGAAAACTTTATCCACAACTTACCGGGCTTGTGGGAAAAACTTTTCCACAGGCCATTGTTATGTGCAAAAGTCTCTAAAATAGGATGTGGATAGAAAAAAACATGTCGAATTTTATCCACAGACCATGATTATAGGCTCGAATTAAGTTGATATGAACCAGGTGTTCAAGCCGGAAGACCTGCATGGGGAAAGATCAAAAGGGATTCAGGTTCGTTCTTATAATTTGTCGAATGGTGTGTCGTAAGGGAGGGTTACTTGCGAATCTCATATTCGTGCCCATGGATAAAATGATGGAAATTTCCCCTTCCCCAAAAATTTCTATATCAGTTCGGAGCAAAATCATTTACAATAGGCTAGGTAGTAAAAAAAGGCCTACTGGACATTGAGCATTAAAAAAAGAAATTTTTTATGGATGAGGTTGACAAGTAGAAACCTCCATCTATATAATTGTAAAGACTGTCTTTAACTGTTATTCCTCAGGGAGGTGTCATATAATGAAAAGAACTTATCAACCGAATAACCGCAAACATAGTAAAGTTCACGGTTTCCGTGCACGTATGAGCACGAAAAACGGACGTAGAGTAATCGCTGCACGTCGCCGTAAGGGCAGAAAAGTATTATCTGCATAGACCACTGAAAAGTCTCAGTGGTCTTTTTTCGCAAAATAAGGGATTTACTGAGACTCAATTCATGTAATGAAGGTGTAAAAATGAAAAAAAAGTTAAGGATTAAGAAAGAGGATGAATTTCAGCTTGTATTTAAAAAAGGTGAATCTTCTGCTAATCGGCAATTCGTTGTCTATGTCCTTGAAAAGCCGGGTCAGGATCATTTTAGGATCGGCCTTTCTGTCAGTAAAAAAATCGGGAACGCCGTTGTAAGGAACCAAATCAAAAGATACATACGGCAAGCGTTTTTGGAATTGAAAGAAGATATAGAAGAGGGTAAGGATTATATTGTGATTGCTCGAAAACCAGCGGCGGAGATGGACTTTTTCCAGGTGAAAAGCAGCTTGATACATGTCCTGAAACGTTCTAAATCACTAAACTTTAAAATGAAAAAACAATAAAGTCCCCTTAATATCGAATAAGCACTCCTCGTATCATATGGTTACTTGAGTAAGATAACATAGAAAATTCCGATTGTAACTGTGGAAAAAGTGGATTACTTTTCCTTGAAATCCTCTAATAAACAGTTCACAATTGTTTCAAAAAAGATTGATTGCAGTTAGGAGGAAATTACGGTTGAAAAAACGAATATTACTCATTATTGGACTAGCCTCGATAATGATGCTGTTGGCAGGGTGTACGGAAATTAAAGAACCTATTACTGCGGATAGTGAAGGTTTTTGGAATTCATACATTGTCTATCCATTATCAGCCCTGATCATTTGGCTTTCTGAAGCATTTGGCGAGAACTATGGTTTGGGACTCATCGGTGTTACATTAATCATTCGCTTAGCATTACTTCCACTAATGATCAAACAGGTGAAAAGCTCGAAAGCTATGCAGGCCATTCAGCCTGAGATGAAAGAACTTCAAGCTAAATACAGCTCAAAAGATGCTGCCACACAACAAAAACTACAGCAAGAAACAATGGCTTTATTTTCAAAATATAATGTGAATCCATTGGCGGGATGTTTGCCTATAGTGGTCCAAATGCCGATTTTGATCGGATTTTACCATGCCATCAGCCGTACGAAAGAAATTTCTTTACATAGCTTTCTTTGGTTTGATTTAGGTTCCCCGGATCCTTATTATATTTTACCGGTTGTTGCAGGCATTACGACTTTTATCCAGCAAAAGATGTCCATGGCTGGAATGAACTCGAATCCACAAATGGCGGCACAAATGACGATGATGCTTTACATCATGCCAATCATGATTGTTGTATTTGCTATTAATTTCCCCGCTGCTCTTTCTCTTTACTGGGTAGTTGGTAACATTTTTGGTATCGTTCAAACATATTTCATTAAAGGTCCGGATCTTAGAAAAGCAGCTGCGGAAAACGCGGGAGGGGCAAAGAAAAAGTGAAAAAAGTGACTGCTACAGGACAATCTGTCGAAGAAGCAGTAAATTTAGCTTTAGCTCAACTGAACAGCACTAAGGATCGCGTGGAGATTGAAATAGAAGATGAAGGCAAAAAAGGATTTTTTGGTTTATTTGGTGCAAGGAAGGCAATCGTCCATGTGACATTACCTCCCGATCCCATTGAAGAGACACTTAAATTTTTGAAGAATGTCAGCGTGGAAATGGGAGTCAATGCAGAAATTGATGTCCATCGTAAAGGTAAGAACGTAACATTTCATTTATCAGGTGATAAAATTGCATTATTAATTGGAAAAAGGGGTCAAACACTAAATTCCCTTCAGTATTTAGCGCAGCTGGTAGCAAATCGATATTCGAAGCAGTTTTTGAATATTACCGTAGATGCAGAAGATTATCGAAGCCGCCGCAATGACACCTTAATCCAATTGGCTGAAAGAATGGCAAATAAAGCCACGAAAACAGGTAAAGCTGTTTCACTGGAGCCGATGCCATCCTATGAACGTAAGGTCATCCATAATGCTCTCCTGGATTATCCAAAAATAAAAACAACCTCAAGTGGGACGGAGCCATATCGTCACTTGGTCATCACTCCACTTAAATGAACCTTCTGCTTTTAAGCAGGGGTTCTTTTTTTTTAGGGATGAGTGTCGAATATTTTTTTTGCGAATTTTCCATTCAACAATAAGTGACAAATTTTTTATATTTTCTTGATCCTTAAAGGGAAGGAAGAAAATGAAGCGGGTGATATTTGTTATTCACATGTGGATAAGTTAAAATGGTTGTTACAGAATATGGATTAACGGCGTGTGGATAACTCTTGGAAGGAAGGAGTATCTACTTTTTTTCATGAATATACTGTGGTATTGTAGTAATTTAGGGATTCGACGATTTTATTATCAGAAAAAAATAGAACCATCAATATATAAGAGGTGAAAGCATGGAATTCGATACAATCACCGCTATCTCTACTCCCTTAGGGGAAGGGGCAATCGCCATCGTTAGAATCAGCGGTGATGAGGCCATAGAAATAGCCGATAGGATCTTTAAAGGACCAGGTGGAAAAGGATTGCTTGAAGTGAAATCACATACGATTCATTATGGCCACCTTATCCAGCCTAAAACAGGTGAAATCATAGAGGAAGTCATGGTTTCGGTCATGATGGGTCCAAAGACATTTACAAGGGAAGATGTAGTTGAAATAAATTGTCACGGTGGAATCGTTTCGGTCAATAGGGTACTGCAGCTTATTCTCTCACAAGGTGCTCGTTTAGCGGAACCTGGTGAATTTACGAAACGGGCTTTTTTGAATGGCAGGATCGATCTTTCCCAAGCTGAGGCCGTTATGGATTTAATCCGTGCTAAAACGGATAAAGCCATGAATGTTGCATTAGGTCAAATGGAAGGCCGGCTTTCGAAATTAATCCAAAATCTGCGTCAGGAAATTTTACAAACCCTCGCTCAAGTCGAGGTAAATATAGATTATCCGGAATATGATGATGTCGAAGAAATGACGCATCGTTTATTTTTGGAAAAAGGCAGTTATGTGAAGAATGAAATAGAGAAGCTGCTTCACACGGCCCAACAGGGGAAAATACTTCGGGATGGACTTGCGACCGTTATCATAGGTCGTCCTAATGTCGGAAAATCTTCATTGCTTAACAGCTTAGTTCATGAAAACAAAGCGATCGTCACTGATATTCCAGGTACAACACGTGATGTTATTGAAGAGTATGTCAATGTTCGCGGTGTACCGCTTAAACTTGTCGATACAGCAGGAATTCGCGAAACGGAAGATATCGTTGAACGAATTGGAGTTGAACGGTCTCGTGCAGTATTAAAAGAAGCGGATTTAATATTGCTAGTATTGAACTATTCCGATGATTTCACTACTGAAGATGAGAAACTATTCCAAGCGGTTGAGGGAATGGATGTTATCGTTATCATCAATAAAACAGACCTTCCACAAAAAATCGATATGGCAAAAGTTAAGGAAATGGCTGCATCCCATAAAGTCGTTACGACTTCATTACTGGAAGATCGAGGGGTCGATGAATTGGAAGAAGCGATCGCTTCTTTATTTTTCGAAGGTTCTTTAGAAACGGGAGACCTGACCTATGTGTCCAATGCAAGGCATATAGCTTTGCTGGGACAGGCATTACAGGCTATCGAAGATGCAATTGATGCTATTGAAATGGGTACGCCGGTTGATTTGGTTCAAATCGACTTCACGAAAGCATGGGAGTTACTTGGAGAAATCATTGGCGAAAGCGTTCAGGATAATTTGATCAACCAATTGTTCTCTCAATTTTGTTTAGGAAAATAAGCGTAAAAGGAGGAAAAGGATATGCAATACGAAGCAGGTAGCTATGATGTCATTGTTATTGGTGCCGGTCATGCTGGCAGTGAGGCAGGCCTTGCAGCAGCAAGAGTAGGAGCTAAAACGTTGATGATCACCATTAACTTGGATATGGTCGCCTTTATGCCATGCAATCCCTCCGTCGGCGGACCGGCAAAAGGGATAGTCGTTAGGGAAATTGACGCTTTAGGCGGTGAAATGGGAAGAAATATCGACAAGACCCATATTCAAATGAGGATGCTCAATACGGCAAAAGGTCCGGCCGTTCGTGCGCTGCGGGCGCAGGCAGATAAATTTCTCTATCAGCAAGAAATGAAAAAGACGATAGAAGACCAAGAAAATTTGACATTGATTCAAGGAATGGTAGAGGAATTAATTGTTGAAAACGACGTATGTACGGGTGTCATCACTAAAACAGGCGCGGTGTACCGTGCGAAAACTGTCGTAATCACGACGGGAACATATTTACGCGGTGAAATCATTTTAGGGGAACTGAAATATTCAAGCGGCCCTAATAATCAGCAGCCTTCCATCAGGCTTTCTGAACACTTGGAGCAGTTAGGATTTGATTTGGTCCGTTTTAAAACAGGAACGCCTCCACGTGTGAATAGTTCTTCCATAGACTACAGCAAAACGGAAATTCAGCCTGGCGATGAAGTGCCTCGTGCCTTTTCTTATGAAACGACAAAGTTCATAACGGATCAATTGCCATGCTGGTTAACGTATACGAATGAGGGTACACATCAGCTCATTGATGAGAATCTACACCGTTCACCAATGTATTCCGGAATGATTAAAGGAACCGGACCGCGTTATTGTCCATCGATAGAAGATAAAGTCGTTCGTTTTAATGATAAGCCACGGCATCAAATCTTCTTGGAACCTGAAGGTCGCAATACAAAGGAAGTTTATGTGCAAGGTTTATCCACCAGTCTGCCTGAAGATGTGCAAGTGAAAATCCTGCAAACAATTCCGGGACTTGAAAAAGCGGAAATGATGCGTGCTGGATATGCAATTGAATATGATGCCATCGTTCCTACGCAGCTATGGCCTACACTTGAAACGAAGAAAATCAAAAATCTATATACTGCAGGTCAAATTAACGGGACATCCGGCTATGAAGAAGCAGCAGGACAAGGATTGATGGCCGGTATTAATGCAGGGTTGAATGCAATGGGGAAGGAAGAACTGATTTTAAGCCGTTCGGATGCCTATATTGGTGTTCTCATTGATGACCTTGTAACGAAAGGCACGAATGAACCATACCGATTGCTGACTTCACGTGCAGAATATCGTTTATTATTGCGTCATGATAATGCCGATCTACGCTTAACGGAAATTGGATTCAATATCGGAATGATCAAAGAAGAACGCTACAAACGTTTCCTTATGAAAAAAGAAGCGGTTGAACTGGAAAAGGAACGATTGAAATCAAACTTCATCAAACCGACCAAAGAGGTGCAAGAAGTCATTACTGCAAGTGGCGGCAGTGAATTAAAGGATGGAATCCGTGCCTCCGATTTATTGAAAAGGCCTGAAATGGATTATTCCCATATTCAGAAGTTGGCGCCAAGTGATGTCGAACTGAGTGAAGAAGTGACGGAACAGGTCGAAATCCAGATCAAGTATGAAGGATATATCGAAAAATCCTTGCAGCAAGTCGATCGCCTGAAAAAAATGGAGAACAAAAAGATTCCAGAGAATATCGATTATGATGCAATTTCTGGTCTTGCAACGGAAGCACGTCAAAAACTAAAGCAGGTCCACCCGCTATCAGTAGCTCAGGCTTCAAGAATTTCCGGTGTGAATCCTGCTGATGTTTCCATTCTGCTTGTTTATTTGGAACAAGGTAAGATTGCCAGAGTATCTCAGTAACGGAAATACCCGAAAAGGATTGAAAAAACATGAATATTGAACAGTTCCAACAAGCACTGCTGGAGAAAGGGATTGAGCTTTCTCCTCAACAGCTTGATCAGTTTGACACGTATTATCGATTATTGGTGGAATGGAACGAAAAGATGAACTTAACGGCCATCACAGATAAAGAAGAAGTTTATCTAAAGCATTTTTATGATTCAATCAGTGCAGCCTTCTATTTCGACTTTAACGAATCCTATCGAATTTGCGATGTTGGGGCTGGAGCTGGATTTCCGAGTATTCCATTGAAGATTTGTTTCCCTGATATCCACGTCTCGATTGTGGATTCCTTGAATAAGCGAATTTCTTTTTTGAATCACCTTGCGGATTCATTGCAATTAAAGGGAGTTTCCTTTTATCATGACCGGGCGGAAACCTTCGCCCAAAAACCGGAGCATCGCGAATCCTATGATATTGTCATGGCGAGGGCGGTAGCCAGGATGTCGGTTTTAAGTGAACTATGTTTGCCGCTTGTTAAACTGGATGGGACGTTCATTGCCATGAAAGCGGCTAGTGCACAAGATGAAATGGACACAGGGAAGAAGGCCATTTTTACATTAGGCGGAGAAATCGAAGAAATTCATCCTTTCACATTGCCAGAGGAAAATAGTGAAAGAAACATCATTACTGTAAAAAAAGTGAAGAAGACTCCTAAAAAATACCCAAGAAAACCAGGGACACCGAATAAGCAGCCTATTGAATAACCTCTGTACGATAAAGTATGTTTTCATAGTAAGAGCAGAGGATTCAGATATATATGGCTGGTACTTGCCCTTATTTTCTTTTACTATAAGTGTATGACCTTATTATTTTCACTTAATACTGCATTTGCCAACAAGAAGGCATTTTCGGTACAGGTTATGACGTGTGCCCTTAGCTTGCTGATTCAGGGAAATAATTTTGGGAAAGCCGGCTGATATTTTTAAAAACTGGCCGTCGACCCTCATTATTGCCTTGATGGCGCCAGTCGACATGTTTTTTACAGTGAAGGGACATATGTATAACCATGTCGGGAAATGTATGCAGGACTTGTCCTTTAAATAGAGAATATGTTATTTGGGAGTTTTAAAAGGTGGTGTAGGAAGATGAAGCATCCTTTTTCGCGGTTCTTTGGGTTTGGCGAAAAGGAAGAAGAGCAACTAGAGATGGAGACACCTAGCAATAATAATGAAGAAATAAGAAAAATTTCCATTTCCGACATTGTGCCTAATCGATTTCAACCAAGGACCGTTTTTAATGACGATAAAATTGCCGAATTGGCTCAAACGATCCATACACATGGGATCATTCAACCAATTGTAGTAAGGGCTTATGGTCAGGGAAAATATGAAATCATTGCAGGTGAGCGTCGTTTCCGGGCCATGCAAAAGCTTGGCTGGGAATTGGCACCTGCTATAATCAAAGATTTCACCGATACAGAAACGGCTTCCGTTGCGCTGATAGAAAACCTTCAGCGTGAAGAACTGACACCGATTGAAGAAGCTTTGGCTTACGGAAAACTATTGGAGCTGCATAGTTTAACCCAAGAAGCCCTGGCACAAAGACTGGGAATTGGTCAATCCACCGTGGCGAATAAGCTTCGGCTGCTTAAGCTGCCGCAGGAGGTTCAGGATGCACTTCTTCAAAAGCAAATTACGGAACGCCATGCCCGCTCGTTGATACCGTTAAAGAGTCCTGAAAAGCAGTTGAAACTGCTTTTGGAAATCATCGAAAAAGGGTTAAACGTCAAGCAGACCGAAGAGCAGGTCGTCAAGCTCTTAACGGGTACTGTGCAGAAGCCGAAACCTAAGCGAAAAGCGTTTAGTAAAGACATGAGGATTGCCGTGAATACCATCCGCCAATCGCTCAGTATGGTTACAGACAATGGAATAAATCTGGATGCAGAGGAAGAAGAATTCGAGGAGTATTATCAATTCACGATTAAAATACCCAAGAAAAAAACTTGATTCCCCATCCTTAGCCCGCTTGGTAGTCTCCGATTACCAAGCTTTTTTTATTTTCTCTCCAAACTGGCATTTTCCACTTTTAAAACATTCAACTTTTCCTGGATTTTCAATGCTTTTAGAAGTATTTCAAATTTTAAGAGGAATTTAAGAAAACGATTTCTTCCAGTAACATTCATGATAAAATAGAAAGAAATAATTGGATTCACGGTAAAAGTCAATAGATATAGCGTCATGAAGATAGTTGAAAGCGGGTGAATTCGTGGGTAAGATTCTCGCCATTGCCAATCAAAAGGGCGGTGTTGGAAAAACGACAACTTCTGTCAGTTTAAGTGCTTGTCTTGCATACATTGGACAGAAAGTCTTAATGGTCGATATTGACCCGCAGGGAAATGCGACAAGCGGTGCAGGTATTGACAAAGCAGATGTGGAACAATGTATTTATGATGTATTGGTTGATGATGTTGAGGCCAGTACCGTAATCATGGAAACAAAGGTGGAAAACCTATATGCTATACCTGCGACAATTCAACTTGCAGGTGCAGAAATTGAACTTGTTCCAACCATCTCAAGGGAAGTCCGATTAAAAAGGGCGTTAGAAGAGGTGCAAAGCCAGTATGATTACATTGTGATTGACTGCCCTCCATCATTGGGTTTGCTTACGCTTAATGCCTTAACGGCTGCCGATGCTGTTTTGATCCCAGTACAATGTGAATATTATGCATTGGAGGGTTTGAGTCAACTATTGAATACGGTCCGCCTCGTCCAAAAGCATTTGAACCATGATTTGAAAATCGAGGGTGTGCTTTTGACGATGTTGGATGCAAGAACAAATTTAGGTCTCCAGGTCATAGAAGAAGTCAAAAAATACTTTCAGGATAAAGTCTACCAAACCATCATTCCCCGCAATGTCCGTTTGAGTGAAGCACCGAGCCATGGAGAACCGATAATTATATATGATCCAAAGTCACGAGGGGCGGAGGTCTATCTAGAATTGGCAAAGGAAGTGGTATCAAATGGCTAAAGGGCTTGGCAAAGGACTTAACGCACTTTTCAACAGTGGGGAGATCAGTAAAGATGAAATCGTGCGCGAAATCAAATTAAGGGAATTAAGGCCAAATCCTTATCAGCCCCGAAAGAGCTTTCGGCTAGAAGCTATAGAGGAATTAAAGCAATCCATCATGGAGCATGGGATATTACAGCCGATTATTGCCCGGAAAAGTATTAAGGGATATGAAATCGTGGCTGGGGAAAGGCGTTATCGTGCTGCCAAGGAAGCTGATTTAAAGACAGTTCCGGTCGTTGTGAGGGAATTGAGTGAACAGCAGATGATGGAACTGGCCATTTTGGAAAACCTGCAACGGGAAGATTTGAATCCGATCGAAGAGGCTGCCGCTTATCAAACGCTTCTTGAAAAATTGGAATTCACCCAGGAGCAGCTGGCCAATCGGCTGGGAAAAAGCCGACCCCATATTGCGAACCATCTTAGATTACTATCTTTGCCTGAAGGAATTAGGAGATATATCTCTGACGGGGAAATATCCATGGGACATGGCCGGGCATTGCTGGGTTTAAAGAAAAAAGAGATGCTCAAGCCGGTAGCGGATAAAGTCCTCAAGGAAGGTATGAATGTCAGACAGCTGGAGCAGTATATACATCAATTGAATGATACCGTTTCACGTGAAACCAAACCTAAGAAACAAGAGAAAAAAGATATCTTCATAAAGCAAAGGGAGACAAGTCTGCGTGAAAGACTAGGAACGAGCGTAACGATAAAACAAAGCAAGAAAAAAGGAAAAATAGAAATAGAGTTCTTTTCAAAAGAAGATTTAGAGAGAATTTTGAACTTGATCGATCAAGAGAACCTTTCCTCTTAGATCCCCTTATGAAAAGATCATGAAGACATATGCAGAAAATTAGGTGGATGAGATGGTATTATTAGGGGCTTTGGTGAACGGTGCCTGCATTTTAATCGGCTCGATTTTAGGAAGGTTTTTACAACATATACCTGAGAAGATTAAAGAAACGGTCATGAGCGGTATCGGTTTAGCCGTGATGGTTTTAGGTTTGCAGATGGGGTTTAAAAGCGATAATTTCCTTGTTGTCATTTTAAGTATTGTCGGCGGGGCGGTCCTCGGTGAATGGATGAATCTTGAGGGCAGGCTTAATTCTTTAGGCAATTGGATTGAACGCAGGATGAAAGCGAAGGAAGGAACCTCGATATCTCAGGGGTTTGTAACGGCTACGCTCATATTTGGAATTGGGGCGATGGCCATTATTGGTGCCCTGGATAGCGGTATCCGGAATGATCACGACGTTTTGATAACAAAGGCGATAATCGATGGATTCACAGCACTTGTCCTCGCCAGCACGTTAGGCATAGGGGTACTTTTTTCAGCATTTCCTATCATTCTTTATGAGGGATTCCTGGCGGTTTTTTCAAGGCAAATCAATACGATGATCCCATCTGCATTAATGGATTCCTTCATATTGGAAATGACGGCAACTGGCGGTGTCATGATTTTGGCGATTGGTTTGAATATTATCGGTGTCACCAAAATCAGGGTGGCGAATCTGCTTCCGGGCATAATGATCACGGCCATTCTGGTTACTTTCATGTATTATGTATAAAAAAGAAGGAAGGGGCTGGCCCCTTCCTTCTTTTTTATGAAAAAACCGATCAAAGGGTTTTTTCTTGCTTGAATGACCATGTGAAAGGAGTGATGGAAGGTTTTATTGGATAATGGTTTTGTGCTTCATAAATCCCCTCGGCAATGGTTTTCGCCATTTTTAGCACAAGATTAAGACGCGTGTTCTGCAAGACCATGAACTCCATGAATCCACTTACATTCACGATTCCTGTAATATGGGCATTTCCGACGGAAGGAAGGTCTTTATTGACCCCGGCACCCGGCTTAACTGGTCCCTGGCCGATCTGCACGATGCCGACGCTTTTCATTTTCCCCAAGCAAGCATCGATTCCGACTATAAAGGCATTGGCATGCAGCTTTTTAATTTCATTTAATTTTTCCTGTAAATTCATCGCATGTATAGGGTCATCCAGAGTACCATAAACATGGAATGAAGAAGAACTGTTTTCAGCCTTTTCACTAAGCAGAGTGCCGACAAGTGGTCCGAGTGAATCGCCTGTGGAACGGTCTGTGCCTATGCAGACGATGACGATTGGTTGAAGCTTTCCTGTTGGGAGGAGGTTGATTAATTCCTGGGAAATTTGTTTGGATGCATCCGTATCTTCATGCAGGATGCGACTTAATCTATTTTTATTATTATTAAATAGACTAGAATTCAGATTCATCGGCTCAACTCCTTTACTTTATTTGGTATTACAGTATACGGATAAAAAGGGGAAAATATACGGTATTTAACATGATGGGTGAGGGAATTTTTTGCAAAACATGCAAACAGGTGAAGGGGATATGAATCGACGTTATCCTCTACCAATTGCTTTCATCTATACTTTCTAGTAAATAATCATTTGAATGTTCGGGATAAAATTTCTAAATTCTATTAACTATATACCCATAATTTTTTTGTACAGAAACCATTATTTATTGATAAAATAGAGAAAATCTCGCTATTTCATGGTTACCTCCATGCATGGAGGGTAGAGGAATACGTCGAAGATATAATAGATTTGCTGTTATTTGCATTAGGCAGGAGGAAAATATGGATCGCATTTATGATAGTGTTGCAAAAGAGATATTGGATGAAAAGATATGGCTGCTGATGGGCGAGGGTATTATTAAAATCTTCCTTGTTCTGCTGTTATCGCGTATTATTATTACAATAGGAAAGACTATTCTGAATAAATTTTTCAAAGCACGTTTAAGAAGTCCCATTCGGGTAACGGAACGCAGGGAAGCGACACTCATTAAATTGCTGGAAAATATCATTACCTATGTCATCAATTTCATTGCCTTGTTGATGATTCTGGAGATTCTTGGTCTTCATGTAATGCCATTACTCGCTGGTGCCGGTGTTCTCGGTTTGGCCATTGGATTTGGCGCACAAAGTTTGGTCAAGGATATAATTACCGGGTTTTTCGTTATCTTTGAAGATCAGTTCTCGGTTGGGGATTATATTAAAATCAATACTTTTGAAGGGGAAGTCATTGAAATCGGGCTTCGTACGACGAAAATTAAAAGCGGTGTAGGTGAATTGCACTTCATACCCAACGGCAGCATCATCCAGGTTACGAATTATTCCATTTTAAATAGTATGGCAATTGTTGATGTGACCATACCTAACGATGGATCGACCGAGCGTGCTGAGAAGGTGCTGAAAGATCTTTTAAACAGTATGGCAGGCAAATACGAAGCCTTGATCAAAGCACCTGAATTTTTGGGAATTGAAAAAATCAGTCCTGAAGAAATCGTCTTTCGGATTAACGCGGAAACAAAGCCGATGCATCATATTGAAATCAGTAGGATATTAAGAAAAGAAATAAGTGCTGCGCTTGATGCAAGTGGGATTAAATCTACGTACAATGGCAGCGAGTCATAGGAATTGGGGGGCTCATGATTATGGAAGAAAAGGAATTTGCACTTAAGGATATTGTGGAAATGAAGAAACCACATCCCTGTGGAGTGAATAAGTGGAGAATTATACGGCTCGGAATGGATATCCGGATAAAATGTGAAGGATGCGGTCATAGCGTGATGCTGCCTCGACGTGAATTCGCGAAGAAAATGAAAAAAGTTCTGCAAAAGCATGAGGAGTGATCATGCTTTTTTTTTTGGAGTGAAAGTAGTCCGGCGTTTCTCATGATTTACTTGTCTTTTTAGGAAGCGAAATCTATAATTGGGAAAGGTTTAGGTATTGGATGGTCTTTATAGAAGATCAGTTCTTTTCCCATATGTACGAATCATCTTGAAGGAGTGAAATATAAATGGCTTTAACAGCTGGTATAGTCGGTTTGCCTAACGTAGGTAAATCCACTTTATTTAATGCAATAACTCAGGCAGGTGCGGAATCTGCCAACTACCCTTTCTGTACGATCGACCCGAATGTAGGGATTGTGGAGGTGCCAGATCACCGTCTGCAAAAATTGACTGAATTGGTAAAACCGAAAAAAACGGTTCCGACAGCATTTGAATTCACGGATATCGCCGGGATTGTAAAAGGGGCAAGTAAAGGAGAAGGTTTAGGTAATAAATTCCTTTCCCATATCCGTCAAGTGGATGCAATTTGTCAAGTCGTCCGTTGCTTTGCAGATGATAACATTACCCATGTTTCCGGAAAAGTAAATCCAATCGATGATATCGAGGTCATCAATCTTGAATTGATCCTTGCCGATTTGGAATCTGTTGTCAAACGCATCGACCGTGTCGGAAAAATGGCCAAGCAAAAAGATAAAGCCGCTGTGGCAGAACATGAAATCCTTGTGGCTTTAAAAGAAGCATTGGAAGATGAAAAGCCTGCACGTTCCGTCGAGTTTACCGAAGAACAGCAAAAAATCGTGAAGGGCATGCATTTACTTACAGCTAAGCCAACGCTTTACGTGGCGAACGTGAGCGAAGATGAAGTGGCGAATGCTGACGATAATGAATATGTTCAGCAAGTTCGTGAATATGCCGCTAAGGAAAATGCCGAAGTAATCGTGATTTGTGCCAAAATCGAGGAAGAAATTGCAGAGCTTGAAGGTGAAGAAAAGGAAATGTTCCTATCTGAACTTGGCATCGAGGAGTCAGGTCTAGATCAGCTGATCCGTGCTTCTTATAATCTGCTTGGATTGGCAACATACTTTACAGCTGGCGTACAGGAAGTGCGGGCTTGGACATTCCGCAAAGGAATGAAAGCCCCTCAATGTGCTGGCGTCATTCACACGGACTTCGAACGCGGTTTCATTCGTGCCGAAACGGTTTCTTATACCGATTTACTTGAAGCGGGTAGTCATGGTGCCGCAAAAGAAGCGGGTAAGGTTCGTTTGGAAGGTAAAGAATACATCGTTAACGATGGCGATGTTATCCATTTCCGTTTCAACGTATAAGAATCAAAGACCCTACCATTCCATATGTAGGGTCTTTTTTATAGACTTAAATCATTAGATTACATTTAATTGTAATAAGTCGAACCGTTCGTTGCAAAGCCTCTTTAACTATGCTATAATTTTATCTTGTGAGTAATTATAAATAATTGCTCCTTGCCCAATTGGGCCGCTTAGACCAAAAGGAGGTGACAGTGATGAGAAAATACGAAATTATGTATATCATCCGTCCAAACATTGAGGAAGAAGCTAAAAAAGCTTTAGTTGAACGTTTCAACACAATCCTTTCTGATAATGGTGCGGAAGTAGAAGCAAAAGAATGGGGTAAACGCCGTCTAGCATATGAAATCAATGATTTCCGTGATGGTTACTACATGCTTCTTAAAGTTAACGCTGAAAGTGCTGCGATTCAAGAATTCGATCGTCTAGCTAAAATCAGTGAAGACATTATTCGCCACATGGCTACTAGAGAAGAAGTTTAATTCGACAATTAATATAAATTCTAATCTTGTTTCACATGAAACAAGCTTGAAACCTAGGGGTTGATTCTGATGATGAATCGCGTAGTTTTGGTAGGACGCTTAACTAAAGATCCTGAATTACGATATACACCTAATGGAGTTCCCGTAGCTACCTTTACTTTAGCTGTCAACCGTAGTTTTACGAATCAGCAAGGTGAACGTGAAGCGGATTTCATTAACTGTGTAGTTTGGCGTAAACCGGCAGAAAATGTAGCTAACTTCTTGAAAAAGGGCAGTTTAGCTGGCGTGGATGGACGTGTCCAAACACGTAATTATGAAGGACAAGACGGCAAACGCGTATATGTGACGGAGATTCTGGCTGAGAGCGTTCAATTCCTTGAACCACGAAGCAGTTCAGCGGGTGAAAGAAATGAAGGCGGTTCTTACGGTGGAGGTCAAAGAAGTTATAGTAATAACGGAAATGACAACAATTCGTATGGACAAAATCCTAATCAGAATCAACGAAGCAATAACAACTACACTCGTGTAGATGATGATCCATTTGCAAATGACGGTAAAACAATCGACATTTCAGATGACGATCTTCCGTTTTAAACAGCCGTTTAAAATGAAAATTCAAAAAAGCAGGGAGGGAAATATATTATGGCAATGGGTGGACGTAAAGGACGCGGTAAGCGTAAAAAGGTTTGTTATTTCACATCTAATGGAATCACTAAAATTGATTACAAAGATACAGATCTTCTTAAAAAATTCGTCTCAGAACGCGGTAAAATTTTACCACGTCGTGTAACTGGCACAAGCGCTAAATATCAACGTAAATTAACGATTGCTATTAAACGCTCACGTACTATGGCATTACTACCATACGTATCTGGTGAATAATAAATTGGCACGTTGAGGAGTTATCCTTAATGTGCCTTTTTTAATAAGTTTTCACTTATGCCTGTAAACCGCTGAATTGCGGTTTTTTTATTTCAGAAGGAAGTTATCCGCGCGTTTTCCTCAGAAAAAATAATCATATCCCAAAAAAGACTGTGATGTTTGAAATATCCTGGCCGTAACGGATACAATATAAAGATGGAGATTAGACATCAATCATAACAGGGGGTGAAATAAAGATGAATAGCGGGAGACGAATTGCCGAGGGCGGAGCACTTCTGGCACTATATTGCATTTTATTGTTCATCACCATTCAAATCCCACCATTGGGTATTTTCACTACTTTCTTTTTACCCATTCCATTTATACTGGTCACAATCAAACAAAAGTTATCGTGGAGCCTTGGTTACTTATTTGTAGCCTCGTTATTGTCGATCCTCATCGGGACGATATTGTCTGTTCCGCTGACCTTGCTCATGGGGGCAACGGGAATTGCGATCGGCTATTTTTTGAAAAAGGACAAACCGATGGCACCTATGTTCATAAGCGCAGTCCTTGTCTTTCTGGGGGGCATTTTATTAATGTATGCAGCTTCAGTGTTGATTACGGATGTTAATTACATAGAAGAATCGATGAACATTCTTGAGGGGTCCATTGAAAATTCAATCGGCATCATGGATACCTTTGGACAGGCACCGACAGAGCAAGTCAAAAAGCGGATGTATGAATCGATCGATATGATGAACACGCTGATGCCAAGTTTGTTCGTCTTGATGTCCGTCATCATGGTTTTATTGATTTTCTTTGCAGCGCATCCCATTGTGAAGAGGTTCAGTGATAAGGCGTTAAAATGGCCTCATTTTCGAGATCTGCGACTCCCGAAAAGCCTTTTATGGTATTATTTAATTACGATGCTTCTTGCTCTTTTTGTGAATACGGACAAGAACAGTTTTGTATATATGGCCATAACGAACCTATTTTTCATACTGCAGTTCTTCATTTTATTACAAGGATATTCCCTGATATTCTATATCGCTCATGTTAAGTCATGGGTTAAGGCGATACCTGTTTTAATTGTGGTTTTTTCTTTGCTTCTGCCGATTCCGATTATAACGACGGCCGTCCGATTTTTAGGTATAATAGATTTAGGCTTTCCTTTTAGGGAGACAATCAAGAAAAAGGAATAGAAGACTTTTTTGTAAAACAGATGCTTTTAGGAGCTGAAACTATGCCATCTTATTTGAAAGAATACTCGATTAAGTCCCCATTGTATGGGGTGCTGGCCGCAGTCGTTTTACTTTTGGGCGTACTGGCTTATTATAATTGGGTTATTGCACTTGTTGGACTATTGATTCTTGCTGGTTTATTTTATTTAACATTAAGAATGGTAGAAAAAAAGCAACGGAAGACAGAAGAGTATATAACGACTTTATCCTACCGTTTAAAGAAGGTGGGCGAGGAAGCGTTATTGGAAATGCCGATTGGGATCATGCTCTTTAATGAAGATTATTACATTGAATGGACCAATCCATTCCTGGCTTCTTGTTTTAGTGAGGATTCCTTGGCAGGAAGATCGCTATACGATGTTGCGGACTCGATAGTACCGTTAATCAAGCAAGAGATCGAGACAGAGACACTTACGCTCCACGATCGGAAATTCAAGGTGGTCCATAAGCGTGATGAAAGGCTTCTTTACTTTTTTGATGTGACGGAGCAAGTGGAAATCGAGAAATTATATGAAGATGAGCGAACGGCAATTGCGATTATTCTTCTTGATAATTATGATGATTTGACACAGGGTATGGATGATCAGCGTAAAAGCAGCATTAATAGCTTGGTTACCTCACTTCTCGATAAGTGGGCAAGGGATAATGGCGTTTTCTTTAAACGGGTTTCCTCGGAACGATTCATCGCTGTCTTTAATGAGCATATCCTTCAGCAGCTTGAAAAGGGGAAATTCTCGATTTTGGATGAAATCAGGGAAACGACGGCCAAGCAAAATGTACCACTGACCTTGAGCATCGGGGTCGGCTCGGCCGTGTCATCCTTGCCGGAACTAGGTACGCTTGCCCAGTCCAGCTTGGATCTCGCTTTAGGGCGGGGCGGTGACCAGGTGGCCATAAAGCAAGCGAATGGAAAAGTGAAATTCTATGGCGGCAAAACCAATCCGATGGAAAAACGCACGAGGGTCCGTGCCCGTGTGATTTCCCATGCATTGAAGGATATAGTCCTTGATAGCGATAAAGTCATTGTCATGGGCCATAAAAACCCGGATATGGACGCAATCGGTTCAGCGATCGGCATCTTGAAAGTAGCCCAAATGAATGAACGTGAAGGCTATATTGTCATCAACACCCAGCAGCTCGACAGCAGTGTCCTTCGTCTAATGGAAGAAATCAAAAATAAAGAAGAGCTGTATGCCCGGTTCATAACACCTGATGACGCATTTGAGATGATTACGGATGAGACCTTGCTGGTTGTGGTCGATACCCATAAACCTTCCATGGTGATTGAAGAGCGGTTATTGAATAGAATCGATAAGGTTGTGGTTATTGACCATCATCGGCGGGGTGAGGAGTTCATCAAAAACTCATTGCTCGTCTATATGGAGCCATATGCATCTTCAACGGCAGAGCTTGTGACCGAATTGCTTGAATATCAGCCGAAACGCTCAAAAATTGATATGCTGGAGTCGACGGCGCTTCTTGCCGGTATCATCGTCGATACGAAAAGCTTCACCTTAAGAACAGGATCACGTACTTTCGATGCAGCCTCATATCTAAGGGCGCATGGAGCTGATACGGTACTTGTCCAGAAATTCTTAAAAGAAGACGTGGACACCTATATCAAACGATCGAAGCTCATTGAAGAAGTCATCTTTTATAAAAAGGGAATTGCCATTGCCGCGGCAAAAACCGATCAGGTTCATAATCAGGTGCTCATTGCTCAGGCTGCGGACACCCTATTGACGATGGATGGCGTTGTCGCTTCCTTTGTAATGGCTAAGCGGTCTGATGATACGGTGGGGATAAGTGCGCGTTCTCTTGGTGATATCAATGTACAGGTGATCATGGAAATGTTGAATGGAGGCGGACATCTAACGAATGCCGCCACTCAACAGGTATGCTCCATTGATGAAGCCGAAAGTCGATTGAAAGCAGCTATTGATGAATATTTAGAAGGGGGATATAAAGAATGAAAGTGATATTTCTTAAAGACGTTAAAGGTAAAGGGAAAAAAGGGGAAGTTAAAAATGTTGCGGATGGTTATGCACATAATTTCCTGCTTAAACAAGGATTGGCCGTTGAAGCAAATAATTCAAACGTGAAAACTTTGGAAGCACAGAAAAATAAAGAAGAATCACTTGCAGCAGAAGAGCTGCAGCAGGCTGAAGAATTGAAAGTGCAGCTGGAGAAATTAACGGTTGAACTATCTGCCAAAGCCGGTGAGGGCGGGCGTTTATTCGGTTCCATCACGACTAAACAAATTGCATCCGAGCTTCAGAAAAAACACGGTATCAAGGTTGATAAACGTAAAATGGACCTTGCTGAAGGCATCCGCACTTTAGGGCATACAAAGCTTCCGGTGAAGCTTCATCCTGAAGTCACTGCAACACTGACTGTGCATGTGAAAGAAATTAACTAATTTTAGCTGTTTCATATCTGTGAAAAATTGATAAAATAGAGATAGACGAAAAATGTGATTGGGCATGTTGTCCTTTCACTTTTTTCTTTTTCACTAGAAACATATAAAAGGTATCCTCTTAGAATGGGAGGTTTTAAGATATGATAGAACAATTTCAGGATAGGATTCCACCTCAAAATATAGAAGCCGAACAGGCCGTGCTAGGAGCCATTTTTCTTGAGCCCTCTTCATTGACCGTTACATCGGAAGTTTTGATTCCGGAGGATTTTTATAGAAGCTCTCATCAAAAGATCTTTAATGTGATGCTTAAATTGAATGACGAAGGAAAAGCTGTCGATTTGATTACGGTGACAGAGGAATTGGCTGCGACAAAAAACCTTGAAGAAGTTGGCGGGGTTTCTTATTTAAGTGAGTTGGCCGGATCGGTGCCTACCGCGGCCAATATTGAATATTATGCCCGCATCGTCGAGGAGAAGTCATTGCTGCGCCGTTTGATCCGGACTGCGACGAACATCGCTCAGGAAGGCTATAGTCGTGAGGACGAGGTCGAGGAGCTGCTAGGTGAAGCAGAAAAAACGATCATGGAAGTGGCCCAGCGTAAGAATTCCGGGTCTTTTCAAAATATTAAGGATGTATTGGTTGCGACTTACGATAATATAGAAATTTTGACTACCCGTAAAGGGGATGTCACGGGAATACCGACAGGGTTTGCTGAACTGGATCGAATGACAGCGGGGTTCCAACGTAATGACCTCATCATAGTTGGTGCCCGCCCTTCGGTTGGTAAAACCGCTTTTGCATTGAACATCGCTCAAAACGTTGCGACCAAAACGGAGGAGAATGTAGCGATTTTCAGTCTTGAAATGGGTGCAGAGCAGCTCGTTATGCGTATGCTCTGTGCTGAAGGGAATATCAACGCCCAGAATTTACGGACAGGTTCCTTAACTGATGAGGATTGGCGTAAACTGACGATGGCGATGGGAAGCTTGTCGAATGCCGGCATTTATATCGATGATACGCCAGGTGTCAGGATTGGTGAAATCCGTTCAAAATGCCGTCGTTTGAAGCAGGAACATGGCCTTGGCATGATATTGATCGATTACCTGCAGTTAATTCAAGGCGATGGCCGTTCAGGCGACAACCGTCAGCAAGAGGTATCCGAGATTTCACGTTCACTCAAAGCGCTGGCTCGGGAACTTAAAGTGCCCGTCATCGCCCTTTCCCAGCTATCGCGGGGAGTGGAGCAGCGTCAGGATAAGCGCCCGATGATGTCTGATATCCGGGAATCCGGGAGTATCGAGCAGGATGCTGATATCGTCGCATTCTTATACCGTGATGATTATTATGATAAAGAATCCGAGAATAAAAATATCATTGAAATCATTATAGCGAAACAGCGTAATGGTCCGGTGGGCACGGTTTCGCTTGCATTCGTAAAAGAATATAATAAATTCGTCAATCTCGAACGCCGCTTCGATGATGATTCGATGTCTCCCGGCGCATAGGGGACTGCCTGCCATTCATGCAATGGCGGGCTTTCTCTGTTTCAGGAAAAAGAAAGGCCCTAATGATAATAGAAAAAGAAATCAGAGGGTACAATAATGTTTGACAATCCTAAAAAAACCGGAAAGAAATTTCTCATATTTACGAACAAAGAATTTTTTAAAAAGTGTATTGTTCGGATTTTGTATTGACTTCCAGTTTGGATTATTGATAAAATAGGTTTGTTTGATAAGAACCGGTTAATGATCGGTATTACGTGAACCTTTGGAGGTGCTTTATTCAGATGTCATCAGTTGTAGTAGTCGGTACACAATGGGGAGACGAAGGTAAAGGTAAAATAACAGATTTTCTATCCCAGAATGCGGAAGCCATCGCTCGTTATCAAGGTGGGAATAATGCAGGGCATACAATTAAATTTAACGGCGTTACCTATAAACTGCATTTAATTCCGTCAGGGATTTTTTATAGTGATAAGATTTGTGTCATTGGAAACGGTATGGTAGTTGATCCAAAAGCTCTTGTAGAGGAGCTTGCTTATTTACATAGCCATGGGGTGAGTACGGATAATCTTCGTATCTCGAATCGTGCACATGTCATTCTTCCTTACCATATCAAATTGGATGAAGTCGAAGAAGACCGTAAAGGCGCCAACAAAATTGGAACGACTAAAAAGGGAATCGGCCCTGCATATATGGACAAAGCTGCTCGTAACGGAATCCGCATGGCAGACCTTTTGGACCGTGAAATTTTCGAGGAAAAATTGTCTCAAAATCTTGTCGAAAAAAACCGTATGTTCGAACGCTTCTATGAAACGGAAGGTTTCAAAATCGAAGATATCTTGGAAGAATACTATGAGTACGGACAACAAGTGCAGAAATATGTTTGTGATACATCCGTTGTATTGAATGACGCACTTGATGAAGGAAAACGGGTATTATTCGAAGGGGCACAAGGTGTCATGCTTGATATCGATCAAGGAACATACCCATTCGTCACTTCTTCCAACCCGGTTGCAGGTGGAGTTACAATCGGTTCGGGTGTAGGTCCTACGAAGATCAACCATGTGGTTGGAGTATGTAAAGCATACACAAGCCGCGTGGGCGATGGTCCTTTCCCTACAGAATTGCATGATGAAGTCGGTAACCAAATCCGGGAAATTGGCCGTGAATATGGAACAACTACAGGCAGACCGCGCCGTGTAGGCTGGTTTGACGCTGTTGTCGTTCGCCATGCTCGCCGTGTCAGCGGGATTACCGATTTATCATTGAACTCGATTGACGTATTATCAGGTCTTGATACGGTCAAAATTTGTGTGGCCTATGAATACAAAGGCGAAATCATTCATGAGGTACCAGCGACTTTGAAAGCGATTGGCGAATGTAAACCAGTCTATGAAGAGCTGCCAGGCTGGTCAGAAGACATCACAGGCTGCAAATCATTGGATGAGCTTCCAGAGAACGCTCGCCACTATGTAGAGCGCGTATCTCAATTGGTAGGCATTCCTTTGACCACTTTCTCTGTCGGTCCTGACCGTAACCAAACAAATGTCGTGAGAAGCCCTTGGCGTCTAGCGTAATTCATGAAAAAGGAGCTGGCTTTTTTTGCCGGCTCTTCTTTCATTTTTATGATCGATGCATTATATGTCACGTTCGGGAGGTCCGGGATACCGAGTGAATGTGGATAAAAACTATAGGGAAAATAAAAAAGATAAGAAAAAAATAATTTTATTTCAAAAAACTATTGCCTAAACTATAAGAACCATGATATTATCAAAAGCGTCGTCACAATAGAACAAGCCATTAACAAGTTGCAGATGGTAAGTTAACATCCAGCAAAGAAACATTTCATTAGAACGAGCCATTAGCTCAGTTGGTAGAGCATCTGACTTTTAATCAGAGGGTCGAAGGTTCGAATCCTTCATGGCTCACCATTTTTTCCGGCCCATTGGTCAAGCGGTTAAGACACCGCCCTTTCACGGCGGTAACACGGGTTCGAATCCCGTATGGGTCACTTCTTTATATATATGCTTTACTGGTCCCGTGGTGTAGCGGTTAACATGCCTGCCTGTCACGCAGGAGATCGCGGGTTCGATTCCCGTCGGGACCGCCATTTTATTTTTATTCTAAAATAGAATATTTGGCTCAGTAGCTCAGTCGGTAGAGCAAAGGACTGAAAATCCTTGTGTCGGCGGTTCGATTCCGTCCTGAGCCATCCTTGTATAAACGCCTTTCCTTTAGGGCGTTTTTTTGTTATGTGCCCAGAGGATTCTGAATGAAATCTTGTAATAGATTGTTAACGTTTTGTAACATACCATTTTCGGCCAATTCGGGATATAACCCGCTTTTACCCTTGGTGGGCTTAGGCCCACTCCTCTTTCCGCAGTTTATTGAACTGTCCCCATTACCATATCTATTGGTACAAGTTGTCACCATTTATACAGTTCTATTACATTATGAAGTCGGTTTCTTGTTTTTTTTCTTAATATGGTAGAGTTATGAGTGATAAAAATCATTATAGAAATCAGTCATAAGCATCAGGATATTTAAATTGGACTAATAAATCTCAAATAAATTTGATTAGTTTCTTAATTGGTGACTGAGCCGTTAAGGAGGACAATATATGTTTAGCTCAAAAGGCAAGGGGATCATCCTGTTGATGGTTTCCGTCATTTTGGTGCTTGCGGGCAATCGGGTAACTGCTGCTGGGATATCGGAAACTACAACCATACAGCATGTTTATCTTAATGATGAATTCGTCGGCAGTGTGACGGATGAAACGGAAATCGAAAACATCGTAGCCGATAAGGTAGAGGAAGCACAGGAAGATTATCCTGACTTTACATTCGATAAGGAGACACAGCTGAAGTTCGTACCTGAAGAGGTATTCGATGAAGATGTTAAAGAGGATCAGGCTGTTAAGGGAATTCAAGATCAGTTGAATGTGAAGGCCGAGGCGTATGAAATCGACATAGATAACCAGGCGGTCGCTTATGTTGCGTCAAAGGAAGATGCAGAAGACGTTCTGGAGAAAATCACTTTATTATATGTAAATGAAGAGGAATATGCTGAATACGAATCAGGTAAAAAAGAAAGTGAAAAAGATGCCGATTCGTTAAAAGAGCCAGGAAGCAGAATTTTGGATATCGAATTTTCACATCCCGTTACGTTTAAAGAGACAATGGTATATCCAGACGAAATCAAGAGTGTCGATAAAACCCTTTCCATGATAGAAGAAGGAAAGGAAGAAACGACGATCTATGAGGCTAAGGAAGATGAAGAGCTTGAAGCCATTGCCAATAGCCATGATATGGACCTGGATCAACTGCTGGAGCTGAATCCGGGACAGGATGAGGACAAAGGTGTTAAAGAGGGCGAGCGTCTCTATGTGACCCAACGTACCCCCTATGTGAACGTAATGGTAGAAAGAGAAGTATTAAAGGAAGAGAGAATTCCTTTTGAAAAGAAAGTGAAGGAGGATGACGAACTTCCAAAGGGCGAACTCATTACTGAACAAATGGGGAATGAGGGGATTCTTGCGTTCACCTATAATGTATCTGAAACAAATGGAAAGAAAATCAGTGAATCGATCGTAAAAAAAGAAGTCACGGAAGAAGCTAAAATGGAAATCACCAGAAAAGGCACCAAGGTCATACCTTCACAGGGCAGCGGTACATATTCATGGCCTGCAGATGGGGGCTATATTTCCAGTAAGCAGGGCCAGCGCTGGGGGAAACTTCATAAAGGTATCGATATTGCAAGGCCAGCCACCAGGACCATAACGGCAGCAGATCATGGGATAATCGAAACTGCCGGGAATTCCGGAGGATATGGAAATAAGATAACGATCAATCATAATAATGGATATAAGACAGTGTATGCCCATTTGGATTCAATAGATGTAAAAGCCGGACAAAAGATTGAAAAAGGCATGAAAATTGGGATGATGGGTTCAACAGGTCACTCGACCGGTGTCCACCTTCATTTTGAAATATATAAAAATGGGTCTCTCGTTAATCCGCTAAACTATATAAGTCAGTAATTGATGGAAGTCTTCGAAAATTATTCGAAGACTTCTTCTGCTTCATTAATAGATGAGAATAATAGGAAAAAGGTGATTTAATGCCTATAAAATGATAAAGTAGAATAGAGACAATTTGCTTTCATTCCAGTGTTCAGCCCCTTTTATTGGGTATATATATGCAACTTTGCTGAAACTAGGTTGCGAAGCTTTGTGAAAGCAGAAGGAAAAGTGAATAAGGTCCCGGATAAGGACACGGTTTTTAATAGATTCAGTTCAGTTATTAAAAAGGAGATAAGTACATGGATAAAAAGATTTTGGTAGTGGATGACGAAAAGCCAATTGCTGATATATTACAATTCAATCTAAAAAAAGAGGGCTACGAAGTTTTTTGTGCTTATGATGGCAATGAAGCTCTCAAAATGGTGGAAGAACGGCAACCTGATTTGATTTTACTTGATATCATGCTGCCGCAGCGCGATGGGATGGAAGTATGCAGGGAAGTAAGGAAGAAGTATGAAACCCCGATCATCATGCTAACGGCAAAAGACTCGGAGATAGATAAGGTGTTAGGATTGGAGCTTGGTGCAGACGACTATGTGACAAAGCCATTTAGTACCCGGGAAATAATTGCCCGCGTTAAGGCGAACCTTAGACGTCAGCAAGCCGTTCCGGTTCCCGATCAAGAAAATGAACCGAAGGAAATTACGATAGGCACGCTCACTATCCATCCGGATGCCTATGTGGTATCCAAGCGCGGCGATACGATAGAATTGACGCATCGTGAATTTGAGTTGCTTCATTACTTAGCGAAGCACATCGGTCAGGTCATGACGAGGGAGCACTTATTACAAACCGTGTGGGGCTATGATTATTTTGGTGATGTGCGGACGGTCGATGTAACGGTCAGACGTCTTCGTGAGAAGATTGAAGACAATCCAAGCCATCCTGGCTGGATTGTAACTAGAAGAGGGGTCGGTTATTACCTGCGTAACCCTGAACAGGAGTAGTTTCTATGAAAAAGGTTGGTTTTTTTCGCTCAATTCATTTTAAATTTGTTCTGATTTATGTATTGCTCATTTTCGTGGCAATGCAAATAATCGGGGTATATTTTGTTGGGGAATTGGAAGAAAATCTTGTCGGGAACTTTACGAAATCAATAAAAGGTCACGTTAACCTGCTTACCTACAGTATTGGTGAAGAAATGGAAAAAGAGAGGGGAGAGGAGGATCCGACCCTCGAAGAAGCGATTGATGCGATATTGAGAGACCGGGATAATTCATCGAATGATATTTCGGAAGTACGTGTCATCGACACCCGCAGCAGACGGGTGATCGGAACTTCAGCCCGAGGTAACCAGGATATTGTAGGGAAGAAGACGACAGAGGTCCTTATCAAGAATACGCTCACTTTTGGAAAAGAAGATAGTGATATATTTCGCGAGAAGAAAACAGGCAGGCGGCTCTGGGTCCTTTCGACACCCATTGAAGCAAATGGGGAGGTCATTGGCGCCGTCTATGTAATTGCCGAGATGGAGAATGTCTTTGAGCAGATGGATGAAATCAATAGCATCTTCATGACGGGTACGGCCATCGCTTTGGTCATTACGGCCATCTTGGGGATCCTGCTCGCACGAACGATCACCAGACCCATGTCTGATATGAGAAAACAGGCCCTTGTGATGGCAAAAGGGAATTTCTCCAGAAAAGTCAGGGTATATGGCGATGATGAAATTGGCCAGCTTGCCGTCACTTTCAATAATTTGACCAAAAAACTCCAAGAGTCGCAATCAAGCACAGAGGGAGAGCGGCGAAAGCTATCATCTGTCCTTGCCAATATGACGGATGGTGTAATTTCAACGGACAGGCGCGGTCGGGTGAACTTGATTAATGAACCGGCGGCACAATTATTGAATGTCTCGAGTGAAACCGTCATGAACCAACCGATCATTGAGGTTTTGGGTCTTGAAGAAGAATATAAATTTGAGGATTTACTGGAAGAGCGAGAGTCCATCATCCTTGATTACAGCAAAAAAAATCATCCTTTCGTTTTGAGGGGGAACTTTTCGGTCATTCAAAAGGAAACGGGATTCGTTAATGGTTTGATCACGGTTTTGCATGATATAACAGAGCAGGAAAAAATCGAGAGTGAACGCAGGGAATTCGTTGCCAATGTATCACATGAACTACGAACTCCGTTAACGACGATGAGAAGTTACCTGGAGGCATTGGCTGAAGGGGCATGGAAGGACGAGGAAATCGCTCCATCGTTTTTAAGCGTGACCCAAAATGAAACGGAGCGAATGATCAGGCTTGTTAATGATCTGTTACAGCTTTCGAAAATGGACAGTAAAGATTACAGGCTTAAAACTGGCTGGGTGAATTTCAATAAATTCTATGACCACATCATCGATCGTTTTGAAATGTCGAAAAATGATGACATCACGTTTAAGCGTGATTTGCCGAAGGAAGCTTATTTTGTGGATATTGATGAAGATAAAATCACCCAGGTTCTCTATAATGTAATCTCCAACTCATTAAAGTACTCACCTGAAGGGGGTCAAGTGACTTTCCGCGTCAGGGCATCTGATGGCTTTATCATTGTGAGCATTACAGATCAAGGAGTGGGTATCCCGAAAAACGTCATTGATAAAATATTCGACCGCTTCTACCGTGTGGATAAAGCAAGGGCCCGTAACTTAGGCGGGACAGGGCTTGGTTTAGCGATTGCAAAAGAGATGGTCGTGGCGCATGGCGGGAAAATATGGGCGGAAAGTGTGGATGGAAAAGGAACTACCGTGTTCTTTACACTTCCTTACGAACAGGAAGAAGAGGATGATTGGTCATGAATTTTGAACGTGCAAAAAGTATAATACTGATTATTTTGGTTGGGACAAGCATATTTTTGACATGGAGCATTTGGACGTACGAGCCTGAGTATGATCCATTTGAACAATCGTCGGAATTCATAAAGATTAAAAGCGATGTCCAGATTGTCAGTGATGTCATTAAACCAGTCAGTATCCTTTTCCATGGCAATGGGCAGCATTTCCAGACTTCCAATCCGGCAGAAATCAATGAAATGGAAAAAGAATTTTCGCAATGGCGTTTTAGAGGCCTAAAAGAGATATCCGTAAACAGGCTGCAAAGGAAATTTGACGATTTTGTCCATGAAGATGGATCGATTGAAATCGAATTCTCCGATGATATTCCCATCTCTCTTTATAAAACGGTATTGAATATAACGGATAAGGAAGTGCCTGAATTTTCGTTTGATCGAATCATCATTAAACAAAAGAATATCAGTGGTAATGAATCTGCCGTTTATTTTGTTTCCTACGATCGGAGAAAGATTTATCAAGGTATGGTCGACTCTAAAAAACTAAGGAATTTCATGGATTCATTTTATCGGGGTTCCTATGATAAGCATCCTGAATACACGGCCGAAACGATAAACAGCAAAAGGACGCTGTTCGTCCCGGAAAACCCAGTGGAGATCAATAGACTTGAATATTATATTGACTATTTGGATATTGGAAACTTGAAAAATGCGTTATTTAGTTTTCCGAAGTTCGTTCGCCAGGAATCGGTTTCGGTCGGTGAGGAATATACGGATGGAACAAGACTTATGACGGTCAATAAAGAGAATTACTTAATTTCTTATATTAATCCGGCACAAAAGAGCAAGTTATTTGACAGTTCCAGTGACCTTTTGCAAAAGAGCATCGATTTCATCAATGATCATGCCGGTTGGGAAAATAACAATTACCGCTTTGCCAATATGTCGGAGAATGAACAACGAGTGGTATTCCGCTTATTCGTGAATGGTTATCCGGCCTTCAATGAATCTGGAATGACGGAAATCGAGCAAATTTGGGGGAAAGAAGAAATTTATAGCTATGATCGTCCATATTTTAAACTTGATTCAGTCCTCCCGTCAGTAGGATCGGCAAAGACTTTACCAAGCGGTAAAGAAGTAGTGAATCAGCTGAAATCGAAAGATAATGTCGATTTCAATAGCGTGGAGGACATCTCGATAGGCTATAGATTGGATAAATCCCTGGATTCCAAACTTGTAACTCTAGTTACACTTGAGCCCACTTGGTATTATCGTATCGGCGATAAATGGTTTATTGTGCCTTTTGAAGAAGGAGGCGGTCAAAGTGGATTGGAATAATACAAAGTCGATTTTCATCATGGTTTTCTTCGTTTTGAATATTTTTCTTCTTTATCAATTCCTGGAAAAGATTAATGACTCCCAATATGAAAGTTTCACGGAGTCCACTACGGAAGAACTGTTGAAAGAAGATGAGATTTCCATAGAAACCCCTCTTCCGAAACAAAAGTCGGATCAATTCCTGATTGCCCAAAGCAAGACTTTCGAGAAGAAAGATATACAGTACCTGAAAAATCAAAAAGCAAAAATCATCGATGATAAGAAGCTTGTGGGTACATTTAAAACACCGGTTGGCATGAAAGCGGAAATTAATGCTGCAGACCTTGATATATTCCTGAAGGAGTATATATTAAAAGGAAATGAATATCATTATTGGAGCTATGATGAAATCAGCCAGACCATCACCTGCTATCAAGTGGAAGATAAAAAGATGTTTTATAATAATAGTAAGGGGAAGGTCACTCTATATCTGAACAAGAAGGGTGAAATCGTTTCCTATGAACAGATGTATTTAGAGGAAATCAAAAAATTCAATAAACCTAAAGAATTGAAATCTGCCATAACTGCTATTGGAGCATTGTATGACAATGATGATATTGATCCCAAAAGCAAAGTCACGAATGTAAAATTGGGATATTACAATTCGCTGCAGACGACATCTGTGTCACATTTACTTGTGCCAACATGGTGGGTGGTAATTGATGACGAAACGGATCTCTTCGTGAATGCTTTTGATGGAGAGGTCATTGAATTGAATACAGAAGAAAAAATACTGGAGTGAGTATAGATGACAATGCATTTTAGTGTTCTCGCAAGCGGGAGTACGGGAAATGCCTTTTTCGTGGAAACGGAGGATCAATCATTCCTCGTCGATGCCGGCTTAAGCGGTAAAGCCCTGGAAGCATTGTTTCAGGATATAGGCCGTGATATGTCCAAGCTATCCGGTATCCTTGTTACCCATGAACACAGCGACCATATTAAAGGTCTTGGCGTGGTTGCCAGAAAACATAAACTCCCGATATATGCGAATGCAAAAACATGGAATGCCATGGAGCGATCGATCGGTGAAATTGGAACCGAACAAAAATTCACATTTGAAATGGAACAGGTCAAAACGTTCGGCAGCCTTGATATAGAATCTTTCGGCGTTTCACATGATGCGGCAGAGCCGATGTTTTACGTCTTTCATCATGAAGATAAGAAACTTGTGGTCATTACCGATACAGGGTACGTAAGCGATCGGATGAAAGGAATCATCTCAAATGCCGATGCTTATGTATTCGAAAGTAACCATGATGTGTCCATGCTAAGGATGGGAAAATATCCATGGAGCATCAAGCGCCGGATTTTAAGTGATGTCGGACATGTTTGTAATGAAGACGCTGCCCTTGCAATGAGCGAAGTGGCCGGTGATAAGACCAAGCGGATTTACCTGGCCCACTTAAGCCTTGATAACAATATGAAGGATCTAGCAAGAATGTCGGTGGAACAGACGTTAAAGACAAAGGGAATCATCGTGGGTGAACAATTTTCCTTATATGATACTGACCCGAAAAGACCAACGGAACTTGTTACATTATAAATGAAAGGAATGGATGAGGGATACCTTGTTCATTCCTTTTTTATTTTTAAAAATTTCGATTCGTAAGTTACGAATCGGATTAAAAGGGGTATCGTTTGGTTAGAACTGTATAGGTAAAAGGAAAAGGGCTGATACTAGTCAATTTCATGTTGCCCCTTAAATTAAGCATGCTTTTTTTTAGAAAAATTTCGGTAATTGAGTATAATTGAGGGAGGATACCAAACAATAGAATTGCTATAATACATTACTAAAATGAGAGGATGGGGCGGTCTTGGGTTATTATGATCAGAATGATGAGAACCAAAATAAACGAAAAAAAAGCCATACGAGCTATTTTCTAGCAGGCTTGGGGGGCGCCATCATCGGGGCCTTACTTATTTTATTAGTCTTTCCGGGAAGCGGACTGTTAAATAACGATGAAAAAGAAAGTACAACGGAAAAATCAACGGAGAGAAGGACCACGGAGCAGTCCCAGCAAAACCTTACTCTGGATGTAACAAGTGCTGTCACCAATGCTGTAGATAAGGCCAGCGACGCAGTGGTCGGAATCACTAACATTCAGAAAACGAACTTCTGGGGTCAAGGGACCAATGCCGAGGACAGTTCGGCGGAAGCCGGCACTGGTTCTGGAGTCGTCTACAAAAAAGATGGGGGCAAAGCCTATATCGTCACGAATAATCACGTCATTGAAGGCGCTAATGAACTAGAAGTTACATTAAGTGATGGCACAAAATTGCCAGCTGAACTACAAGGTAGTGATCCATGGACAGATTTAGCTGTCATTGTCGTGAATAGTGATAAAGTCAAAACCATTGCTGAATTCGGAAAATCCGGCAAATTGAAACCTGGTGAGCCCGTAATTGCCATTGGTAATCCATTAGGCCTCCAATTCTCTGGATCGATCACACAAGGGATCATCTCCGGATTGGAGCGTACAATAGAGGTGGATATCAATGAGGACGGACAAGTGGATTGGAATGCGGAGGTCATCCAGACCGATGCGGCGATTAACCCAGGTAACAGCGGGGGGGCACTCGTTAATATGTCAGGGCAGGTCATCGGAATAAATTCGATGAAGATTGCGGAAAATGCAGTGGAAGGAATCGGTCTTTCCATTCCGATCGATTCAGTTATACCGATTATTAATGATATAGAGGAATTTGGTGAAGTGAAACGTGCCTTCTTGGGTGTGAATTTGGCATCTGTAGAAGAGATTTCCCAATACCATCAACAAAATACATTAAAGCTACCAAGAAAAGTTACATCTGGCGTTGCAATAACAGGCGTTCAAAGCAACTCTCCAGCATCCAAAGCAGGATTGAAGGAATTTGACGTCATTATTGGAATGGATAATGAAAAAATTCATGACGTTGTGGAATTACGAAAATACCTTTACAACGAAAAGAAAATCGGTGATAAAGTTAAAATCATTTATTACCGTGACGGAAAGAAAGAAACTACGGAAGTCAAACTTTCAAGCAGCGAAATTTAAATCACAAAAGGACAGGGGGAAAAAATGCCTCCTGTCCTTTCTATTTCCTTGCGCTTTTTTTATTTTTTGTTACGATTACCTGTGGATATATACTTAAATTAAAGATCTCAAGTTAACTTGTGGATAATTGGGAATAGAAGTACTGGGAATAATGAGTGGGAAAGGAGATATGAAGGATGAAATTATATTGCTGTCAGGAACACGTGGACATGGCGTTGGATGAAGTGGTATACGAATGTGAAACCTATCCTGTTTTAACGCTGGTTCCAGAAGAAAATCAGTTATCAACAACCTGTGAATATTGTCGAAACGTGGCAATATATCTAGTAGGGAACTAATATTCCCATACAAGATGTGGATAGATTTTGTGGATATGTGGATAACTTTTGTGGATAACATGTTTGTAACCTGTTCTTAACCTGTTCTTAACATTTTCCGAAGATTAAAGCGGCGGGTGGAATCGTTTAGATCCAAGCATTAGGTAGTATGAATAATCAAGATAATTGTTCGGATTGGAACTAAGTCCAGCCGAATATCTTCAATAATGAAAGTTACCGTTGCCGCTTTCAGGGGCAGCGGTTTTTATTATAAAAGCATTAAAAATTGGAAAGGATATGCTTGTTTTGCTTATAGGTCACTGTAAGGTATGATAATAGGTAGGCAAATCCAACAATTGATAGTAAAAACATAATGAAAGCTAGAGGATATATATGAAAATAACGATTATTACTGTTGGCAAGCTAAAGGAAAAATACTTAAAGCAAGGAATTGCTGAATATACAAAAAGGTTAAGCTCCTATGCTAATATAGAACTTGTGGAAGTACCGGATGAAAAGGCTCCGGAGAACCTGAGTACAGCGGACATGGACATTGTAAAGCAAAAGGAGGGTGAACGAATCCTGGCCAAAGTCAGCCCGGACACCTACGTAATAACGCTTGAAATCAATGGAAAACAGCTTACTTCAGAACAGCTGGCCACTCATATGGATCAGCTTGCCACCTATGGAAAGAGCAAGATTGCATTTATTATTGGCGGGTCGCTTGGACTTGGCACAGAGGTGTTATCAAGAAGCGATTATGCCCTTTCCTTCTCGAAAATGACCTTTCCGCATCAATTAATGAAATTGGTTCTTGTGGAGCAAATATATCGGGCTTTTCGGATAAACAGAAATGAACCATATCATAAATGATAGAGACTGATTCCGGGGGAGTTCCCCTTAATGTAATGGGTTAAAGTATTAAATCTTACTGTAATGAAAAGAGGGTAACGAATGAATAAAGAGTCCATTTATGGTTTAACATTCGAACAATTGACAGCGTGGCTTTCGGACCATGGCCATAAAAAATTCAGAGCTTCCCAAGTCTGGGAGTGGCTTTATAGAACACGTGTGACGAGTTTCTCTGAAATGACGGATGTTAATAAAGAGTGCATAAAATTACTTGAAGAGCACTTTGTCATCCAGACTTTGACTGAGCACGTCAAGCAAGAAGCAGCGGATGGTACGATCAAGTTTCTGTTTAAATTACAGGATGGCAACCTTATCGAAACGGTTATGATGAGACATAAATATGGAATTTCGGTTTGTGTCACCACCCAAGTGGGCTGTAATATTGGCTGCAGTTTCTGTGCCAGTGGGTTATTGGCCAAAAGCCGTGATTTATCCAGCGGGGAGATAGTGGAACAAATCATGAACGTCCAACTGCATCTTGATAAATTGGAAAAAGGTGATGTTGTAAGCCATGTTGTAGTAATGGGTATTGGCGAACCGTTCGATAACTTCGAAAATATGTTAGACTTTTTGAAAGTGCTCATGGACCATAAGGGTCTTGCTATCGCGGGCAGGCGCATTACTGTTTCGACAAGCGGCCTTGCCCATAAGATCTATGAATTCACCGATACTCAATTACAGGTGAATCTGGCCATCTCATTGCATGCGCCGAATAATGAGCTCAGGACGCAAATCATGAAGATAAACCGAGGCATCCCAATAGAAAAATTGATGAAATCTCTTGATTATTATTTAGAGAAAACGAATAGGAGAATTACGATCGAATATATCCTATTGAAAGATGTCAATGACCATAAAGAAGAAGCCGAGCAACTTGCCGACCTTCTTGATGACAAAAAACATCGTCTCTATGTCAACCTGATCCCATATAATCCTGTAGATGAGCATAGCCAATACCAAAGAAGTGACAAAGAGTCCGTTCTCTCGTTTTATGATACGCTGAAAAAGAGAGGCATCAATTGTAAAATCCGCCAAGAACATGGAACGGATATTGATGCGGCTTGCGGTCAGCTTAGAAGTAAACAAATCAAAAAAGCCGAAGCTAAGTAAAATTCATTAAGGAAAAACAAAAAGAGGACGCATATTTTGCGGCCTCTTTTTTGTGTGATTTCATTATTTAGCTATTTCCTTTACCGAGGCGACTTCATACGTTGTAAGCTCGCTGCCTAGAATTGGAGATTCTTTTTTTGCTTCACCGGAACCTGGTTCAGGCCGTTTATGTGCAGCTTTGAATGCATCGCTATTTCTCCAAGCCGTAAAGTTATCAAGGTTTTCCCAGTACATATTAACGCTAAGCTCATCGTGATCCGTCAAATTCTGCGTTAATAATACTTCAACTTTTACGAAGCCTTCCATCGTATCAAGTGGACCTGGTGCAGTAAATCCTGGGGCCATGACTGCACCCATCCCTTTTTTGACTCTGATTCTATTCGTTACGATTATCATAATGAGTCCTCCTTTTGGCCATCGGTTTGGAATATACACCCTTTATTTCCGCAATTTCATACATATTTTAGCATATTGAAAGAAGCGGGGTCCATTTTGATTAACTCCAATCATGTGGGCCCTGAAGACATTGTTTCAATGAAGACGGACGTTTCATTATATTGAAATAGAACTATTGAATTTGGATATTACAAGGTTTATTGGTGCATATCGCGTATAATAGAACTCTGTATAAGGAAATTACGATTATGGGAACAATAAAGCAACATACTAAACAACAAAAGAGGCTAATTATATGAATGAATTGAGTTTTACTGACTATACATTAAGCGATGAAATTGTTAGGGCATTAGAAAGCTTGGGATATCAACATCCAACCGAAGTACAGCGCGAAGTGATTCCAGTGGCGCTGAAAAAGCGGGATCTTGTCGTTAAATCGCAAACAGGAAGCGGCAAGACTGCTTCATTCGGCATACCGATCTGCGAAATGGTCGATTGGGAAGAGAATAAGCCTCAGGCGCTTATTTTAACACCGACACGTGAGCTCGCTGTGCAGGTAAAAGAGGATATTACGAATATTGGCAGATTTAAGAGGATAAAGGCTACTGCAGTTTATGGAAAACATCCATTCGCACTGCAAAAAGCGGAATTGAAACAAAAAAGCCATGTAGTCGTCGGAACCCCGGGTCGTGTTCTGGATCATATCGAGAAAGGGACATTCGCCTTGGAACGCTTAACTCATTTAGTTATTGATGAAGCGGATGAAATGCTGAATATGGGCTTCATCGAACAAGTGGAAGCCATTATTAAGGAGCTTCCGAAAGATAGAGTAACCATGCTGTTCTCTGCTACATTACCTGAAAGTATAAAAAAACTATGCAAGCAATATATGAAGGATCCTTTGGATATTGAAATCAAAGCAAAGGGTTTAACGACGGAGAAAATTGAACATGCCCTTATAGAAGTGAAAGAAGATGATAAGTTTTCCCTGCTTAGAGACGTAACCGTCACGGAAAACCCTGATAGCTGCATCATATTTTGCCGGACGAAAGATAGGGTGGATCAAGTATGTGAACAGCTGCTGGAACTGGAATATCCGTGTGATATGATTCACGGCGGCATGCTTCAGGAAGATCGCCTTGCAGTGATGAATGAATTCAGAAGAGGTGAATTCCGCTATTTGGTTGCAACAGATGTTGCTGCCCGTGGAATTGACATCGACAATATAACCCATGTAATTAACTATGACCTGCCATTGGAAAAGGAAAGTTACGTACATCGAACGGGAAGAACGGGCCGTGCCGGTAAAAAAGGAAAAGCCATTACTTTTGTGACGCCGTACGAAGACAAATTCCTTACCGAGATCCAAGGATATATCGGTTTTGAAATCCCTAAGATGACTGCTCCATCTAAAGAGGAAGTCTCCAATAAAAAAGTGGAATTCGAAGCCAAACTGGAAGCCCGTCCAAAAATCAAAAAAGATAAAAGTGAACAATTGAATAAACAAATCATGAAGCTGTATTTTAATGGCGGCAAGAAAAAGAAACTCAGGGCTGTGGATTTTGTCGGAACCATCGCAAAGATTGATGGAGTGAATGCAGAGGATATCGGGATCATTACGATCCAGGATAATGTTTCTTATGTGGAAATATTGAATGAAAAGGGACCGCTTGTCTTGAAAGTGATGAAAAATACGAAAGTGAAAGGCAAGCTTTTGAAGGTTTCAGAGGCCTTTAAGAACTAAAGATGTCGAATGAAAGAAGCGGGAAGACCGAAAATCGGTCTTCCCGCTTCTTTTTTATGGCTTGGGACAGGAACTTTTCGACCCACCGGGGGAAAATTCGACCTACACACAGATAATTCGCCCTCCCCCGAAATGATCCGTCCTCACTGAAATAGTAGTTTTTTTGTTTATGAGGAGGTTTAGATACTTTCTCCAAATTCTGTTTAACCGTCAAAACAGAGTGGTATATGAGGAAGGATAATGCGATTATTTCGAAACAATAAATACATCTGTTTGTAGAAAAAAGGGGTTTATCTAATTTTAAAACAAAGTTGATTGGAACGTAAGGTGCGGGACTCCTGCGGGAAAAGCGAGTCCAGGGGAGACCCCGCAGGCGCAAAGGCGCCGAGGAGGCTCACGGACCGCCCGCGGAAAGCGAGTGCCTGGAGTCGAAGTCAACGAACCCTGTAGACAATAAACAACGCGATTTAATCTGAATTCTTAGACATGGAGGGATTGAGTGGGATGACGAAAGCAAATGAAAGCGGAAGAATCAATGGGCAAAGTAAGCAGCGGCAGCTGGATCAATATCGAGTGGACGATAATGGGAAAAAGATGACGACTAACCAAGGTTTGCGTGTTTCTGAGGATGAGCATTCTTTGAAAGCGGGAACCCGTGGTCCAACTTTGATGGAGGATTTTCATTTTCGTGAAAAAATGACTCATTTTGACCATGAGCGTATTCCTGAGCGGATTGTCCATGCGCGTGGATCTGGAGCACATGGATATTTTCAGGTATATGAACCGATGACCGAATATACAAAAGCAAAGTTTCTTCAAGACCCTTCAGTCAAGACACCAGTATTCGTTCGTTACTCCACGGTGGCAGGTTCCCGCGGATCGGCAGACTCAGTCCGTGATGTAAGGGGATTTTCCACAAAGTTCTATACGGAGGAAGGAAACTATGATTTGGTCGGAAATAATATTCCGGTATTTTTTATCCAGGATGCCATTAAGTTCCCGGATTTAATTCATGCGGTTAAACCGGAGCCTCATAATGAAATACCTCAGGCGGCATCTGCCCATGATACGTTTTGGGATTTCGTCGCAAACAATGAAGAAACGGCACATATGGTCATGTGGCACCTATCTGATAGGGCCATACCGAGAAGTTTCCGGATGATGGAAGGGTTTGGTGTCCATACATTCCGTTTTGTAAATGAACAAGGCGTGGCCCATTTTGTTAAATTCCATTGGAAGCCTGTACTGGGAGTAAAATCCCTTGTCTGGGATGAGGCACAGAAAATTGCAGGGAAGAATCCTGATTTTCACCGCCAAGATCTGTGGGAAGCGATAGATACCGGGAATTATCCTGAATTTGAATTTGGCGTCCAAATGATTAAGGAGGAAGATGAATTCAAATTCGACTTTGATATCCTTGATCCTACTAAACTATGGCCGGAAGAACAAATCCCGGTTAAAATAATCGGAAAAATGGTTTTGAACCAAAATACGGATAACTTTTTTGCAGAGACGGAACAGATAGCTTTCCATCCGGGGCATGTTGTACCGGGTATTGATTTTTCAAATGATCCGCTGCTTCAGGGACGTTTATTCTCATACACCGATACCCAGCTATCCAGATTGGGAGGACCGAACTTCCATGAGCTACCGATTAATAGGACGGTTGCCCCCGTTCATAATAATCAGCGCGATGGCATGCACCGGATGTCAATAAATCCAGGGCCGGTCAGCTACCACAAAAACTCCCTTGCAGGCAACTCTCCTGAACCTGCTTCGGAAGGGGAAGGCGGCTATGCACATTACCAGGAGAAGGTCGATGGCAGGAAGGTCCGGCAGCGCAGTGAAAGCTTCAAGGATCATTACAGCCAGGCTAAACTATTTTGGAATAGCATGACGGAAGTGGAGAAGGAGCATATTATTCAGGCTTTCCACTTTGAAGTGGGAAAAGTGAAAAGTAAGGATGTTCAGCAGCAAATTGTCGAGATGTTCAGCAATGTGGATGTTGAACTGGCCAAAACGATCGCCATGGGAGTGGGCGTGAATCCTCCAGCCAACAAAATTGAGGTTCAAATGGACTTGGCTTCTCCGGCTTTAAGCCAGGAGCAAATGAAAGTGAACACGGCCGCAACAAGAAAAGTGGCAATCTTGGCTGCAGATGGTTTCAACGATTCAGAGGTTAATCAAGTCTTGGAATCATTTAAATCGGCAGGTATAACGGCTGAATTCATCAGTCATAATCGTGGAGTGGTTACAAGTTCTGAAGGACAGCAGGTCGAGGTGAACCAGACATTCCTGACAGCCGATTCGGTACTTTTCGATGCTGTATATGTAGCAGGGGGGCAGGGGAGTGTCGATGCTTTAATGGCATCCAAGGAACCCATTTACTTTGTTGATGAAGCCTACAATCATTTCAAAGCGATTGGTGCGGGAAAAGAAGGGGCCATGATCTTATCGAAGGCAGGCATCATTTCCAATGATCCAGCTTCAGGCATTGTAGCTGTTACGGATCAAAATAGCGGTTCTGCCTTTATCGAGGCAATTGCCAAGCACCGTCACTGGAAACGCGCTTAATATCTATTGAAAACCCCCAGACTTGAAGTCTGGGGGTTTATTTCAATAGATATTTCGTATCAAGCTACTTTGCTTTTTCTTCAAAAAGTGATGCAATGCCAACGATCACTTTAGTGGACAATATCATATTATCAACGGAAATAAACTCATATTTTCCATGAAAGTTCTCCCCGCCCGTAAAGATGTTGGGTGTTGGCAGGCCCATATACGATAATTGAGATCCGTCCGTACCACCGCGTATTGGCGAGATTTTCGGTTTTATATCGAGTTTCTCCATTGCTTCATGGGCGATATCCACGATTTCCTTCACGGGCTCAATTTTTTCCTTCATGTTGAAGTATTGGTCTTGTAATTCGAGCTGGATTCGGTTTTGCCCATATTTTTCTTTTAAATCTTCGATTACTTTTGTTATATATTCCTTGCGTTCATTGAATCTTTGGCGGTCGAAATCCCTGATGATGTAAGAAAGCTTGGTCTCTTCCACATCACCATGAAAGGAAAGCAGGTGATAAAATCCTTCGTAACCCTCCGTATATTCCGGTGCTTCTGCCGCTGGGAGCATATTATGGAATTCCATGGCGATTTTTGCCGAATTCACCATTTTTCCTTTAGCCGTACCAGGGTGAATATTCGTCCCTTTGATCAGGATTTTGGCGGATGCTGCATTGAAGCTCTCATATTCAAGTTCCCCAAGCGGGCCGCCGTCCACGGTGTAGGCAAATTGGGCACCAAAAGCATCTACATCAAACTTATGGGGTCCCCTGCCGATTTCCTCATCGGGGGTAAAAGCAACACGGATTTTTCCATGCTTGATTTCCGGATGCTTGATCAAATAATCCATGGCAGTCATGATTTCGGCAATTCCAGCCTTATTATCTGCTCCCAACAGGGTTGTCCCATCCGTCGTAATCAAGGTATGCCCTTTATAGTTCTTAAGCGAAGGAAAATCATCAGGTGAAAGAATGACATCCAATTTTTCATGTAAAGTAAGATCTTTGCCATCATAGTTGTCGACGATTTGCGGTTTTACATCTTTTCCGGTGAAATCCGTTGCTGTATCGACATGGGCCAAGAAACCGATTGTCGGAACATCCTTATTTGAATTGGCTGGCAAGGTTGCCATGACATAGCCGTTCCCATCAATTGTCACATCCTTCATCCCAATGGATTGAAGTTCCTTGACCAATGCATTTGCCAAGGTCAGCTGTCCGGGTGTAGAAGGGCATGAGGGATTTTCCTCATTCGATTGGGTATCCACTTTCACATAAGAAGTGAATCTTTCAATGATTTCATTTTTCACTTTTCCTTCAACTCCTTTTCCCCTTATCTTACCATGATTGACTGTAATGGAAAAATTATCTTTTTCCAAATCTTCTTGGGTAGTGTAATCAGCAAAGAACAGCATATCTGCAAAAGACATGCCGTTCCTTCCTATCTCTTTTTAGAGTGGATTATTCAAGGCCCATACAGATACGCTTTTTCCATGAACGGGGAAGGTAGCGAACCCATCTTCTTCAATGGTGATGTGGTCATCTCTATGATAGGTTAAATCACTCCAGATTTCACCAGCACGATGCTCGCCGACGAACATCCTTTTTTCACTGTTGTGGTCTCCATTAGAGATAATGACCGCACACCCCGAGCCTTCTAGCTCTTCAACTCCGTGCCGGACCCAGCCTATCGTATTTGGATCATCAAAGTAATCGGTTTGTTCTCCGTAAGCTTTTTCATACCTAGCGAATAATAGGCGATCCAGGATATCCTTTTTCCCAGGCACCGGAGAAGGTCCGCCGATTCCATAATAGTCTCCGTAAAATACACACGGATAACCGCAAAGTCTAAGCAAGGTAAGTGCATATGCCGATGGCTTGAACCAGTCCTTTACCCAAGACTCCAGGGATTCGTGAGGCTGGGAGTCATGGTTATCGACAAAAGTGACAGCCTCTGCTGGATTGGTTTGGACGAGGGTATCATCAAAGATGGTTGAGAGGTCGAAGTCTGTTCCTGCGTTTGAGGCCTCATGAAATTTATAATGCAGGGAAACATCGAACAAGTTGAGGTCATGATTGGTTTGCTCTAAGTAAGTTTGACAGGCTTTAACATCCGCCTTCCAAAATTCGCCGACCATAAAAAAATGTTCCTTTGTATAAGGAATGAGTTCTTGGAGAAATTCGTTGATGAATTCATAATCGATATGTTTAACGGCGTCCAAACGAAAACCATCACACTTTAACGTATCAACCATCCATTTTCCCCAGCTAATCATTTCCTTACGAACTTCTGGCAGGCTGTAATCGATGTTGGCAAACATTAAATAATCGTAGTTTCCGAATTCATCGATGACATGCTTATTCCAGTGCTTATTTTCGCCTGTGATGCGAAATACACCCATTTTGTCGTTTTCGGCATCATAGTCTGTACCATTGAAATGAGTATGGTTCCACTTAAAGTCAGAGTATTTATTTTTACGGCCCGGGAAATCGAATTTGGTCCAGCCTTCCATTTCGAATGGTTCTGAAATATCTTCCATACGGTTGTCTGGATTGACTTCAATCACCTCAAATTTTTCGGTTCCGTCAGCTCCTGCTTTATGGTTCATGACTAAATCGATATAAACGCAAAGTCCGTAGTTATGACAGGTGGCTATTGCTTGCAGCAATTCATCTTTGGTTCCGTATTTGGTACGAACGGTTCCTTTTTGGTCAAATTCCCCCAAATCGTAACCGTCATATATTCCATATCCATTATCCCCAACGGATTGCCCTTTGGTGACTGGTGGAAGCCAAACACAATCTATTCCTATATCCTTCAACTTGGAGGCTGCGTATTTCAATCTTTCCCAATGAGAACCATCTGCCTCAAGATGCCACTCAAAAAATTGCATCATCGTATGATTTCTTTTCATTCGTTTCCCCCCTGACACCGACCTGATTATTAAAAAAGTGAAACTAATGCAATCGGATAAAGTAATAATGGAAATCTTTACCCACTAAAACCAAATGATAAACAAGTGAACAACCCTCTTGATTGAGGTTCATTTACCTCTCTATTTTACTATTTTATACCAAATAAGGGTATTTTATATTGATTAGCAGTTAAAAATTAATCAAATGGGGAGGAATAACCCAAAAAGGCTATACGCCAATTCAAAAAAGGCATCCCAAATTTTTGGGATACCTCAATTTTTTGTAAGTCTATTATCCTATTAACCTCTTCGTTTAAAGAAGTGGGCGAAAGCTATTGCACCAATTAATAAGAGTAGGAGCACGGAAGATAGAATGATCGTATCTTTGTAGGAGCTGCTTTCCTTTTAAACCATTCATTGTTCTTCCTCCTTTTCCATGATTTTTGACTGCGTTCAGCTTATAAACAGAGTCTTAATAAAGCCTTAAGAACATTTTTATATTCAATAGATAAATAGAGAATAGGCCCCAGTTTTAACCTTTTCTTAATTTTATTGGAATTTACTAACAGAAAAATGAGTGGATTTACTCATTGAGAATAATTATCATTATCAGTAAAATTAGTTCCATGATAATGATAATTATTCTCAATTAATTCAATACATGGAGGTTCAATATGGTAACGAACACGCTCACAAAAAATGATCAACTACTGGAACAACAAAATACAAGGGAATCAAATGCCCGATCATATCCTAGAAGATTACCCATGGCGATCGATCATGCGGAGGGAATTTACTTAACAGACATGGATGGAAAACGATATATTGATTTTCTTGCCGGGGCTGGAACATTAGCGCTTGGACACAATCATCCGGCAGTGCTTGAAGCGATGGAAAAAATTCTTAAGGATAAGCGTCCTTTACATACATTGGACTTTACGACGCCAATTAAAGAACAGTTCGTCGATGAAATTTTTGAATGCCTGCCTGAGGAATTCAGGAAAAATGCAAAAATTCAATTCTGTGGTCCTACTGGCGGAGATGCCATTGAGGCAGCACTTAAACTGGTTAAAACAGCGACAGGCAATAGAAGCATTTTATCCTTCCAAGGAGCTTACCACGGGGCAACGCATGCAACCATGTCAATCAGCGGAAATACAAAACCAAAGGAAAAAATACAAGGGTTAATGCCAGATGTTCAATTCCTGCCGTATCCCTATCAATATCGCTGTCCCTTTGGAATAGGCGGAGAAGAAAGCCATAAAATCAGCAGCCAGTATATCGAAAATCTATTGAACGATCCCGAATCCGGATTATTGGCACCTGCAGGAATGATTTTAGAGGCAGTACAAGGTGAGGGAGGCTCCATTCCAGCTCCAATTCCATGGCTTAAGGAAATCAGGAGAATAACGAAAGAGAAGGGCATTCCGCTAATTATCGACGAAGTTCAATCAGGCATCGGCCGTACAGGGAAAATGTTTGCCTTTGAACATGCAGGAATCGTTCCGGATGTTCTTGTACTATCCAAAGCAATAGGCGGAAGTCTTCCATTATCGGTGGTGATTTATAACAAAGAGCTTGACCTATGGTCACCAGGTGCACATATCGGTACGTTCCGCGGAAATCAAATGGCGATGGCAGCAGGAACAGCTACTTTAAAATACATGAAAGAGACGAATCTTGTGGAGCATGCCGCTAAAATGGGAGAAATCTTAAAGGATATTCTTAAAGATTTGCAAAAGGATATTAAGCAAATCGGTGATGTCAGGGGCCGGGGATTAATGGTCGGTGTGGAAATGATCAATCATGAAGAACCGCAAAATGCGAATGGAAGCCATCCTGCTGATTCGCAACTTGCCAGTGCCATTCAACAGGAATGCTTTCAAAGAGGGTTGATTCTGGAAGTTGGCGGCAGACATGGAAGTGTAGTGAGGTTCCTGCCTCCATTGATCGTAACGGAATCCCAGCTTCGCGAAGCCACTGCAATTTTTGAACAAGCTGTTCGTGCAGCAGTTGCAAGAGGGTGAATGATCAATGATCGAAATGATAAATAAAACGGATTTTGCATATTCTCGGATGTTCTTGAATAACGAAGAAGGCTTCAACAACTACAGCGAATCATTGAAAATCATTGAAAAAAAGCTGACAGACTTTTTAAAAGGGAACGATTCACCATACTCTGGGAAAAAACCGTATGAAATCGAAGCAAGATTAAACGAGCTGTCCCTTGCTTCTCCAAAAGGGAAGACAATGGAAGCTGTAGCGGATGAGCTGGCGGAGTTTGTTATTAATGACAGCATCAATGTACACAGCCCCGCTTGTATCGGACATTTGCATTGCCCGACATTAATACCTGCCGTGGCTGCCGAAATGATTATCGGCACGTTGAATCAATCCATGGATTCATGGGACCAAAGCTCTGCTGCCACCTTCGTTGAAGAGCGTTTAATAGATTGGCTGTGCAGCCAGGTGGGGTTACCTGAACAAGCGGATGGGATTTTCACAAGCGGTGGAACCCAATCCAATTATATGGGACTGCTATTGGCGAGGGACGCTTATTGTAAGCGTTTCTGGGGTGTGGATGTTCAGCAGCAAGGTTTGCCAGTCGAGGCGAAAAAATTGCGGATCCTATGCTCCGAGGCTGCCCACTTTACGGTCCGTAAATCAGCGGCACAGCTGGGGCTTGGTGAACAGTCTGTAGTCACGATTAAAACGGATTCAAACCACCGTCTGTCCATGGATGAATTAAATCATCAAATGTCGATTTTAGAGGAACAGGGTTTACTGCCATTTGCCATCGTTGCAACTTGTGGAACAACGGATTTCGGTTCAATCGATCCATTACATGAATTGTCCGAAGCGGCAAGGAAAAATGGGATATGGCTGCATGTGGACGCCGCATATGGAGGCGCGATGATTTTAAGTAAGGATTACAAAGAGTTAATCAGCGGAATTGAACGGGCCGATTCGATTACGGTTGATTTTCACAAATTATTCTATCAACCCATCAGTTGTGGTGCTTTTCTTGTCTCTGACAGCAACTCATTTCAATATATCCAGCATCACGCCGATTACTTGAATCCACAGGAAGATGAAGCCGAGGGCATGGTTCATTTAGTCAATAAATCGGTTCAAACGACGAGAAGGTTCGACGCACTGAAACTCTGGATGTCATTGAAGGTCGTTGGACTGGATACCTTTGCCGAAATGATCGATTATACTTGTCACCTTGCACGTGAGGTGGCTGCGAAGATCGATAAAGAGGAAGGATTCACAGTATTGAATAAAGACCCTGAATTGAATGCGGTTGTATTCCGTTATAATCCCGAGGGAGAAAGCGATCAGTTATTCAATCTATTAAATAAACAGATTCAGCAGGAATTACTGAAAAGCGGACGGGCATTTTTAGCAAAAACGCGTTTTGACGGACAGGTATATTTAAAAATGACACTATTGAATCCAATGACAAGCCTTGAACACATAGAGGGAATTTTAGATGAAATCCGAGTATTAGGTGAAATGTTCAAGATGATGGAGGAATGAAGATGAGTGGTAAGCGAATAGCTGAAAGGGCAACAATGCAAAGCTTTCTGAATTGTTATTTCCGGGAAACCGGAAATTACAATTTAGAAGAAACGAATAACTGGCCGAATTTGGAGGGGGCCATCCCGGATTCATTAGTGGTCAGTAAGCTCACATCCCAAGATATTACAATGCTTGTTCCGCTTAAATATTGGTCGGAAACGGGGCGTCATATTTTCAACTTCCCGATTTACTATCAAACGGCATCCAAGCAAGTACTTGAATTAGATTACGTGACAATGGTCTCGATCGTTTCTAAAGAATTATTGAATGAACAGGGCCGGACGGATAGTGAAGATGAATTGATGCTTCGTGTCATCCTTAGCAGCCAAAACATTCAACGGTATGTGGAAGCGAGGACGGAAGACGCTGATGCCCTACAAAGTCCCGATTTCACCTACATCGAAGCAGAGCAGTCACTTTTATTCGGGCACCTGTTCCATCCGACACCGAAAAGCAAGCAAGGCATTTCGGCAAAAGATGAATGGATCTATTCACCCGAATTAAAAGGGGAGTTCCAGCTGCACTACTTCCTGGCAGAACCTTCGATCGTCATCCAGGATTCCAGTGAAGTCCGATCGGCAAGTGAAATCATCAAACAGGAATTAGCCGGTGACTTGGAGATTTCCAGTGAATTTCGTGACACGTATTGCCAAAAGGAAAGCCGATACATCATTATCCCGGCACACCCGCTCCAGGCAAAAGTGCTTATCGAAAAAGAGGAGGTCAAGAGGCTGATCGAGCAAGGGTCACTAGTTTATGCAGGACCGCTTGGAAAAAAATTCACGGCCACCTCTTCATTTAGAACGGTATATAGTGCCACATCGAGATATATGTACAAATTTTCCGTTCCGGTAAAAATCACGAATTCCTTACGTGCAAATCTGCAAAAAGAATTAGATCGTGGTGTGGAAATCGCTAAATTAATAGATTCTAAAGTGGGAGACGATCTAAAAGAACGGCACCCCTCCTTCCGTATCATCAAGGATCCTGCTTACTTAACGATCAAAACGACCGAGCAAGAATCGGGATTCGATGTTGATATCCGGGAAAATCCTTTTTATGAAAACGATAAACAAGCAAGCCTGATTGCCGGCTTATGTCAGGATAATGCTTATGGTGCACCATCAAGGCTTGGAGCGATCATCCGCAAGTTATCAGCTGAAGAAGACCGCAGTACCGAAGAAGTAAGTAAGGATTGGTTCAAAACCTATCTGTCCATGACATTGAAACCGATGCTTTGGCTATTTGAAGAGTATGGAATCGTTTTGGAAGCCCATCAACAAAATTCAATCATTCAACTTCAAGATGGGTATCCAGCCGCTTTTTATTATCGTGATAATCAAGGGTATTACTATTGTGAGTCCAAAGTGGACAGGCTGCAAAAGATCATGCCGGAACTAAGTGAAAAAAGCTTCACGATTTGTTCTGATGAAGTCGCAGAAGAAAGACTGCAATACTATTTCTTTTTTAATCACTTATTAGGCTTAATCAATAATTTTGGAACGGAAGGATTAGTATCGGAAAACAATCTGTTACAGCTCGTTCAGGAACAACTGGAAACATGCAGCAGGGATAGCGAAGATGAAGGGTTGAATCGAGTTGTTTCAAAGTTGCTTCATGCCCGGGAATTAACTTGTAAGGCTAATTTACTGACACGATTCCATGATATGGATGAGCTTGTTGGTTCACTTGAGACACAATCCGTTTATACAACGATTGATAATCCGTTCGCGCAGGGGGTTATGGCCGTCCATGAAAAATAGTTATGAAGAAATGCTCCAGGACTGCAATAAACAGCTTTCATTTGTCAAAGTTGAATTTGAGAGGGATTTGGATACACTGCATGAATGGATGCATGAAGATCATGTGATACCCTACTGGAATTTGAATTTCACAAAAGAAAAATTTGCTGTTCATTTAAAAAAGGCACTGGCTGATACACACCAAACACTTTATTTAGGCTGTCTGGACTCCATTCCCATGAGCTATTGGGAATCGTATTGGGTAAAAGGCGATATCATCGAAGATCATTATGAATCCGAAGAGGGAGATCAAGGCATTCATTTACTCATTGGTGATCCGGATTATCTAGGGAAAGGACTGGCTTTGCCGTTTTTACGGGCAATGGTGAAGTTCCAACTACTTACCTCAACCACAAACAAAGTGATGGCTGAACCGGATATCAGGAATGCAAAGATGATTCATTTATTTGAAAAATGCGGGTTTACCCCAATTAAAGAGATAGAACTCCCTGACAAAACAGCATTGCTTATGTCATGCACACGGGGGAATTTCGAGAGGAAGTGGAACTATGGAGAAGCAACAATCTATCTATGACCTGGTAGGGATAGGGATTGGTCCATTTAACCTTGGACTTGCGGCCCTTTTGGAGAAAACCCCGGAGTTGAATGCCGTTTTTTTTGAGAAAAAGGGGGAATTTAATTGGCATGAAGGGATGCTGCTGGAAGGGACAACGCTGCAAGTGCCGTTCTTTGCCGATTTGGTTAGCATGGCAGATGTGACAAGCCCATATAGCTACCTGAATTATTTACAGCAGCATGATCGGCTTTATCATTTCTACTTCCTTGAAAAATTCTTGATTCCACGAAAGGAATATAACGACTATTGCCGCTGGGCTGCCCATCAACTTGATAGCTGCCGTTTTGGCAAAGCGGTGGAGGCGGTTGAATATATAGGAGATCAAGGTGAACCCTGCTATCAAATCAGTGTAAGGGATGTACAAACACAAAAGATCGAAGTCTATTATAGCCGCCATGTAGTCATGGGAATTGGCAGTTCCCCGACTGTTCCATCGGCCTTTCAGCCCTATATGGGAGAGAGCATCCTGCATTCGGCCGATTATTTACGGAATAAAGAAAACATCTTAAAGAAAAAATCCGTAACGGTTGTCGGATCTGGACAGAGTGCAGCCGAGGTCTTTCTGGATTTGCTTAATGAGCAGGAGGAATATGGCTACCAGCTAAACTGGTATACAAGATCCAAGGGATTTTTCCCTATGGAATATTCAAAACTCGGATTGGAATACTTCACTCCGGATTACCTTGATTTCTTTTATCGGCTGCCGCAGGAAAAGAAGGATGAAATCCTGCCGAAACAGGATTTATTGTATAAAGGGATTAGCGCTACGACCATTGCAGCAATTTTTGACAAGATGTATGAGAAATCGATTGGAAATGCCGAACTTGCCATTGAACTTCGGGCCATGACGGAAGTTTCGGCAGTTACCCCCGCCGAAAATGGCTGGCAATTGAAATGCCGACAGTGGGTTGAAGATAGCGAATTTGATGTGGACACAGAGGCGATTGTTTTTGGGACGGGCTATAAATCAACCCTTCCGGCATTCCTTGAAACGATGGAGGACCATTTAGTCCGCGATGACTTGGGGCGTCTTGCAATAACGAAAGACTATAAGGTAGGAACGGCCATCTCTACACCGAATCACCTATTTATTCAAAATGGCGAGATACATACACATGGTGTGGGTGCTCCGGATCTAGGTCTGGGGGCATTCCGGAATTCGATTATCATCAATCAATTGGCAGGTAAAGAAGTTTATCCATCGAAGCCAAAGGGTGCATTTCAGTCATTCCGTGTAAAAACACCCGTCATGGCTTACTAAGAAAAGGGAAGGAAGAATTATATGCAGTTCATAAATGAAGTGGAACAGGCAGTTTCAGAAAAAAATTGGTCGATAGTAAACCAAAACCTGCTGGCCAAGATGATTTCTGAGTATATGTATGAGGATATGATCCATCCAGCTGTCCTGAACGAAAACGCAGCAGCAAATCTATATGAGTTAAAGATAAATGAGGGGAAATCTTATCGATTTTTAGCGTCGCCCCGTCTTTTTGACAGCTATGAAGTACAGGCCGAGTCAATCCAGGTATGTGAAACGGAAGGTATTACACAGGCTAAAGATGCTATTCAATTCATTTTGGACATCCAGCCGTTAATTGGGATGACTGCAGAAACAACAGGACATTTAATCAAAGAATTCCATCATACGCTGCTTGCGGATCTCCAATTGCTATCCAAACCTGAACAAGATGCGGATGATTTAGTCGAACTGGATTATGCATTACTTGAAGGCGAAATGAGCGGTCACCCTTGGATTGCTTATAACAAGGGAAGAATCGGTTTCGGTTATGATGATTATTTGAAGTTCGCCCCAGAAAACCAGAAGGAAGTTCAGTTATCCTGGATTGCCGTCCATAAAACGAGGGGTGAGTTCAATTCAGTCGAAACGTTATCCTATAAGCAATTGATGGAGAATGAACTGGATGGGGAAACCCAAAAATCATTTGCAAAGACATTGACAGAAAAAGGTCTGAACGCAGAAAACTATTACTACCTCCCAGTTCATGAATGGCAGTGGAAGAATGTAATCATCCAGAACTTTACCGATGACTTGGCTAAAGGGCTGATCGTAGCTTTGGGAAATGGTCCTGATAAATATTTGCCGCAACAATCCATCCGGACATTTGTTAATGTATCGAATAAGGGTAAACACCACGTCAAGCTGCCGATGAGCATTTTAAATACGCTAGTCTACCGTGGATTGCCAGCTGAACGCACGGTCATTGCCCCAAAAATCACAACGTATATAAAGAACATTTATGAAAATGATTCATTCTTGAAAGAACAATGCAAAGTAGTGCTTCCTGGTGAAGTGGCCAGTTTAAATGTGGATCACCCGTATTATTCCAAGCTAGAGAATGTACCGTATCAATATTTGGAGATGCTGGGGGGGATTTGGAGAGAAAGCATTTACAGTTATATGGAAGAAGACGAAAAGCCCATTACGCTTGCGTCCCTTTTACATGTCGACAGCAAAGGTAAACCATATGTGGAAAGTCTTATTGAAAAATCGGGATTGACTGCAGAAGCCTGGACAGCTCAATTATTTGACGTGATCCTATCACCATTACTGCATTTCATCTATCAATATGGATTGGTCTTCTCGCCGCATGGTCAAAATACCATTTTAGTTTTGAAGGATTACAAACCTCACCGTTTGGCCATCAAGGATTTTGTAGATGATGTAAACGTAAGTGATCAGCCGCTTCCTGAATTAAGCAGCCTTCCCGATGATTTAAGGAAAGTACTAAGAAGTGAGACTCCGGAGGGGCTGGTTCAATTCATTTTTACGGGACTATTCATCTGTCATTTCCGATACTTGTCAACACTTCTGATGAAGAGGTCCCTTTTGGATGAGAATGCTTTCTGGGAAGGCGTCGCTCGAACAATCCTGACACATCAGAAAAAATTCCCTATGTTACGGGATCGTTTCGATACATTCAATTTCTTTGCGCCAAAATTAACAAAGCTCTGCCTGAATAGAAATCGGATGCTTCAATATGGGTATAGCGATGGTGAAGACCGTCCGCATGCATCTGAGTTTGGGCATGTGAATAATGCCCTTTATGAAAAGTTACCTGCAAAATCGCTATAAAGTTAAACTGGCTCAGACTTTTGAGCCAGTTTTCTTACGGTTTTACAATTTGACTGTTGATTTCCACTCCAGGCACTCGCTTTCCGCGGGCGGTTCGTGAGCCTCCTCGGCTTGCACCTGCGGGGTCTCCCGTAGACGCGCTTTCCCCGCAGGAGTCACGTACACCCGCTCCAATCAACTTTGTTTATTTAGATAGAACCCTTTTGTTCAAAACTAGATAATAATTGTTTGCCGACAGTTTTTTTCTGGGTTTGTAAAATGGGAACGTTGATTTCCACTCCAGGCACTCGCTTTCCGCGGGCGGTCGGGGAGCCTCCTCGGCTTGCGCCTGCGGGGTCTCACTTAGACACGCTTTTCCCGTAGGAGTCTCCCATTGTCTACAGTCTTTTATGTTTTAAAGTAGACTGGATTTTGACGTAATGAGAGTGTTAAACCTATATGTGGGAAACTCAAAGAGACGAAATGTACGCATAAAAAAAGAATTGCTTTATACTTTTTTGGGTCAAAATTCCTAAAAATTATCTTTGGAATAAGGCTTGCCGTTCATTTAAATTGGTGATAAGCTATGTGTAAACGGTTACACAAAAGTATAGAGGGTGATATTTTGGCAACTATTCGGGATGTGGCAAAGGAAGCTGGAGTTTCTGTAGCAACGGTTTCCAGAGTTATGAATGGCAGTGGTTATGCACATGAGGACACAAAAAAGGTGGTCATGGCAGCTGTTGAAAAATTGAATTATAAACCGAATGAAGTGGCAAGGTCCCTCTACAAACGTAAATCCAAATTGGTTGGTTTGATTTTGCCGGACATTACGAATCCCTTCTTCCCAGAAATGGCAAGAGGTGTCGAGGATTATCTGCAGCAGTTTGGTTATCGGTTGATTTTTGGAAATAGTGATGAAAAGCGAGATAAAGAAATAGAATATATTGACACTTTCCTGCAAAACAATGTAGTGGGCATGATTGCTTCAACTAGTGAAGAAGCCAATGAGAATTTCGATAATCTGGATATTCCAGTTGTCCTTCTCGACCGTACAGCAGAGAAATTACCAGCTGTTTATTCCGATCAAAGGACAGGCGGTAAGCTGGCAGCACGCGTATTGCTGGATAGAGGCAGTACGAATATCGTCCTCATTAGGGGGCCAGTCGAAATAAAGCCTGTATATGAACGGTACATGGCAGCATTGGAAGAATTGAAACAAGCAAAAGTGAACGTGCAAGTCATGGATTCATCCCTGACTCTCCAAGGCGGCCAAACATGCGTGAAGCAGCTTTTCGAGCAATATCCGGAAACGGATGGAATCATTGCTTGTAATGATATTGTTGCAGCCGCAGCACTTCAAGAGATCTTAAAACGGGGAATACGGATACCGGAAGACATACAATTGATCGGCTATGATGATATCTCCTTCACAGCGTTATTGCACCCACCGTTATCGACCATTCGGCAGCCAGCCTATGAGATGGGGGCACAAGCGGCGGAAATGCTAATTAAAAGGATCAATCAAGAAAAAATGGAAGTAACACATAAAAAGCTCCCTGTTTCTTTTGTGGAGAGACAAACAACGAGAAGGAAGGCGGAGAAGACATGATTAGAATTGCAGTAGTGGGAAGTTCGTCAATGGACTTAGTGGTGACATCAGCCAAACGGCCAATGGCGGGGGAAACGGTTTTAGGGGAGTCCTTTATCACGGTTCCTGGAGGAAAGGGAGCCAATCAGGCTGTTGCAGCGGCACGTCTTGGTGCAGAAGTGTCGATGGTTGGATGTGTAGGAGATGATGTCTATGGAGAGATCATCTTAGATAACCTGAAAAAAAATCATGTAAACACGAAGTATGTGGAACCGGTTACAGGTTCTGCTTCAGGGACAGCACATATTACCCTTTCGGAAGGTGATAACAGCATTATTGTCGTAAAAGGTGCGAATGATTTCATTACTCCTGAATATGTAGAAAAGGCGAAAAAGGTAATAGAGGAATCGGATATCGTGTTGGTTCAGCAGGAAATACCCGAGGAAACTGTGGAGTATCTGGCTGACTTGTGCAACATGCTTCAAAAGAGATTACTATTGAACCCAGCTCCCGCCCGCAAGTTAAGCGAGGCTGTCATTCAACAGGCATCATTCCTTACTCCGAATGAACATGAGTTCGAGATACTATTCGATGGGAGAGATAGAACGGAAGTCTTGACTGAGTATCCAAATAAATTATTCATTACCGAAGGGAAAAATGGCGTCCGTTACTTTGATGGACATGAAGAAAAGGTTGTTCCAAGCTTTGAAGTGGAGGCGGTGGATACAACAGGTGCAGGGGATACATTCAATGCAGCCTTTGCGGTGGCTGTTGCAGAAGGAAAAAGTTTTGACGAAAGTCTGTTGTTCGCGAACCGGGCAGCTTCCATTTCCGTGACGAAATTAGGTGCTCAAGGCGGCATGCCGCAAAGGGTAGAGGTCGAGAGGGGCTTTGAAGCATGAAACGTCAAGGAATCATCAATAGTTCAATAGCAAAGGTCTTGGTTGACCTTGGTCATACCGATTATATTGTCGTAGGTGATGCCGGGCTGCCGGTGCCGCCCGGAGTTTGCAAGATAGATTTAGCATTGACGCCTGGAACGCCATCATTTCAAGATGTCGTCCGGGCGGTTCACGAAGATATGGTTGTTGAAAAAGTTATCGCTGCCACAGAAGTGAAGGTTAAAAACCCGGAACAGCATCAATACATGGAGCAGCAATTCGGAGCAGCGATTGAATATGTTTCCCATGAGGATTTTAAAAGGCTGACAAGTAACGCGAAAGCCATTATCCGGACCGGGGAGACGACGCCATATTCAAATTGCATATTGCAGTCTGGAGTATTCTTTTAAAGAAATGAGATGATGAGCATGCAAATCGAAATGCACAATATTTATAAAGCATTTGGTCAAAACAAGGTATTGGAAGGTGTTCATTTTTCTTTAGAGGCTGGGGAAGTACATGCACTAATGGGGGAGAATGGAGCAGGGAAATCAACCTTGATGAACATTTTGACCGGGCTGCATAAACAAGATCAAGGAACGATCGAGATTAACGGTAAAGAAACCTCCTTCAGGGATTCAAAGGAAGCCGAAGAGGCAGGAATGGCCTTTATCCGTCAGGAATTGAATATTTGGCCCGAAATGACCGTTCTGGAGAATCTATTTATCGGCAGGGAAATGGTGAATCCCTTCGGTGTCCTGAAGACGAAACAAATGAAAGCGCGTGCAAAGGAGATTTTTAAAACACTTAATATTTCCCTTCCTTTTGATAAGGAAGCCGGACTCTGTTCTGTCGGTGAACAGCAAATGATTGAAATTGCCAAGGCGCTCATGACGGATGCCGAAGTCATCATCATGGACGAGCCCACAGCCGCTTTAACTGATAGGGAAATAGAGAAGCTCTTTGAAGTGATGAAGGGGCTTACCAAAAAGGGTGTATCGCTTGTTTATATTTCTCACCGAATGGAAGAAATATTCGCCATTTGTGACAGGATCACGGTAATGCGTGACGGAAAGACAGTCGATACGAAAAGAATTGCAGAAACGAATTTCGATGAAGTCGTTCAGAAAATGGTCGGGCGGGAGCTGGAGGACCGTTTTCCTCATCGTGAAGCGAATGCTGGCGACATAGTCCTTGATGTGAAAGGTTTAACCAGAAAGGGGCTTTTTGAAGATATCCATTTTGCGGTTCGGCAAGGTGAGATTGTCGGTGTAGCCGGATTGATGGGAGCAGGCAGAACGGAAATAATGCGCGCACTTTTTGGTGTCGACCAAATAGACAGCGGTGAAATCACCATTGAAGGCAAGAAAGTTTCCATACGAAAACCAACGGATGCAGTACGACACGGCCTGGCTTTCATTACGGAAAATCGTAAAGAAGAGGGATTGATCCTGGACTTTTCTGTAAGGGAAAATATCGGCTTGCCGAATCTCAAGAGTTTTGCTCCTAGCGGTATCGTGAAAACGGAGGATGAGATGAACTTTGCCGAAATGATGATTAAGCGCCTTCACGTGAAGACATCTTCTGCTGAAACGGTCATCGGCAATCTATCCGGAGGAAATCAACAGAAGGTGGTAATCGCCAAATGGATCGGCACTTCCCCTAAAGTTTTAATTATGGATGAACCGACCCGGGGCATAGATGTTGGTGCAAAACGTGAAATTTACGAATTGATGAATGAATTGACGGAGCGAGGCATCGCCATCATCATGGTTTCCTCGGAACTTCCGGAAATCATTGGAATGAGCGATAGAATCCTTGTGGTTCACGAAGGTGAGATTGCTGGGGAATTGTTAAAGCAGGAAGCGACGCAAGAAAAAATTATGGCATTGGCGACAGGAGGGAACTAGGATGAAACTTGAGGCTACAGGGAAAAGCGGGATTTGGCAAAAATTTGGTCCGCTACTCGCCCTGGTACTTTTATTTATCGTAATAACCGTTTTAAATCCATCATTCATGGAACCGAATAATATTTTGAATTTATTGCGTCAAACCTCCATCAATGCACTTATTGCATTTGGAATGACCTTTATCATATTGACAGGCGGCATCGACTTATCTGTCGGTTCCATTTTAGCTCTATCCAGCGCACTCATGGCTGGTATGATGGTCTCGGGCTTAGATCCGATTTTAGCAATATTGGTAGGCATTCTACTAGGTGCGATAATGGGTGTAATCAATGGGATACTCGTTTCAAAGGGTAAGATGGCCCCTTTCATCGTGACACTGGCCACCATGACGATTTTCCGGGGATTAACGCTTGTGTACACGGATGGAAAGCCGATTACTGGAATTGGCGATTCCGTTATGTTCCAGATGCTTGGGAGAGGTTACTTCCTGGGAGTGCCAGTACCGGCCGTTGTGATGATCATCGCTTTCATGATCCTATGGTTCCTGCTTCATAAAACATCCTTTGGCCGTAAAACTTATGCCATCGGCGGAAATGAAAGGGCTTCCCGGATTTCGGGGATTAAAGTTGACCGGGTCAAGGTGGCCATATATGGTCTGGCCGGTACGATGGCGGCAATTGCCGGTGCCATTTTAACGTCGCGTCTGAATTCGGCACAGCCGACGGCAGGACAATCCTATGAAATGGATGCCATCGCAGCCGTGGTGCTGGGCGGAACGAGCCTTTCAGGCGGTAAAGGGCGGTTGTTCGGTACGCTGGTGGGTGTCCTGATCATCGGTACCTTGAATAACGGCATGAACTTACTTGGTGTATCCTCCTTCTACCAGCAAGTGGTAAAAGGTGCAGTTATATTAATCGCGGTCTTACTTGACCGTAAAAAATCATAAGAAGAGGTGTAATCAATGAAAAAAATAGTATCGATCATCATGGTTCTTTCTTTAATGGTCTTGGCTGCCTGTTCAATGGATTCTGGTCTGACAGATGATAAAAAAGAAAAGAAAGACTCGATGAAAGACGTGAAAGTCGGGGTCAGCATCTCTACTTTAAACAACCCATTCTTCGTTTCCTTAAAAGATGGCATTGAAAAAAAGGCAAAAGAAAAGGGCATGAAAGTCACAGTTGTTGACGCCCAGGATGATACGGCAAAACAAATCAGCGGAATTGAAGATTTAATCCTTCAAAAGGTTGATGTCCTTCTTGTGAATCCAACTGACTCTGCGGCAATATCTTCAGCCGTTAAAGATGCAAATGATGCGGGCATTCCCGTTATTACGATTGACCGCTCTTCAGACGAAGGCGACATTGAAACGTTCATCGCTTCCGATAATGTGGCTGGCGGGGAAATGGCTGCAGAATATCTAGTTAAAGAGCTTGGCGAAAAAGCGAAAGTAGTGGAACTTGAAGGGGTATCCGGAGCATCTGCAACTCGTGAACGCGGGAAAGGTTTCCACAATATTGCGGACAAGCAGTTAGATGTCCTGACAAGTCAAACGGCGGAATTCGACCGGACAAAAGGGCTTAACGTAATGGAAAATATCCTGCAAGGCAATAAAGACATCCAAGCTGTATTCGCCCATAATGATGAAATGGCACTAGGAGCCACTGAAGCAATCAAGGCGGCAGGCAAAGACATCATCGTCGTTGGCTTTGACGGAAATGATGATGCATTGAAAGCAGTTGAAAGCGGTGAACTAAAAGCTACAATCGCCCAACAACCGGCACTTATCGGTGAAGAAGCGGTTAATGCGGCTGAAAAGATCTTAAAAGGCGACAAAGTGGATGACACAATATCCGTTCCATTGAAATTGGTCACCAAAGAGTGATTGTCTCCCAAACAAAAAGAGTGCCGGAAATCTTCCGGCACTCTTTTTGTAGTGAGAAAGAAATGTTTTGATCTCATTGATGTGATCTTAGTGTGGATATTCAGCTTGAAATGATATCAATAAGAGGAGATAGAAAAGTAGTTCATTTTTTTAGGCGGCCCCGTATCGGAACCGCCCATTACATCCATTGATTGCTAGAGTACACCTTGAGTCAGCATCGCATCCGCCACTTTAAGGAATCCGGCAATATTGGCCCCGACAACTAAATTGCCAGGCGCACCATATGCTTCGGCGGCCTCTATGCTGTTTTTATAGATATTTTTCATGATCTCATGCAGCTTGGCATCGACTTCTTCGAAAGTCCAAGGCATCCTGGCACTGTTTTGGGCCATTTCGAGTGCAGACACGGCTACGCCGCCTGCATTGGCTGCTTTTGCTGGTCCAAAAAGGATGCCGTTATTAAGGAATACATCAATGGCCTCAAGGGTTGAAGGCATATTAGCGCCCTCACCGACTGCCTTCACATTATTTTTGACCAGTAATTTTGCTGCTTCTTCATCGATTTCGTTTTGTGTGGCACAAGGCAGTGCGATGTCGCATGGTACAGACCAGATGCCGTAGCTTCCTTCATGGTATACAGCCTCCGGGTGCGTATCGACATACTCGCTTAAACGTTTCCGTTCCACTTCTTTTAGACGTCTGACTGTATCAAGATTCAGGCCATTTTCATCATATATGTAGCCATTGGAGTCGCTGCATGCAACAACTTTAGCGCCTAGCTGTGTAGCTTTTTCAATGGCATAAATGGATACATTGCCAGACCCTGAGATAACGACAGTGCTGCCATGGAATTGTAACCCTTTGTCTTTTAGCATTTCTTCGACAAAGTAAACCGTTCCATATCCAGTCGCCTCTGTACGGGCCAAGCTTCCGCCGTAACTTATGCCTTTACCGGTTAAAACACCGGCATGGTAGCTGCCTTGCATCTTTTTATACTGACCGAACAAGTAACCGATCTCCCTTGCACCGACTCCGATATCACCAGCCGGTACGTCTGTATCAGGGCCGATATAACGAGATAGTTCCGACATGAAGCTTTGGCAAAAACGCATGATTTCCGCATCCGATTTTCCTTTTGGATCGAAGTCCGATCCGCCTTTACCCCCACCGATCGGCTGGCCAGTAAGCGAGTTTTTAAAGATTTGCTCGAAACCAAGAAACTTTATGATGCTGGAATTGACAGTGGGGTGGAAACGGAGACCGCCTTTGAATGGTCCGATTGCACTGTTGAATTGCACACGAAAACCACGGTTGACTTGAACATTTCCCAGGTCATCAACCCAAGAGACACGGAAGGTGATCATTCTTTCGGGTTCTACAAGCCTCTCCAATATCCCGCTTTTCATATATTCTGGATGTTTTGCAAAAACCGGGACCAATGAAAGGAATATCTCCTTTACGGCTTGATGAAATTCACTTTCGTGAGGATTACGTTCCTTTACCTGCGCGTATACTTGACTTACGAACTCTCTGGCAACCTGCAATTCCTCATGTTCGACTTCCTGTGAAGTGGTCATTGTTTTCTCTCCTTTAGTTAAAGTCATAAAATATTAAATAGGGTAAGTCTATCGGTTTTTATATGATACTTTCATGATATAATTTAAGAATGAAACGAACAATCTGAATATTAGATAAATAACATGCTGTTTTGATATGAAAGAGGGAGCTTAGATTGGAATTAAGGCAAATTGAATATTTCATTGAAGTGGCAAAGCGTGAACATATGACGGAAGCAGCAGTGGATTTGCATGTTGCCCAGTCTGCTGTCAGTCGCCAAATATACAATTTAGAAGAAGAGCTGGGTGTGCCCTTATTTATCAGGGAAGGCCGAAAGATTAGATTGACGCCTATAGGCCATACATTTTTATCTCATATGGAACAAGCTATGGATATAATCAATCGTGCCAAGCGTGAGATGGCCGAAAGTCTGGATCCGGAAAAAGGGACAATCCGCATTGGCTTTCCCAGCAGTTTGGCTTCTTATGTATTGCCAAGGGTCATTTCCGACTTCAGGGAAAGTTACCCCCAGGCGAAATTCACATTGAAACAAGGTTCCTATCGCTACCTGATAGATTCTGTGATTAAAGGAAACATTAACATGGCTTTGATTGGCCCCCTGCCGGTGAATGAAAAGAAAATCAAAGGGGAAACGCTGTTTATTGAGAACTTAGTTGCCCTTCTGCCAGAAAGCCATCCTTTGGCCCTGAAGAAATCACTATCCTTGAATGAGCTTCAAGGAAATCCGTTCATCTTATCTCCAAAGGGTTATGTTTTAAGGGATCTCGTTATGAAAGCTTGCAAATTGCATGGCTTTGAACCGGAAGTGGCATTTGAAGGGAAAGATACTGATGCCATAAAAGGCCTGGTGGCGGCAGGTCTGGGTATAACTTTGATACCTGAGATTTCCTTGATTGATAGCTTGCCGCGTTTTACGGTTAGATTGCCGCTGGAGAATCCATCTGTAACCAGGGCTGTAGGGGTCATCGTTCCGACTGATAGGGAACTGATGCCAACGGAGAAATTGTTTTACCAATACTTGAAGGACACTTTTGCCAAATTGGAAGGATTTCAAAAATAGGATGATATTTATTAGAAAAGGCATAAATACAGCTAATGAGAGAATCCTTAATCGGGTTCTTTTTTTTGTGGCAAATGTGCCTAAGCATTCCATGTAGGCATCCTTAAAAGGGGATAACTTATTTTGAAATAATGAATTATTAATTTATATTGAACAGTAATGTGTTAAACCTTTATTTTTGAAAGCGCTTTTATTTTTTTAGAATAAAAATATTACTTACATTATCAGAAAATTCATGTTATTATACGAACAGACATTAACAGACATTCAGGCAGCGGTACGATATACTTATTAGGCTTTTTAAAAGAAGACCTTTATTTTTTTTTGATTTTCCTAAATTGAATATTCTGATAATTAATAAGGAGTGGAGATATAGTGAGCAGGAAAGAATACATCAGTGATCGAATGTACAAGGCATCAACGGGGATAGCCAACGCTGTTTTGGTTACATTAGGGATCGGGTTATTGTTTGAATCCATAGGGGGATATTTAGGTTGGGAGGTCTTTCTGGCAATAGGCGGGGCCGCGAAGGTCTTGCTGGCACCAGCTTTAGGAGCAGGAATCGCCTATCAGCTAGGAGGGAATTCATTAATTATTTTTAGCGCCATGGCTTCAAGTGCTGTTGGAGGTGCTGCCATTCACAAAACGGCTGAGGGTGCCTTCACGATTGTTACGGGCCAGCCGCTAAGTGCTGTCTTGGCAGCGGTGATTGCAACATATATAGGTAAGCGCCTAATCGGCAAAACGAAGTTGGACATCATGGCCATCCCAATGGGTGCCGTTCTTGTCGGTGGAGTTTCGGGATATGGCCTGGCTCTTGTCACCACTCCGCTCCTAACATGGATAAGCAGTCAAACTACCGCTGCGGTCGAGGGTTCCCCATTAATCGGTTCCATGGTCATAGCCTTGGTATGGAGCATTTTATTGATGACACCGGCGTCTTCCGCCGCATTGGCGATCGCCCTGCAATTGGATCCCGTTTCCAGTGCTGCAGCCCTAATCGGATGTACGGTTCAGTTTGTCGGGTTCACTGTCATGTCTTATAAAGATAATGATATGGGCGGGTTCCTGGCACAGATGGTCGTTACGCCAAAAGTTCAATTTCCTAACCTGATCAAAAAACCATTATATGTAGTTCCGCCTTTTGTGGCGGCAATCATCTGTGCGCCTATCGCTACCTTGGCATTCGATTTTCAAGTGCCGTATGAGCTTGGAGGCATGGGGTTAAGTTCAATGATTGCCCCTATTGCCATCATAACCGGTCAGGGGCTATACACGTTCTTGGTTTATGTGGCAGTGGGGATGGTATTGCCAGCTGTGATCACGCTTGCCTTACATCGTGTATTGAAGATGATGGGTAAAGTTAAGCCAGGCGATCTTCATTTGGAAGTTTCATAATCAAAGTTTTCTTGGAAACCAGCCAGGTTAAGGAACCGGGCTGGTTTTTATTTATAAGGGGATTAGGGTAAAATGGGGAGGAAAGCATTTGCAAAGATAGGATGATATAGATGGGAAAAGAAATCGATATAAAAGTGAAAGCTAAGTTCGTGAGTAAAATCAGCAAGGGTTTTCCCTTGATTGTTAAAGAGTCGATAGCCAATCTTAATGACCTTCAGGAAGAGGGATCCTTGGTGCGCTTGGTGGATGAGAACAACCGCTTTCTGGCAAAAGGATATTATGGCATACAGAATAAGGGCTATGGCTGGATATTGACCCGAAGAGAGAATGAAAAGATCGATCAATCCTTCTTTAACGGAAAAATCCAGGCTGCATATGAATTCCGAAAGTCTTTTTTTGAAGATGGGGAGACTTCTGCTTTCCGCTTGTTTAATGGGGAAGGTGATGGAATTGGCGGTTTAATCATTGATCATTATGATGGCCATTATGTCATTAGCTGGTATAGCAAAGGAATATATTCCTTTAAGGACTACATCATTAAGGCATTGCAGGAAACGGTCGAGGTCAAATCGATTTATCAGAAGAAACGCTTTGATACAAAGGGACAGTACGTGGATGAAGACGATTTTGTCATGGGCGAACAGCCGGAATTTCCGCTTCTTGTAAAGGAAAATGGAGTCCATTTTGCTGTTTATCTGAATGATGGGGCAATGGTCGGTGTCTTCCTTGATCAACGCGATGTCAGACGGAAAATCCGCGATGAATACGCAAAAGGGAAAACGGTTTTGAATATGTTCTCCTATACGGGAGCATTCTCCGTGTTTGCCGCTTTAGGCGGTGCTGTTAAAACAACGAGTGTCGACCTGGCGAATCGAAGTTTACCAAAGACGATCGAGCAGTTCAGTGTGAATGGGATAGATCCTGAAGATCACAATATCGTGGTGATGGATGTTTTCAAGTATTTTAAATATGCGGTGAAGAAAGCCTTGAAATTTGAAATGGTCATCCTTGATCCGCCTAGCTTTGCCAAATCGAAGAAGTTTACTTTCAGTGCCGGAAAAGATTATACGAATCTACTGAAGGATACCATTTCCATTACGGAAGACAACGGGGTGATTATCGCCTCAACTAATTGCAGTACGTTCGACATGAAAAAATTCAAGAACTTCATTGATGTTGCTTTCAAGGAAATGAATGGAAAGTATGAAATCATGGAACAATTCTCATTGCCGGCTGATTTTAAAACAATTCCTGAGTATAAGGAAGGGAATTATTTAAAAGTAGTCTTCATTAAGAAAATTAAAGGATAAGAAAAGGCGTCCACAGTTCAAGCAGAACTGTGAATGCCTTTTTTATAATGTAAATGTTTCATGTGGAACGATTGGACATTAGATTCACTGGATAGGCCGTTCACTTTTCAAACCTCTCGATACATGTAAGGGAGGTTTCCTACGGATGCTGTTAGCGATGCAAAACTGGGCTGCATAGTAGGTAAGCATGATCAGTGGACCTGAAAAGGCAACATCATCAATAAACTTGTTCCAAGATAAAATGGAGTCGGAAATCATGAAGAGGAGCCCGCCGATGATTGCGGCCGCATTTCCGGTCATAAATGCTGCCCAGCCCATAAGGGAGATGACCGTTACATAGCAGATCACAGGGATGATGAGGTTATGTTCACCTTTTTCGATTAATGAATGTAGCATTTCACGGCTAATCCAAGTGGAGTAAATGCTAATCGGAAGAATCGTCGCAAATCGGAGCCATGAAAAGTTCCATCGTCCAAAGAATGCCGAAATATAGAAAAGGTGGCCGATCAAGAAGGCGGAAAGCCCGATGACGAACCAAATCAACAAACCATCTCCAAGCATGCAAAAGAATAAACCAAGAAGGATAAAGGATTGGTAATGCCCCCGTCTTCCTACATTAGTGCGGGCGTAGAGCAAAATCAATAACATGGGGAGTACCTTGAACAGTATTTTTATGATCAAAGGCTCTTCCGGTATAAGAAAAATATAGGATAGTCCCGTGATAAGGATTGCCGCAGGTAGGCATTTCATTAACATTCCATTCCCTCCTTCAATCTTTAATTCTATGCAAGGGGAAGGAACCCCTTGTCAAAAGTCGTGAAAATGAAAAAACTGGCCCCTGTTTTAACCAGGAGCCAGTCAGTCATAAGAATCATACGGCTGAGTTTTCTTTAACGAAAGCTTGTTTTAACCAGTTTTTCCCCTCAACAAGCCTTGTGACAAGCATGGCACAAACCGTGTTTCCTGTTGAGTTAAGCAATGTAGCGGGAGCATCGATGATCGTGGATATAACGGCAATGATAGGCAGGACTTCTACAGGGAAGCCGAATACGCTAAGAATCAACATTTCCCCAATCATGCCTCCCCCAGGAATGGCACCCATAACAGCTCCAACCAAAAAGGCAACAGCAAGTATACTTAAAATGCTTGAAATGCTTGTCATATCCTTTCCAAATAAGCTGAATAGGAAAACGATTTTCAATACACCGCCGAATACCGAACCATCTTTATGAGTGTTGGCTCCGAGTGGGATGACAGTCTCCGCTATATCCTTAGGCACGCCCATTTTCTTGACTGATTCCAGGTTGACTGGAATGGACGCGGCACTTGAACAAGTTGCGATGGCTGTAATGGATGGTGTCAGGGCATTTTTCCAAAATAGTTTAACGCCATCTTTCCCGCCGGCGATAAAGGCATACAAAGTGAAGAAGCCGAAATAATAAATCATGGCCAAGACTAGATAAAGAATGAAAGTGCGAGCATATCCTTCTAAAATCTGAGGCCCAAGCTGCCCGATAATCGCCGCAAAATAAGCACCAAGTCCAATTGGCGCATAGTACATGACGATTTTGACGACCTTCATCATGACAGCTGTACCTGCTGTCAAAAACTCAGTAATCGGTCTTGCTTTCTCACCAGCCAGTGCAGTGGAAAGTCCGATTAATACTGAGAAAACGATAAGCTGAAGCATATTGCTTCTGGAGAACAGTTCTGGAAAGTCGGAAACGGTTACAGTGCTGACCAGTTGACTGAAGAAGGAAACTTCTTCGATGGTCTCTTCAGGGGAACTGTTTTCCATCAGTTCTTTAATGGCTGTCGTATCAGTGCCCTCCAACGGATTGACGATGGTTGTCCCAATAAATCCAATGACGGCAGCTAAAGCGGCTGTTGTCAGGAAAACGAGAACGATACTTCCCATGATTTTTCCGAGACGCTTCATTCCGCTCATATTGGCAATCGCTGAAGCAATGCTGAAAAATACCAATGGCACGATGATCGTGAACATCAGATTTAAGAATAAGTCCCCTAGCGGCTGTATGATCGAGGTTTTCTCCCCGAAAACCACGCCCGCTATCCCACCGATAATGATGGCAGTGAGCAGTATTAAAGAGGATCGATAGTTTTTGATAAAGCTCTTCATTTAAATTCCGTCCTTTCAGGATGAAGATATCAATAAAAATATACTTCATTATCAACTCTAAAATCGGGTTTGACAATATTTTTTTATAGGAAGGAATGTTAAAAGAATAAAGGCAATAAATAATAATGGGGGATGGATGGTGAAAATATCGAGAAGGAGGGATAGAATGGCATTTGTTGAGGTGGAAGAAGGCGTTCGGTTATTTTATGAAGAAAAGGGCCAGGGGAGACCGATTATCTTTATCCATGGTGTGTGGATGAGCAGCCGGTTCTTTAAAAGGCAGCTGCCGTACTTTTCAGGAAAATATAGAACGATATTGCTTGATTTAAGAAGTCATGGCCAGTCAAATCATGTACATTACGGAAATACGGTCTCCATTTATGCAAAAGATCTTCATGCGTTCATAGGTGAACTGGGATTAAAGGATGTCATACTTGTAGGCTGGTCGATGGGGGCATTTGTCGTTTGGGATTATCTTAAGCAATTCGGTGAGGGAAATGTTCATTCAACTGTAATCGTGGATGAATTGGCCTCTGATTTTAAGTGGCCCGATTTTCATATCGGTGCATTTGATATGGAAACGTTGATTGCCTTCATGACAGAAATTCAAACGAATCGTACCCCATTTTTGCATAAATTCCTTGCTTCCATGTTCAACAATGAATTATCTGAAGAGGATGCAGGCTGGATGCTTGGGGAAGTGACCAAAATGCCGGAATCCATTGCTGGCAGCATTCTATTTGACCAATCGATTGTGGACTATCGTGACTTCTTGCCAGCAATCAATGTACCTACACTTCTCTGTTTTGGAAGGCATGAAAAAGTCATTCCTGTAGCAGCTGGGGAACATTTGCATAAAAACATTCCGAATTCCAAACTAGTAATCTTTGAAGATAGTTGCCATTGTCCGTTCATGGAAGAAAGCGATTTGTTTAATGAAACCGTGAATTGCTTCATTCAAAAGGGAGTATAGTCGTACCGATAGGAAAAGGGGGATGCAGTGACCGTGTCTGCACTCCTTTTAATTATGGATATAATTGAATTTTCTTCTAACTAAATGGTTTCGGCATGGAATAAGGGGAATACTGGTATTAGGGGATAGTAGTGAAGGTTAATGGAATTGATAAATTAAATAGGTAATATTTATATATCCTTTTCATAGGAATTGGGCTATTATGAGGTGGATTTAAATTGGTGTGATCATTTATCTGTTATTGAGCGAAACTCATGCAGGAAGTAATGGAGAGGATAAAATGGATGATCGTTTACCATACAATGAAATTATAGATGTATGTTTACTTGCGGGGAAAATCATGCTTCAGAACGGAGCGGAAACATCAAGGGTGGAAGATACGATGGTTAGAATCGCTGCAGCGTTTGGGTGCGGTGAATCACACAGTTTTTCAACCCCTACAGGAATTATTTTTTCGCTGGATGGCATGCACCCAGCTTCAAAATTGATCCGGGTTTCCCAACGATCTACAGATTTACATAAGGTGACGCTGGTTAATAGTATATCCCGAAGCATTTCCAGCAAGGAAATGACACCGGAGGAAGCATATATACGGTTAAAACAAATCGAAAAGGCCGGGATGGGGTATCCCATGTGGGTGCAGATCTTTGCTGCATTTATAGCGAGCGGCTGCTTTTTAATCATGTTCCAAGGACAGTGGAGTGATTTCATCTGGTCCTGCATAGCTGGAGGAATGGGATTCTCATGCCTACTTTATTTGCACAGGTTACTGGAAGTCCGTTTTTTTGCTGAATTCATCGCCTCTTTAGTCGTAGGATTAGTAGCTATGTTCTTTGTCCAGATTGGAGTAGGGAGTAATTTGGACACGATAATCATCGGAGCGGTGATGCCGCTTGTGCCAGGACTATTAATAACGAATGCAGCCAGGGATTTAATTGCAGGGCATTTGGTTTCGGGTCTATCCAAGGGTGCGGATGCTGGTTTGACTGCTTTAGCCATTGGGGCAGGAATATCGGCCGCGTTTGTTTTCTTATGATTTTAGGGGAGGAAGAATGATGATTGCACAGCTTATTACAAGTTTCATTGCCTCAGCCGCCTTTGGAGTCATCTTCAATGTACCAAAGAATTCATTGTTTCAATGTGGTTTCGTAGGGATGTTGGGGTGGATCTTATACTATGCTCTGGTTGAAAATGAGATAAACAGCATCATTGCAACATTAGCGTCTGCATTTATCGTTGCGGTCATCAGCCAGTATTTTGCTAAAAGGTATAAAACGCCGATCACGATTTTCAATGTATCGGGAATCATCCCCCTAGTGCCTGGAGGTTTGTCGTATGATGCGATGAAGCACTTTGTCGGAAATGATTTTTATGTCGCCGTTCAGCTGGCAGCCAAAGTTTTCATGCTGGCTGGTGCCATTGCGATGGGACTGATCTTTGCCGAAGTCATGAACCAGTTAGTAACTAAGTATAATAGAAGGAAGGTAAGATTGAGAAGTTAGCGGGAATCTTCCTGATGAATATGTTCTGAAAAAAGAGAAAGGAGAGCGGGCCGAAGCCTGATCTCCTTTCTCTTTTTGATATTTTAAAATAATAATGAATCTAGTTTATATAGGATCTTTCATCCCAGTGTTGGCAGTAACCAAAATTTCGTCGAATTTTTTGGCATCAGCTTTCTTGCTTGACAGAAGTGTTCCGGCGATGGCTGCGATAAAACCAATCGGGATGGAGATGATGCCTGGGTTGGCAAGTGGGAATAATGGTTCCCCAACGAATATTGCCGCTCCCTCCACCGGAGACCAGACATTGGGACTTAGGAATACAAGCAATAAAGAACTGACCAGTCCAACTAACATGCCTGTTACAGCCCCAGTCGTGTTAAAACGTTTCCAGAATACCGTGAAGACAATGATGGGCAGATTGGCACTGGCAGCGACGGCAAAGGCGAGTGAAACAAGGAAGGCGACATTCATGTTTTGGGCAAATAAGGCCAGGATGATGGAAAGGATGGATACTCCGATGGATGCCCAACGAGCAGCAACGACTTGTTCTTTGTCGGTGGCTTGACCTTTCCGGATGATGTGGCCATAGAAGTCATGGGCAAAAGCAGATGCTGCCGATAGAACGAGACCTGCCACAACCGCTAAAATGGTAGCGAAAGCAACTGCAGAGACAAAGGCGAACAGGAAGTCTCCCCCAATGGCTTCCGCAAGCAGCGGAGCAGCCATATTGCCGGCCGCATTCGCGGCTATGATCTTGTCATAACCAACAAAGGCTGCCGCTCCAAAGCCGAGGAAAATGGTCATTATATAAAAGATGCCAATGATCCAAGTGGCATATACCACGGACTTTCGGGCTGTGATGGCGTCTTTCACCGTAAAGAAACGGATGAGAATGTGAGGCAGTCCAGCCGTACCGAGTACAAGCGCTAAATTAAGGGATAAAGTATCCAAAGGATCCTTGAATTTATTACCGGGGTTAAGGAAATCCCCGCCCAAAGGGGTGGCTGTTTTCATCTGCCTGAACATCTCGATCACGCTAAAGTCGAATTTCGCCAACACGATGATGGAGATGATGAATGTACCTGCCATCAATAAAACGGCTTTAACGATTTGGACCCAACTGGTGGCCGTCATACCGCCGAATACGACGTATACGGTCATTAAAATACCTACAATGATGACGGAGTAAAGATAATCAATTCCAAGTAAGAGTTTTATAAGGGCACCTGCACCGACTAATTGGGCGATCATATAAAAGGTTGAAATCGAAATGGTGTTAAGGGCAGCAACCCCGCGTACTTTCTTTTCATTGAAACGGGCAGCGATCATGTCCGCCAATGTATACTTGCCAAGGTTACGAAGCGGTTCGGCCACGATATAAAGAACGACCAGGTACGCAACCAGAAAACCTATGCTATAGAAAAAACCATCAAATCCAGAGAGTGCGACCATGCCGGCTATTCCCAAAAATGAGGCCGCGGACATATAATCTCCCGCAATGGCCCAGCCATTCTGCCAGCCAGTGAGGCTGCTGTCCGCCGTATAAAAGTCCGCGGTCGTTTTGGTGCGCCGTGAAGCAAAATAGGTAATGACCAATGTTAGTCCGACAATGATAAGAAATAATATAAAAGCAAGAATATTCATTGTGAATTCACCTTTTATCCTTTCGCTTCTTTAACGATTTTTTCTACTAATTGGTCAAATGTCGCAGCTTTTCTGGAATAGAGGATGCATAAAGTCCAGGTCATGATAAATTGGGCGAAGGCAAAAATCCAGGCCCAGCTGATTGCCCCGAAGGCAATTGAGTTAAGAACTTTAGAATAGGAAGTTAGTATGGGTAGGGTGAAATAAAAGACCATGAAAAAGATGGATAGCGGGACGATGAAATTGCGTTTTTTCCTTAAGAGTTCTTGAAAAGATTGTGATTGGACGATCTTGGTGTAGTCCGCGGAAGCGCTTACCTCGGTTTCCTTAGCGATTGAATCATTTGATGCCAAGTTGGTTCCCCCTTCATCATTATTGATTTGGTTTTCATTACCAATTCCTGATAACAGTATCAGTATATATTTTTCAGAATATATTGTAAATTTAAATGCTGAAATTAAAGTTTTTTTCGTTCGACATAGTTTTTTCTTTTTACGCACAAGCAAAACCATTAAGGAAAAGTTAAGCTTCTTTCACGATACTGGTTTCAACGAAGGAAACCTGAAAGGAGAAAAGTGATGAAAAAGTTGATAATGATAGGTACGGTTTTAGTGCTGGCGATTGGGGGAAGCGTTTGGTTTTTCATGAAGGACAATGCTGAGCCTGTCATTGCGAAATCGGTGACGGCTACAGTTGAAAAGGGAGATCTTGAAGTGCAAATAAGCGGTTCCGGATCTGTCGCCGCAATGAATAGTGAGGACATTACATCTTCCGTAACGGGTGAAGTGGACGAAGTCCTGGTAGAGAAGAATGAATTGGTTGAGAAAGGTGATGAACTTATTACCTTCACGGATGGAAGTGACCCGATAACGGCCCCATTCGATGGTACCGTTACAACAATGGATGTTGAAGAAGGGGATCGTGTATCAAGCAGTGAAGTGTTGGCACATGTTACGGATTATAAAAAATTGAAAACCACGATCAGTGTTGATGAGTTGGATGTTCCAAGTGTTAAAAAAGGACAAACGGTTGAAATTAAAGCCAGTGCTTTTGAAGATGAAACGTTTACGGGTGAAGTAACCAGTGTAGCAAAGGAAGGTACATATGAGAATGGAGTTTCTTCATTCGATGTCACTATCAAAATTGACAAACCAGGCGATATAAAAATTGGGATGTCGACTGAAGTAAGCATTTTGACGAATAGTGTAAAAGATGCCTTATATGTTCCGATTGAAGCAGTCCAAATCGACGGGGAAGAGAAATATGTGAATATACAACAATCGGGTACAACTGAAGGAGCTGCCAGTACAAAGAAAGTGGTTGAGACTGGAATCAGCAACGATAGGTATATTGAAATAACTTCGGGGCTTGAAGAGGGACAGTTTGTTTCCTTGCCTATCACCATCAATGAAAGCTCCACTGGCAGCGGCGGCGAAGGAATGAGGGGAGGCCAAGGAGGCGAGATAAGAATGCAGAGCGGCAGCGGAATGCCAAGCGGCGGGATGCCAAACGGTGGCGGAATGCCGAGTGGAAAGGGAGGTCAGTAAAATGGCAAAACCCATCATCAAAATTAAGAACATGTCTAAATCTTATGAATTAGGCGGTGAAACGGTCAAGGCACTTCAGGATGTCTGTCTTACAATCGATAAAGGCGATTTCATTTCGATCATCGGTCCTTCTGGGTCAGGGAAATCAACGTTCATGAATATGATTGGCTGCCTTGACAAGCCTGACATAGGTGAATATCTTCTTGATGGTAAAGAAGTGGAGAAGATGAAGGATCATGAGTTAGCTGCCATTCGTAATATTAAAATAGGATTCATCTTTCAAAATTTCAACCTGTTGGCAAAACTGACAGCATTGGAGAATGTCGAACTTCCCCTGGTTTATAGAGGGGCAAGCGTGAGGGAAAGAAGAGAAGTGGCCAATGCGTGCCTTGATATGGTGGGCCTTGGTGACCGGAAGAATCATCTGCCGACCCAACTGTCGGGTGGACAGCAGCAAAGAGTTGCGATTGCAAGGGCACTTGCCGGTAATCCTCCCGTTTTATTGGCGGATGAGCCGACGGGGGCGCTTGATAGTAAAACGAGTAAAGAAGTGCTGCAGATGCTGAAAGAATTGAACGGGAAGGGACAAACAATCATTCTTATAACCCATGACTTGGAAGTGGCTAAAGAAGCGACTCGTGTCGTCCGGATACAGGATGGTCAGCTATTTGAAAACGGGGGTGATTGGATTGAATCTGAGCGAATCAATGAAGATGGCTATACGCAGTATCAAAACCAATAAAGTCAGAGCATTTTTAACCATGCTTGGGATCATAATTGGAGTTGCCTCCGTAATCGTTCTGGTTTCGATTGGGCAGGGTTCTTCACAGTCCGTTCAGGATGAAATCAATAGTCTGGGAACGAACCTGATAACGGTAAGTGTCACGGATACCGACTCCGTGGAGCTGACCGATGATACAATTGAACAGTTTAAAGAGCTGAGCGGGATATCGGAAGTGGCGCCTGTGGTCACTGGACGCGTTTATGCCAAGAACGGAGAAGCTACGGCGCAGGTTTCAATGACCGGTGCAACTTCTTCCTACTTATCAGTCAGGGATCTAGAGCTCAGTCAAGGCCGGTTTTTGACGGATATGGAAACGGAATTACGCTCCAAGGTCGTTGTCCTGGGGTCGGATACAGCCACCACGCTTTTTGAAAATCAAAAAGCCGTGGACCAGAACGTGCTTATCGGCGGTGTTTCCTATCGCGTGATCGGTGTCCTGAAATCGGTAGGCACCTCAATGGGATCGAGCGGGGATGATGTCATCATTGCACCTATCACCACTGCCGAAAGGGCTACAGGCAGCACGACAATCGGAACCGTCTATTTAAAAGCGGAGAACGAGAATATCATGGATAGGGCAATGTACCAGGTACAAGGTGCGATGACTACATCATTCCCAGAACAGAGTGATAACTACTCGGTGTCCAATCAAGAAGATCTGATGGATACAATGAGCTCTGTATCGGACACATTCACACTCATGCTTGGCGGTATTGCCAGTATTTCGTTACTGGTAGGCGGAATCGGGATCATGAATATCATGTTGGTTTCCGTCTCGGAGAGGACAAAGGAAATCGGGATTAGGAAAGCAATTGGGGCAAATCGGAAGTCGATTCTTCTTCAGTTCTTAATTGAAGCGATGGTCCTGAGCTGCTTCGGGGGACTGTTGGGAGTTGGAATTGGCTTGGGAATCGCAAAACTGATTTCAACTTTTTCAAGTTTAACGATTAGTTATTCATGGACGGTGACATTGTTTGCCTTTTTATTTTCCATTTTAATCGGGATAATGTTTGGTGTATTTCCTGCCAATAAGGCATCCAAATTAAATCCAATCCAGGCACTGCGTCACGAATGAACATACCATTTTGAAAGGAAGCAGGCATTAAAAGCCCGCTTTCTTTTGCATATGAAAAAGGATAAAATCAACATATATCACAATTGAGGCGGTTGGGAGGTACCCTGCATGAAGGTTTTGGTGGTAGAAGATAATGTTTCATTATTAGAGTCGATCCGACAGATTTTGACGGATGAATATGAAGTCGATACAGCGGATAATGGGGAAGATGGGCTATTCATGGCTCAACAAAGTATTTACGATATCATCATTTTGGATGTAATGCTCCCGGGAATCGATGGATTTGAAATCGTACGGAAAATCAGGGAAGCAAAAATAGATACAAGTGTCTTGTTTTTGACGGCAAAAGATGCACTTGAGGATCGTGTCAGAGGGTTGGAAATGGGTGGCGATGATTATTTAGTCAAGCCGTTTCAGGCACCGGAACTTAAGGCCAGGATTCGTGCCCTGCTTCGAAGGAGTGGCATTATTTCGCTAGAACAGCATGTGAAATACCGCAATATTGAACTGTTGGAAAAAGAAAAGGATATTTTGGTTGATGGAAAGGTCATTAAAATGACCTTGAAACAGTTTGAATTACTGGAATACCTGATTCAAAATAATGGGAAAATATTGACCCGTGAGCAGATTTTCGACCGCATTTGGGGGTTTGATTCAGATACGACGATTGCCATTGTGGAAGTGTTCATCCATCAACTTAGAAAAAAATTGGAACCTTTCAATTATCATAAAGATATTCAAACCGTTCGGGGTATTGGTTATATGCTAAAACAACCATAAGGGGATCATTATGTTCCAAAAAACAAGGCTTCAACTAACAATATTGAATTCTATCGTCTTTATTGTCTTAATAGCCATATTAAGCAGAACGATTTATTTCTATACGGAAGACCAGATCTATAAGGATGTCAATGATTCACTTATAAAGGATTACCGGGATTTCAATAATGGCGGCATGCCAGGCGGACGTCCGCAAGGTGAGTTTCTATTAGGACCGGGGCCAAGCGTCATCGTTTGGGGGCCGGATGATACGATCATTGAGCCAAGACTGAGTGTAGATAATTTTTTTAAGGTCAATGAACAAAAATTTTTCCCTAAAACTTTTGATGACATTGAAGAAATTTCAGTGAATGGATACACGTATCGGGCCCTTTCCACCCAGGTCGATACGGGGTATGGACAGATGGCCGTACAATTCATCAGGAATGTGGATACAGAAAAGGATATGCTCGATCGCTTGCTGCTCATATTGTTCGTTGGTGGAGGAATTGGAAGTCTAGTGGCGGTGGGCGCTGGCTATCTTTTGGCAGGACGGGCCTTGATCCCGGTCAAGAAATCCTGGGATCAGCAGCAGCAGTTTGTCTCGGATGCTTCGCATGAAATTCGAACGCCGCTTGCTGTCATTCAATCGCGGGCTGATTTGCTATTTCAATCACCTAACGCGACAATCGAGGAAAAAGCCGTTGATATATCCATCATTTCCAAAGAAGTCCGCCGATTGAATAAGCTTGTTAGCGGACTTTTGACCTTGACCAGAACGGATTCGAATCAAATGGAGGTTAAGAAATCGAACTTTTTCCTTGATGATCTACTTATGGATATCGTGGAACAGTATACGGATATAGCTTCTTTTCAAGAGAAATCAATCATTAGCCATGCTCCCGAACAGGTAGTGTTTCATGGGGATAAAGAGAGAATTCATCAGCTATTGGTGATCTTGGTGGATAATGCCATGAAATTCACCGAGGAAGGCGGGGAAATTTCCCTATCCTGCATTAAGAATGCTTCATCCATCATTCTTACTGTAGAAGATAATGGAATAGGCATTCCACAGGAAGAACTCCCCTTGATTTTTAACCGTTTTTACCAAGTGGAGCAATCCCGTTCGGAAAACGAAGGCTCTGGCTTAGGTCTATCCATAGCCAAATGGATTGTAAACACACATCAAGGGAACATCAAGGTTACAAGTGAGCAGAATGAACGGACCCGTTTTGAAATCACTTTTCCGAGAAATCAAAGGAAAAATTAGTTACCATCCAATACGAAAAAGACCCTTACTTTCTTCCTTGCTGCTTAAGGAAAAATTAAGGGTCTTTTTAGATAATCATCTTATAAATACATTTATTTGTGGAGGAGAATCATTGATGAAAAGACTTGGTAGGTTACACTTTTTGGTTGGAATATTGGTTTCAGTCCTCTTAATGGCCCAAGCAGTCATCGGGATCATGATGTATGTGGATGGCAGCGGCAATGAGCCCATGAATCGACAGGCGGTCATGGGGCAGCATGCCTACCGCAATACAACAGAATCGGATACGGAGGAATCGGCTAATAGCAGAACGGAGACAGATGATTCATCGACGGAAACGGCAACTAATGATACGCAGGGCACTCCACAAGGGGGGCCTAATGGTTCCGGAACTCCAGGAGAAATGCCAAGCGGCGGCGGTTTCCAAGGCAGAGACTCTTTTGCTGGGAAATTCATCGACTTTTATCAAGGGGCAGGTGGCTTGGCCGCTTCCATCATCATCTTTGTAATTGGAGTCACTGGATTAGCGACAACGGTGATATCCAGAAAAACAGCTGCCTGAATAGTTGATATTATTTAGGCAAGAGAAGGTTCCTTTCGAAGTGGAGCCTTCTTTTTTAATTCACGAAACCCATTATTGTCACTAATTGTTATTTTAAAAAGGGAAATAATAATTGCACTAAAAAAAATATTAGTTTAATATAGACTTCTGGAGAGGTACGTACATGTATTTTGGATGAAAGAGAAAACGTTTGCATAAATTATTTGAGGGTATCCTACTATTAATGCACGAACATTAAATTCACCCTTAGTGGAGGCAGAATATATGAAATTTCTGATTGCAATTTTAGGACTGCTTATTGTTTTTGGACTAGCTATCTTAGTCAGCAGTGACCGGAAGAAAGTTAAAATAAAACCGATCATCCTCATGTTGGTCATTCAGCTTGTTTTAACTTATTTATTATTAAACACGAAGTTTGGCTTAGTGATCATCAATTCAATTGCCGATGGCTTCGGAAAACTTTTGGAATGGGCAAATGAAGGGATCACCTTTGTATTTGGCGGGATCGTAAATGAAGGAGCATCGCCCTTCTTTTTAAATGTCCTTCTTCCTATCGTATTCATCTCCGCATTAATCGGGATTTTACAGCACTTCAAGATCCTTCCGTTCATCATGAAGTGGATTGGATTCGTTCTAAGTAAGGTGAATGGAATGGGTAAATTGGAATCTTACAATGCGGTTGCATCAGCAATAGTAGGCCAATCCGAGGTTTTCATAACCTTGAAAAAACAACTCGGTGCCATTCCGCCATCTCGCATGTATACGCTTTGTGCATCAGCCATGTCAACTGTATCGATGTCGATTGTCGGTGCTTATATGACGATGATTGAACCAAAGTACGTTGTGACGGCCATTGTTATTAACATGTTTGGTGGATTTATCATCGCATCCATTATCAATCCTTATACCGTAACGGATGAAGAGGATATTCTCCCTGTTGAAGAAGGGGCAGAGAAGCAGTCTTTCTTCGAAATGCTTGGGGAATATATCATGGATGGGTTCAAGGTTGCCATCACTGTAGCGGCGATGTTAATTGGTTTCGTTGCTTTAATCGCCGGGATCAACAGCATATTCGACATGATTTTCGGCATCAGCTTCCAAGACATCATGGGGTATATCTTTGCACCGTTTGCCTTTATCATGGGTATACCGATTTCAGAAACCGTGACTGCTGGCGGAATCATGGCGACGAAACTGGTAACCAATGAATTCGTTGCCATGCTGAGCTTAGGGGAAGCATCAGCTGCCTTGAGCGAAAGGACGATAGGGATCGTTTCTGTTTTCTTGGTTTCATTCGCCAATTTCTCATCAATTGGTATCATTGCCGGTGCAGTCAAAGGACTTCATGAAAAACAGGGAAATGTTGTAGCCCGTTTCGGCTTGAAGCTGTTATATGGCGCGACTCTTGTCAGCATCCTATCAGCGATCATTGTAAGTGTGATACTTTAAATAACGGATTTAACACAAAAGGGCACTTGGGTTTACTCCTAAGTGCCTCTTTTATATTTGTTACGCAAGGTAGAGTTTTTGAATTTGAAGGTGCTTGGCTTGCTGATATATAATACATAAAATGACAGGAGTGAAAGGGGAGTTTTAGGATGACGATGGATGGAAAAGAAACAGCTATCTTTGCAGGAGGCTGCTTTTGGTGCATGGTTGCTCCCTTTGATGAAATGGACGGTATCATTTCAGTGACATCAGGTTATACAGGCGGTGATTTTGCCGCTCCAAGTTATAAACAAGTGATTACCGGTGCGACTGATCATGTTGAAGCGGTTCAAGTGGTATTCGATCCATCAATCATTTCCTATAAAACGTTATTAGAGATATTCTGGCAGCAAATCGATCCAACAGATGATAATGGACAGTTCTCGGATAGGGGAAAGCAATACAAGGCGGCCATTTTCTATCTTAATGAACGTCAGAAACGGGAGGCAGAACAATCGAGGGAAGATTTAATGATGAGCGGGCGGTTTAAGAAACCTATTGTTACGGGTATTCTACCCTCGGGGGAATTTTACGCCGCTGAGGAATATCATCAAGAATTCTATCGAAAAAACCAATTTCGCTATGCATTGTACCGTAAAGGCTCAGGACGGGATGCTTTCATTAAAGAAAATTGGCCTAAGGATAATGCACACCTTAGAAAGACCTTAACGGAGAGTCAGTTTCATGTCACCCAGGAAAATGGCACGGAGCCGCCTTTCGATAATGCTTATTGGGATCACTTTGAAGAAGGCATTTATGTGGATGTGGTTTCTGGGGAGCCCCTATTCAGTTCGCGGGATAAATATGATAGCGGTTGTGGGTGGCCAAGCTTCACGAAGCCCATCATGTCGGCAAGTGTTAATGAAAAAATGGATCTCAGCCACCGAATGACACGGACCGAGGTGCGCAGCAGGGATGCCGATTCACACCTTGGACATGTTTTTCCCGATGGTCCAAGTCCTAAAGGCACGAGATATTGCATAAATTCTGCGGCCCTTCGATTCATCCCCAGAAATGAAATGGAGAAAGCGGGATATGGAGATTTAATAATACTATTCAAAATGAAATAACTAGGGAGACAGGGGAACACAAATGGATAAAATAGATGAAAATTTATATCGATATATCCTTGATAACTCGTCTAAGATTACGGAAAACTGGCTGGCTTTAAGGGAAAAGCAGTCTGGGTCGATCTATTCAATAGATTCTAATGAGGAAATCGAAAAGCTGCTTAGGGAACAGAATACATGGACCATCAAGACAGTGACGAGTGCTTTACTTGAAGATGAAACTGCTTTTATTGAAACGATGGAGCAGTGGGCCACACTTGTCGCGAAGAGCAGGGTTGAATCGGTTACCCCCATTTACGAAGTGTTGGAAGCGCTTAATAAGGTGCGTGAAACATATTGGGCATTCATCACTGATTATATGCTCATGGATACGAAGATAACGAAAAAAAAAATCATCCGGTGGAGCCGGCTTATTAATCGTGCCTTCGATCAATTGAACCGTGAGTTCACCGAGCAGTATTACCTTTTGACAAAAGAACGTTTGTCAGCCCAACAGGAGCTGATTAATGAACTGGGCGCACCTGTCATTCCCATTGTTGATGCCATTGCGGTATTGCCGTTAATCGGTGAAATCGATACTTATCGGGCAAAGGAAATTTTGAATGGGACTCCAAGCAAATGCATTAGCAAAAATATCACCCACTTATTCATCGATTTATCGGGAGTCTCCCTTTTGGATACGATGGTTGCCCAACAAATCTATCAATTGATAAGTACCCTGAACCTGTTAGGCATTCAATCGACCATTTCCGGGATTCGACCTGAAGTGGCCCAGACATCGATTCAGTTAGGCCTTGATTTTAGTCAGGTTTCGACACATAGTACTCTTAAACAAGCCCTTTCCAAACAAGGGATCAAGCTATACGAGAAAAAATGATAAATGAAAAGAACCAGATCCGCTAGGAATCTGGTTCTTTTTCGTGATTCTATAACTTGAATGAACTTTTCAATCCGACGATTTGGTTGAAGACCAAGTGATCGGCCGCAGTGAGTTTTGAATCAACATTATAATAGCCATGCCTGAAGAATTGGAATTTATCCTGAGGCTTAGCATCTTTCATGTTAGGCTCGACAAATCCTTGTAAAATTTCGATAGAATCAGGGTTTACCCGGTCCAGGAATGATTTTTCTTCCTCTTCATCATTTTCCTTATCCAAGATTAAAGGCTGAAAGTTGCGGAATTCTGCTGAAACCGCTTGTGAAGCTTCGACCCAGTGCAATGTACCTTTCACTTTACGGCCAGTGAAGCCCGATCCGCTTTTCGTTTCAATATCGTATGTGCAGCGAAGTTCAATGACGTTACCGGCTTCGTCCTTAATCACTTCTTCACATTTAATGAAATAAGCATGCTTCAAACGGACTTCATTGCCCGGGAAAAGTCGGAAATACTTTTTCGGCGGGTTTTCCATGAAATCGTCCTGTTCGATATATATTTCACGTGAAAACGGGATTTGGCGTGTACCCATTTCCGGTACTTCCGGATTGATCTCAGCATCCAGCCACTCTATCTCGCCTTCCGGATAGTTGGTGATGACCACTTTAAGCGGGTTCAGGATGGCCATAGTCCGTGGAGCCTTCAGCTTTAAGTCTTCCCGCACGAAATGATCAAGCATTTGAGAATCTACGATACCGCTTGTTTTGGCGACACCTATCTCTTGGCAAAATGCACGAATCGCTTCGGGTGTATACCCGCGTCTCCGCAAGCCTGAAACAGTAGGCATCCGCGGATCGTCCCAACCGTCCACGAAGCCCTCATCGACAAGCTGCTTCAGTTTTCGCTTGCTCATTACTGTGTTGGTCAGGTTAAGACGGCCAAATTCATATTGCTTTGGTTTGCTTTCCATTTCACAATTCTCAACGATCCAGTCATAAAGAGGGCGTTGATCTTCGAACTCAAGCGTACAAATGGAGTGTGTGACTCCCTCGATGGCATCTTCAATCGGGTGGGCAAAGGCATACATCGGGTAGATGCACCATTTGTTGCCGGTATTATGGTGTTCAGTATGGGAGATACGGTATATGACGGGATCACGCAAATTAATGTTAGGTGAGCTCATATCGATTTTTGCACGCAATACTTTTGCGCCGTTTTCGAATTCGCCGCTGCGCATCTTTTCAAATAGTTCAAGGTTTTCCTCGACGGTTCTATTGCGGTAGGGGCTGTCTTTTCCCGGCTCTGTCAGCGTTCCGCGATATTCACGGATTTGGTCGGCATTAAGGTCGTCCACATATGCCAGTCCTTTATTGATGAGCAGCACAGCTCTTTTATACATTTCATCAAAATAGTCGGAAGCGAAGAAAAGGTTATCCCAGTCGTAACCGAGCCATTTTACATCTTCCTTAATGGAGTTTACAAACTCAATATCCTCTTTCAATGGATTCGTATCATCGAAACGAAGGTTGGTTTTCCCATTGAAATCATCAGCCACCCCAAAATTCAAAATGATTGATTTGGCATGCCCGATATGTAAATATCCGTTCGGCTCAGGAGGGAAGCGGGTGATGACATGATCATGTTTTCCGGACTCTAGGTCATCTTTTATAATATTTTTAATAAAATTCGAAGAGTTATTTTCCAACTGAATTCGACCTCTTTCATTTATATACTTCTTTTAATTTTACCTGTATATATACCATAAATACAGATATTTTTCCATGTTCGAGCCGGAATCACGGTTTATCTGAAACAATTCATCAAGTATTTAGTTTGTACAATCCGAGCGGAAATATCCCTGAAACTTTGATCATGTAATTTAGGGAATGACCTAACTGGATATTAAAGAAACAAATTAGACCCTTTTCATCTAAAAAAGCAATACAGGAATTCATGCCTGTATTGCTTATAAACTCGCTAGCAGTCAAATTTTAGAATTAAAATCAAAAGACTGTCGTTTGCAAAAATTCTTTTGTACGTTCTTCTTTTGGATTGGTGAAGAATTCTTTTGGCGGTCCGCTTTCGACAACCCTCCCATTATGCATGAAGACAATCCAATCCCCGACCTCACGTGCAAAGCTCATTTCATGTGTAACGACTACCATTGTCATCCCTTCCAAGGCAAGTTCCTTCATCGTGGCAAGAACTTCACCCACAAGTTCGGGATCCAGAGCCGAGGTAGGCTCATCAAAGAGCAGGATATCAGGTTTCATGGCAAGGGCGCGGGCGATGGCAACACGCTGTTTCTGCCCGCCTGAGAGCTTGCTTGGATAGACATCCGCTTTATCTGATAAACCGACTTTGGCAAGCAATGTCTTTGCTTCTTCAATCGCTTGGGCCTTAGGGACTTTTTTGACGTGTGTCGGTGCTTCGATGACATTTTCCAGTACGGTCATATGCGGGAAGAGGTAGAAATGCTGAAATACCATTCCGACTTTCTCGCGGATTTTATTAATATCATGGGTACCAGGATTGATTTCCGTTCCTTCAATGAGGATTTGGCCGCTGTCTTTCTTCTCTAAATAATTCAAACAGCGGAGCAGGGTGCTTTTTCCGGAACCGCTTGGTCCGATCAGACAGACAACATCGCTGTCGAGTACCTTCATATCGATATCTTTAAGTACATGCAGGTTTCCATACGATTTATTTAAATTCCTAATGCGAATCATTTCTTTTTGTTCCATTTCAATTCCCCCTATCGATCACTGATGGACAGTTTCTTTTCGAATAAATTGACGATAATGGTCAGGAAAGCCACTAGAATCAAGTAGTAGACCGCTACAATCAATAAATAAGTCATTTCATCGAAATTATTCGAGCCCAACGTAGTGGCTACATTAAACAGCTCATTCATGGATATGAAAGCTGCCAGTGATGAATCCTTCAGTCCGATGATGAATTGGTTGCCAAGCGGCGGCAATGCGCGGCGGAAGGCTTGAGGCAAGATGATTCTCCTTAAGGTGAGCGAATTGCTCATGCCAAGGGAGCGGCCGGCCTCCATTTGGCCTTTGTCGATGGATTGAATCGTACCACGCAAAATCTCTGAAATATAAGCTCCATTATGGAAAGCCAGGGCAAGTGACGCCGCCCAGAAGTCCGGCAGTAAGAAGAGATTGCTGATACCGAAATAGAGTATGAATATCTGTACGATTAAAGGCGTTCCCCGTACCAGGAATACATATGTATCTGAAATCCATGCAAGAATTTTTATATTGGATATTTTTAATAAGGCAAATAGCAAACCGATGAAGATACCCACCAATATGGAGACTACCGTCAGTTCCAATGTGAGGAGCATGGCCCGGATGAATACGTCCGAGGAGCTAAATAATGTATCAAAAAAATGTGAAAAACTTGGCAATGTAATGACTCCCTTTCTATCAATCTTTATTCAGGCTTAGTTGTGATGTCTTCACCAAAATACTTTTTGCTGATTTCAGCAAGCGTTCCATCTTCACGGAGGTTTTCAAGAGCTTCGTTGATGCGTGCAAGCAGCTGAGGGTTGTCGTCAGGCAGTACGATGGCCTGTTCGCTTCGTTCGATCAATTGCCTTCCTTCGATGTCGAAACCTTCCTTGGTCGCTTCCTTGCCGGTTACGAAGTCGGTGATGACGGCATCATGACGTCCTCCGCTCAATGCCTTCAGGGCGGTGATATCACTGTCATAGGTTTTTACATTGGTTGTATATTTTTCTGCTGTCGTTGCGTACGTGGAGCCTTTAGAAGCCGCAACTTCCTTACCCTTTAAATCTTCAACCGTTTTAATATCACTATCCGGGCGAACGAAAATTTGAGGACCTGAGTAGTAATAAGGGGTCGAGAAGGCAACATGTTTACTTCGTTCTTCATTGATTGTATGGCTGGCAACCGCGGCATCTGCCCGACCGGTTTTAACACCTTCCACGATACCTTTGAACTTTATCCGTTTAGGCACAGGTTCTAGGTCGAGTTCCTTTGCAATTGCATCGCCAACTTCAATATCGAATCCGGTTACGGTCATGTCATCATTGACATAACTGAATGGCTTGAATTCACCTGAGGCAGCAAAAACAAACTGGTCCTCATTGATCAGCTTACTCCCGTCCTCCAGCTGGTCCTTTTCGGCACAGCCGGAAAGAAGACCAAGGACAGCCAGAATGGATACAATGAATGTAACGGATGATTTCATGATAATTTCATTTCCCCCTTTGAAAAAAACTAATAGAATGGTCTATACCCTTATGAGGCAATGAATAACCTTATTAACTATGGAAAATAAAACTGAAACCAAAAAGGCTGTCCAGCACATACCGACATTTCATCCAAGAATCCCCCTTCACTATGCATTTCATAAAGGTTCTCGGCCTTTGCCTTCATTTCCTTCCAAATTACATGTAATTTCCTGAAAAAGTGACAAAAATTACTTAATAGGAGAAGAAATTTTGAAACAATTCAGGCTGATGATGTATCTATCGAAAGCGAAAAACTGATGATAACCGTATCTAATGATGGGATGGGATAAAACTGTGGAGTATTTTAGGCAATGTTGATTTTGTCTACCAACAAAGTCCCGATTTGATTGACTGACTTTAATTTCGGACATGAATTGAAGTATAATATAGCAAAATAGAAGAAGGGCAGTTGGGAAAATGGTTAGCAACTTTGTGCAAGAGCAGTTACAGGAATATCGCGAAAGAAATCAAGATAGAGGCCGTTTAATTATAAAATGTCCGGACCAGCCGGGAATTGTTTCGACAGTTACGGCTTTTCTTAAAGAATATGATGCAAATATTGTTGAATTGAGTCAGTATTCGATGAATCCTGAGGGCGGTACCTTTTTCACCAGGATCGAGTTCGATTGTCCAGGATTGAATGACAAGGCAGCGGATATGCAACTGGCATTCCAGGAAGTTTCGACAGCATTCTCGATGCAATGGACATTTAATCATGTGAGTGATCTGAAGAGGACGGCAATCTTCGTTTCGAAGGAACCCCATTGCCTTCTGGAATTGCTATGGGAGTGGCAAAGCGGGGATTTATTGGCTGACATTGCACTGGTCATCAGCAATCATGAAGATACGAGGGAAATTGTCGAATCGATGGGCATCCCGTTTTATTACATTCCTGCCAATAAGGATATACGTAAGGAAGTGGAGACTAAACAGCTTGGACTTTTGGAAGAATTCAAAGTGGACCTTATTGTATTGGCCAGGTATATGCAGATATTGACGCCGGACTTCGTAGCGGCCCATCCGAACAGGATCATCAATATCCATCATTCATTTTTACCTGCCTTCATTGGAGCACGGCCTTATGAACGAGCTTATGACAGAGGTGTTAAGCTGATTGGGGCGACTTCCCATTATGTGACGAATGATTTGGATGAAGGTCCAATCATCGAGCAGGATATCGAACGTGTGGACCATCGTGATTCTGCCGGGGATATGAAGAAAATCGGTCGTTCTGCTGAACGCCGGGTGCTGGCACGTGCCGTTAAATGGCATTTGGAGGACCGCGTCATTGTTCATGAAAATAAAACGGTAGTCTTTTAAAATGAAAAACCCCCCTTTGGGTTGCCAAGGGGGGGTCCGTTTGCGCCCATCCTAGAACCATGATTTTAGTGGAATACTGAATTATCCTGCATGTTTTTAACTTGATTATAGGAATGAAACCCTTACTAGATTGAAGAAATTTGTAACACTCCTGCCGAATAACTGGCTAGCTGAGACCCCGGGAACGCTTGCCGGCGAGGAGGCTTGGCAGACAGTCGACGGAAAGGGAGCGGATTTCTGAAATCACCTGGAACCTTTTTAACCGAATTGAAAGTAAATTAGTTCTCCTCTAATTTGTCTGCAGTCTGAATCCCCCTTTAGGTTAAGGGGGGTTTTTTATGATGGAATTAAGTGAGTGCTAGTACGAGTATTCCACCCTTACTGAGGCAGTTATGTTCAATTCACCAGGCTGAATCGGGGTAGTCGCCATTTTTGAAAGAGTACTTGTTTGAAAAAGCATTGGAGTTGCCGTTTCAGATAGTTCTTCAACCCTATTAGGGACTGGGTTCAATGAGATTCCTAGCGTTCGAGCCATGGAAAGAGCCTTTTCGTATGCATTTTTTAAAGCGAGAGAAAGTGCCTGGTTATAGTATGCATCTGGATTGGATAAAGAGAAGCGGATGCTGGTGATTGAATTGGCGCCGCTTTTGACGGCCGTGTCGATTATGCTGCCTATTTTCTCGATGTCGGTCGTTTGGGCTTGTATGATGTGCTGGACTTTGTAGTTCTTGAACAATTCCTTTCCGTCAATATAATCATATTGTGGATCGATTCTGTAATCACTCGTTTTCAATTGCTCTTCGGGAATGCCTGCGGATTTAAGTGATGCGATGACATTTGCGATTGCTTGGGAATTGGCTTGCTGGGCCTTTTGCGGGTCCTCATCCTCCGTTATGACTCCAAGGGTGATCGTGGCTTGATCCGGAGCAGCAGATAGCGTCTCTGAGCCGGAAACTTTCAATATATGTTCATCGGTGCGGTAATGATCCCTAAAGGGGGCATTGTATTCTTGATTCATTTTGACACCAGCCTTTTTATAGAGATAATCTCACCCCTATTGTACGAATTATGAATGGGAAACATGATTGAAATATTCCCCTTTGTCATTAATCCATCGAACAATCACACAAAAAAACACTCGGCCTGGACCGAGTGCACATTACTTATGAATGACTTGAACCCTGCCTACCTGGCCATCAGTCAATCTTACTTTAATTCCATGAGGGTGGGTGCTGGAGTTGGTTAAAATATCCTTTACAGTGCCGCTTGTCAGCTTTCCGGTGCGTTGATCTGCTTTAAGTACAATATCCACAGAGGCACCTGGGGTAATATCTTTCCGGTTTTTACCGTTCATGTTCGATTCATTCCTTTTCAGAGTTATTTGCAGCCATTCAACCATGCAGTAACTTCAGTATAAGGAAAACGGCGGGCCCAGTCGACTATTAGATAAAATCACAAATTGGCAGTCAGCGAATTTTCTTCAATGGTTCGACAGCAGGGCCATTTAACACTTCACCAGCGATGGAGTAGCGGGAGCCATGGCATGGGCAATCCCAAGTACGGTCGCCGCTATTCCAGGCAACTTCACACCCCATGTGTGTACATGTGGAATCAACAATATGAAGCTGGCCATCATGGTCACGGTAACACCCAGCTTTGTCTCCATCCACCTTCACGATTGCTCCTTCATCAATTCCTATGTCTTCCGGCGTTTTATGATTGACAGCCAATTTGCCTTTGATCAGATGCTTCGCCACATCAGCATTATCTTGAAGAATATTCTTCACGCCTTTTAAACGGGCAGGATCATACAATTCCGCATACCGGTTATCTTTTTGCAAAATCCGGTCAGTTAAGATCCTGGCGGCAATCGATCCATTCGTCATTCCCCATTTCGCAAAGCCGGTAGCTATCAGAACGTTTTGTTGGTTGGCTGTCACTGGACCGACGAAGGGGATATTATCCGGTGTCACGATATCCTGTGCCGACCAGCGGTAGGGAATGTCTTTCACATCGAAATACTGGGCACTGAAGTCCTTCAGTGCTTCATAATGCTCGATCGTCGATATTCCCTGGCCTGTTTTATGGCCATCTCCGCCAACAAGTATAAGTTTTTCCCCATTGTCCAATTCCGTATAGCGAAGGGAGCGGCTAGGGCTGTCTGCACTGTAATACATCCCGCCTGGATACTCCTGTTCAGTCCTGATGCCAAGCACATAGGACCTACTTACATGAACACGAGCAAAGTATAAGCCCTTTTCATCATTGAAAGGGAAGTGGGAGGCCACGATAACCTGATTGCTTTTGATGGAATGTCCCGTATCAGTCAGAACGGTTGGTGGATCTCCGTCTTCAATTTTCATTGCCGTTGTCCGTTCATAAATGGTGCCTCCTGCATCGAGAATTGTCGAAATGAGGGCCGTTAAATATTTTAATGGGTGAAACTGTGCTTGATCTTTCATTATCACAGCAGCTTTACATGGAATGGAGAAAGGGATATTCTCCGCATAATCCCCCCGAATGCCAAGTTTTTGATAAGCTCTCAGTTCTTTTTGGATTTTGCTTATATATTCGTCCGTATTTGCGTACACATAGGCATCCTGTGCAGTCAAATTACATTCAATGGAATGTTCTTCTACCAAGTCTTTAATCAGCTTCATTCCATCTATATTGGCTTCATAATAAAGCTTGGCATTCTCTTCGCCATGGTCAGTGATCAACTGGTCGTAAATCAGGCCATGCTGGGCCGTGATTTTTGCTGTAGTGTGTCCTGTCGTTCCGGTAAGGATTTGGCCTGCTTCAATCAGTGTGACTTTTACACCTTGTTTAGCAAGTAGGTAAGCAGATGTGATTCCGGTAATTCCGCCGCCTACTATTAAGACGTCAGTGGTTAGATCTGTATCTAGTTTAGAAAAAGAAGGGAATGTTAACGCACTGCGCCAATAAGGTTCCGGAAATCGGGGAAGGTCTGTATTTTTTTCAGTCATTTGAATACCTCCATACAGTTCATTAGTAAATCGTCCATTTATTACCATACCCAAATTCGCTATTTATACGCTTATTTTTGTAAGAAGAAAGACTAAAAAAATACATTATTTGGTTTGTTTACAATTATGTATACATGTAAACAAAAATAGATGCTTTGTACACAAATAGGTATACATGTTTACAAATACGTACACATGGCTATATATTAAGGTGTATACATATTTGTTCCTATTGTAAACAATTTGAAAACAATTCGACAAATATAGCTACAACTTATGAAGGATTGACTATAGTGGAAACTTTTTCAGCTTCCAGAATCGTGGAGAGGAGGGCCGTTAAATACTTTAAAGGGGGTGAAACTGTGCTTGATTATGGAAGAATTACAAGGAAAGGAGAAAGGGATTTTTTCTGCATAATCCCCGCGAATGGCTAGTTTCGATAGGCTTTTGGTTCTTTTGGGATTTTACATTTATATCTATCAGTATTTGCGTGAATATAGGTATCCATTGCAGTCAAATTACATTCAATGCAATGTTTTTCTACATAAGCCCATTCTTTCTGCATTGCTACATAATATAGTTTGGCTTTCTCTTCACCATGTTTTAGTGAACAAAAAAATCGTAAATCAGTCATGCTGTGGTGTGTCCCGTTGTTCCGTTAAGGATTTCACCAGCATCTATCAGTGTAACTTTAGTACCTTGTTCCCTGTAATTCCGCCGAAGGACTGACACCGATTGAAGAAGCTTTGGCTTATGAAAACTATTGGAGCTGCATAGTTTAACGCAAGAAGCTCTGGCACAAAGACTGGGAATAGGTCAATCTACCGTGGCGAATAAGCTTCGGCTGCTTAAGCTGCCCCAGGAGGTTCAGGATGCACTTTCTTCAAAAGCAAATTACGGAACGCCATGCCCGCTCGAAGACGTCAGTGGTTATATCTGTATTGAGAAAATGAAGGGGAATTTAACGCACTGCGACAATCGTGTTCCCGGATTTGGGAAGTTTCTGTATTTTTCAGCCATTTGAATACCTCTATACAGTTCATTAGTGAATCGTCCAATTATTATCCTATCTAAAATCTACTATTTATCCGCTGATTTTTGTAAGAAGAAATATTTAAAAAAATACATTATTTGGTTTGTTTACAAATGAGTATACATGTAAACAGAAATAGATATATTGCAAACAAAAAAGTATACATGTTTACAAACAAGTACACATAGCTATTTATAAGGTGTGTACATATTTGTTCCTATTGTAAACAATTTGAAAACAATTCGACAAATATAGCTACAACTAATGAAGGATTGACTAACGTGAAAACTTTTCCTATTCTTAAAGGGAATGCTTCACTTAAATTTTTTCCATGAAAAAGGGGATGTTTTTAGATGAGTTCTAGAATCGCAGCAGTAGACGTAGGAAATGATGCTATCAAGGCTATTTTTGGAAAGCTAGAGTCTGAACTATATATACCGAATGTCATTGCAAAAGACATAGAGGACCGTCCGGTCATTGGGATTGAGGAACTTGATGAAAAAAACCCATTGGAAGGGATTCATATCAGGGTCCATTCACCGGCTCTGCAAGACAATAATGCGATTTATCGCGTTGGGAACTTGGCGACAAAAAGTGATAATCCTACCGAATTGGATTTAGGAAGCAGTAAATCGGAAGAAGATCAAACATTAGTCATGCTTTTTGCGGCTCTTGCATTAGACGCTGCCAAGTTGGGAGACAACGATACATTCAAAAAAGTGAATAACGTTGTGGAAGCCAACTATACTCTTGGAACAGGGTTGCCACTTCGGGAGGTTAAAGAAGGGAAAGACGTCGGGTACCGTTCGAAATTACTTGGTTCAGTCCACCAGGTGGAATTTTTAATTACTCCTAAATACCAAGGCATGAAGGTTAATATCAAATTTGATGAAGTGAAAGTCTATCCAGAGGGTTTTGCAGCATACATAAATTTGGTCATGGATAAAGATTTGAATATCATTAATCGTGAATTAATAGATAGAAGAATACTGATTCAGGATATCGGTGGCTTATCGACGGATATCGCTGTCATTAAAAATCGTAAAGTTGACGATGACAAAGCGCAAGGATTCAATTTGGGAGTAGCTGAAGCCCTTGAATCGATTCGCGAAGAAATCAGGAAGAAACATGGTGTCGAGTTGGATAGCAGGCGCGACGTCGTTGAAATCATCACGAAGAAAAATGATCGCAATCATATTATGGTTCGCGGAAGCCGGACAAGCGTTCATGATATCGTTGACCGTATTTTGGGAGAACTGGCCAAAAAGCAATATCGCCACCTGCGCAACGTATGGCAAAAAAACTCACAAACGGAGATCTGCTATTTTGTAGGCGGGGGATCGATTGTCTTGAAAGATTACTTGAAAACCTTGAATCAAAATTTCGATGGCTACAATATAGACTTTTTCGAAGATGAGCGGGAAAGCGTTTGGATGATGGCAAACGCCTATTATAAATTGATTTCGGATTTTAATCGCCGCCGGAATGCAAAGGAACAGAATCAGTCCCAGCAAAAGAAGAAAGAACAAAGAACGGGTTCCATTAAATAGGTGAGAGAATGAAAAAAACAGCTTCTTCTGAAATTAAAAGAGGACAAGCCATCACTTTTCGTATCCCTTCGGATGTCTCAGACTATACGTTAAGACAGCTGCAGAAATTGAAGGAAACGGAAAGAAGGAATTTTTCCAGTAAAATTGCTGAGTATGTTCTCGATGGAGTCGGGCAATCCACCCATCAGGATCGGGAAATGATTGCCCTGCCCATGCCGAACAAGCTAAGCAAATCTCAGCGTGATTGGCTCAAGCATTCCCACTCAGAAGCTATGCTTGGAACGATTATGTACCACCTTTTATCCGATCCTTTACGCGCTACGGCCTTGCTTGCCTCTTTGAATAATAATGTATTGAGTGAGGAATTGTATGTGCAGGCCGAGCCCGAGGAAAAGGAACCCGTGGAGGTCCAGGAGGACCTGCCTAAGAAAGATTTGGATGACTTTGATTGGAATTTGAATGAACCCTCACAACAAGAGGAAGAAACAGAACCTGAAGAAGAAAATCTTGACGATCTCCTGGGTGATTTTCTTGATCAAATGAACCAGTGAATATATAGGAGGATATCTGACGACAAGTTGGATATCCTCCTTTTTCTTTGCAGGGGCCAAAAAAAGAGGAACCCCAAGGATTCCTCTTAAGATGATCAAGCCAGGAAAATCAGTTGGTAAAGGAATAAAACGGCAAACATGTACACGAACGGATGCACTTCACGGAATTTGCCTCTTGCCATTTTTAAAATGGGGTAGGCGATGAATCCGAGTGCTATCCCGTTGGCGATGCTTGATGTTAAAGGCATGGCGACAATGACCAAAAAGGCTGGAAATGATTCATCAAAGTGTGTCCAGTCAATTTCATTAATGCTTTTAATCATCATGCTTCCGACGATGATCAAGCTAGGTGCCGTGATTGCCGCTACATTTGAGACAGCTCCTATCAGCGGGCTGAAAAAGGCGGTTATTAAGAATAGGATGGCCACCACCAACGCGGTTAAACCTGTCTTGCCGCCCGCTCCTACACCAGCTGATGATTCAACCGAGGCAGCGGTCGGGCTTGTGCCGAACATGGCGCCGACAGTAGTGCCGATCGAATCTGCAAAGAAGGCACTGCCTGATTTTTCAAGCTTGTTCTCCTTCAGCAATCCAGCTTGACGGACAATGCCCAATAAAGCACCGGTCGTATCGAAAAGCATGACAAGCAAAATGGAGAAGACGACGCCATAAAGCCCATAGTTAATCACATCGGCGATAGATGTGATTGGATTGGCGACTATTATCCCTTCAGGTAACGAAGGGGTGGAAACCAGGCCGTTAATTTCCAATTGGCCTGTAAAGAAAGCGATTATGGCAGTCACGATCATTCCGATGAATATCGCTCCCTGCACATTGCGAACGATCAGCACGATCGTTATGACCAAACCAACCAATGTAAGTGCCACACTGGGATCCCTGAAGCTTCCAAGGGTAACCAGGTTGGATTCATGCTGTGTGACGACACCTGACAAACGAAGTCCGATGAAGGTAATGAAGAGCCCGATTCCGGCACTGATTGCATGCTTTAAGTTATTAGGGATGGCCTCGATCAATTTTGAGCGGAAAGAGGTTAGGGATAAAAGGATAAAGACGATACCGGTAACAAAGACTGCAGAGAAGGCAACTGTGTATGAGATATCATGGGTTCCCAATACCGAGTATGCAAAATAAGCATTCAATCCCATTGCCGGGGCTATGACAATTGGGTAATTGGCTAAAAGGGCCATGCATAGTGTACCGACTATTATTGCGAGTATGGTTGCTGTGAATGCTTGGTCGAAGGGAACACCAGCATCAGAAAGGATCATGGGGTTTACAACGATGATATAAGCCAGTGTTAAAAAGGTTGTAAGCCCCGCAAGTACTTCCGTTTTAATATTTGAATTCCGTTCTTTTAATTTAAACATGCGGTCACTCCTTTTTTATATACAAAAAATCCTTGCAAAAATCTACAAGGAGGAGATGCTTACCCTTTTTCAAGTAAGTAGCTCGATAGATGGTAATAAATCTTATAAATTATATTAGAAAAATAACTAAAGTACAATAGGATGAAAAATTTTAAGGTACAGGTTTTCTCGAAAATAGATAATGATATACTAACAAATAGCTTAGACTAAGGATAATGACTTGAAATGAAGGAAGCTGTTACCATTTAAGTGGATTTATCAGTAAATTAAATGAAGAAATTCAGAAAGTAGGCCCATACATGACAGAATTCATCGACCTTGGCGTCAGCCCGGCGATTAACAACATATTAAAGCAAATAGGAATATCCACCCCTACCCCGATTCAGGAGAAATCGATACCCGATATCCTTGCTGGAAGGGATGTCATCGCGAAGGCGCAGACAGGGACGGGGAAGACTTTGGCCTTTTTGCTGCCAATCCTGGAAAAAGTCGATCCCGCCGCATCCCACATACAATCACTGATCGTCACGCCAACAAGGGAACTGGCTTTACAAATCACTGCTGAATTGAAAAAATTCGCTGATGAAATCGAAGGACTTCAAGTGCTTGCAGTTTATGGCGGACAGGATGTCGAGCAGCAAATGAAAAAGCTGACAAGAAACATCTCCGTGGTGGTCGCCACGCCCGGCAGGTTATTAGATCATTTACGAAGAGGCACCATCGACCTCTCACAAACTGGAACGCTTGTGCTGGATGAAGCTGATCAAATGCTTCATATTGGGTTTTTACCAGAAGTGGAAGAAATCATGGAACAGCTTCCGGAGGAACGCCAAACGCTGCTCTTTTCAGCGACGATGCCAGAACAGGTTCATCAATTGGCTAAACGCTATATGACTAAACCATTAACTGCCGCTGTGAAGGCTGAGCAAGTAACGGTCGAGAAAATCAGGCAGCTTGTCATCGAGACGACCGATCGCGCCAAACAATCTTCATTAATCAACATGATCAAAGAAGAACAGCCATACCTTGCAATCATATTTTGCCGTACAAAACGTCGCGTTTCGGTATTGAATGATGCCCTGAAGGCAGCTGGATTCAATTCTGAAGAGCTTCATGGTGACCTTTCACAGGCAAAGCGGGAACGTGTCATGAAAAACTTCAGAGACGCAAAGCTTCAATATTTAGTGGCGACGGATGTTGCTGCACGAGGGCTTGATGTAGAAGGCGTGACCCATGTGTTTAATTACGATGTTCCCGAGGATGCAGAAAGTTACATCCACCGAATCGGGCGGACGGGCCGTGCGGGTGAGAATGGCTTGGCTGTCACCTTCATAGCAACGAAGGATCTTCAGCTATTAAGCGATATTGAAAAAGGGATCTCCATGAAAATCGAAAGAAGGACGATTGAAGGAGTGAAAATGTTCCAACCCGATGAGGTGAGGCAAAAAAGGAAGCGTCATGAAGACCCTTCCGATGAGGGTACTCGCCGCCCGCGTTCGGGAGGGGGAAGGAAACATCGGGAACGGATTGATACGAGAGGACCGAATCGGGGCAGTCACCGTTCTGTAAATCAAGCGGACAATCGTGAAGTCGAGAGGGAGAAACCACGTGGAGGCCGGATGGAAAACAGCCGCGGGTCTATACGTGAGGATTCACGTGGAGTTCGTTCGGAAAACGGCCGGGGACCTATACGGGAGGATTCACGTGGAGGGCGTTCGGAAAACAGCCGCGGACCAAGGAGAGAGAATCCGCGGGGTGGCCGCTCGGAAGACAGCCGTGGACAAAAGCGTGACAATCCACGAGGAGGTCAAAGGGACAGCCGCAGATCAACTAGTACACAAGGGGCGAGTAATCGCAGAGGTGGATCAGGCAGCAGCCCCAATAGAGGGAGAAACCTGTAAAAGGGGGAGACGGGAGTGAACAAGCCTTGGTTGGCAGAATATCCAGTTTCTCTGGAGCTGGCAGGGAAATTGATCTTGCTGCAGTTTCCGGAAATTGAGTTGGAAGAGATCAAGCAACTTGGGGAAGGTTTCGATAACACGGTCATACAAATCAATGGGCAATTTGTATTCCGTTTTCCCCGCCGCCCTATTGCAGTTACGTTGATTCAGGTGGAAAATCAGCTTTTGCCTTCCATTGCAGGCACTTTTCCGCTTGCTATCCCTGAACCAATCTTTTTTGGGAAACCAAGCACGTTGTATCCTTATCCTTTTACCGGTTATAAAATGGTGAAGGGACACTTGCCTGTAGAAGGAACAAAAGCAAAAAAGGTCGAATCGGCAAAAAGATTTGCCCGCTTTTTGAAGGTTCTTCACAGTTTCCCTGTCGAAAAGGCTAAGCGTTTAGGTGTGCAGCCTGATGGGATGATGAGGCTTGATGTACCCTATCGAAAGAAATCACTTATGGAAAATGTCTCGAATCTAATAAAGCTAGGATACTTTGAACAGGCGCATGCAGTTAAGGATTTTGTTGAAACCTTAGGTGAAGGTGAATTGGATGTTCAGCATCCGATTTCGCTCGTTCACGGAGACATCCATATCCGGAATGTTTTACTTGATGACGAAGGCGTTCTCGCAGGTGTCATTGATTGGGGAGATGTCCATATCGGGAATCCAGCCATTGATTTCTCCTTTTTATACAGTTATTTCCCAAAAGAGGTGCGCAGTACTTTTTTCGAAATCTATGGTGAAATCGAAAAGGAAACAGAGAGCCTAGCCCGGTTCAGAGCCATATATATGCTTGTTACATTACTCGTTTATGGCATAGATCGCCACGATGAAGAGCTGATTGCCATTACGAGTACCGGTTTGAAATTTGCTATAGAAGAATAATTGTCATGCTCTTTTGATGTTTAGGAGGTACATATGAAGGCAAGTTATTATCATACAATCACATTAATGGCGAACATATTGGATCAAGCTAATATTCCCTACCAATATACAGGTCGATCTGCGCTTTTCGTACAAGGAGTGGATATCGATGAATATAAGAAAATCAGCATGGATGTACAATGGGATGTCTTTAATGAGGCTTTGGATCTTTTTTCCGAATACGCGCCAACAAAGCCTGAAAGAAGTCCTGAGACTGCATTCTTTCTAATGGATGTCGAGGGGATTTCTGTCACTATTCGCTGCCGGTTTAACACGACCATTAAAACGGACCCTTATCGTTTATCCATAAAGATGGGGGATATGGAGGTTTGGTGCAGGTCGTTATACAGCTATTTATACGAAGAAGAAATGAGAAAGTTCAGTGCCGGGATTCATGCTTACTTATCAGCCGAGCAGAAGGGGTTCACAGCGGAAAATGAACAAGCCTGGAACCAGAATAATTATTTAGCGCTTGTCAATCGTTATGGAAATCCCGTTGAATTGGCATCAAAAATCAAACAAAACCCAAAATGGAGACTGCACCCTTTTTATAAATATATGGGGGAAATATCCGGCAAAAAAATCACACATTTGATGGGATCGAACGGTGTGAAGGCAGTTGCACTGGCCATATTGGGAGCAGAAGTGAAAGTCGTTGATTTTTCCCAGGAAAACGCAATGTTTGCAAATGAGCTGGCAAGTGGCGCCAATGTCTCCATCGAGTATATCGTTTCGGATGTCCTTTCGCTATCATCCGAGCATGAATCAGGGAATCAGGATTTGGTTTTAATGGAGCTCGGTGTACTTCATTACTTAATAGATCTGCAGCCGTTATTTGAAAAAATTAAAAAGATGCTGAAACCTGGAGGCCGATTCGTACTGCATGAATTTCATCCAATTTCAACAAAGCTCATTACTTCAAATGGTAAAAAACATAAAATAACAGGCAACTATTTCGCTCCGGCAATCGAAAACAATGAGGTCGCATTTTCGAAGCATATGCCGGATGAGGAAAAAGGGAGCCTTTCAAGAGTTGTACAGCGTAAATGGACAATCGGGGAACTTATAACGTCAATAGGTCAATCAGGACTCGTTATTAAAGTGCTTGAGGAAGAACCGAATCATAAAATCCATGATATCGGGCTTCCGAAAACATATACCTTGGTGGCGGAACGAGTTTAAGCTGCGTGATGAGGAAATGAAGGCTGACTGAAGGAGTGTTTTCAGTCAGCTTTTTATTTATTCCACAATAAAGGGGATGCCGCTTCTGCAGCATCCCGAAATAATTAGTTTTGGGCCGACCATTCCTCTACATCCCATACTTTGGTTACCCAATCTTCATAGAAATCAGGTTCATGGCATACAAGGACAATCGTTCCTTTATACTCTTTCAATGCACGTTTCAGTTCTTCTTTTGCAACGACATCCAAATGGTTTGTCGGTTCATCGAATAACAGCCAATTGCTTTCTGTAAGCATGAGTTTACAAAGGCGCACTTTTGCTTGTTCCCCACCGCTTAAATGGCTCATCGGACGTGTAATGTGCTCGTTTTTCAAACCGACACGGGCAAGAATCGCACGTACCTGCGGTTGGTCCAGATGCGGAAATGCATTCCATACTTCATCGATCGGCGTCGTATCGCCTGCTTTCACTTCTTGTTCAAAATAAGAAGAAAAAAGGAAATCGCCAAGTGATCTTTTACCGCCTAGAGGATCGATTTTACCCAAAATCGTTTTTAATAGAGTGGATTTACCAACTCCGTTACAGCCGACCACGGCAATTTTTTCTCCCCGCTCGATGGTCATGGACAACTTCGGAAGCAGTGGGCGGTCATATCCGATTTCCAGATCTTCACCTTCAAAGACATAACGGCTGCTCGCACGTGACTCTTTAAAGTCAAAGGTAGGTTTCATTGCAGTTTCCGGACGGTCGATGCGTTCCATTCGATTCAATTGCTTTTGACGGCTCTTTGCCCGTCCGGTCGTTGAATAGCGTGCTTTATTCTTTGCAATGAAATCTTCCTGCTTTTTAATGAATTCGCGCTGTTTTTCATAGGCGTTAATATGTTGGTTTTTATTCAATTCAGCCAGCTCAAGGAATTTTTCATAAGTTGCCGTGTAACGGGTCAGTTTAGAAAATTCAAGATGGAAGATGACGTCGACGACGCCGTTCATGAACTCGGTATCATGCGAAATTAATAAGAATGCATTAGGATATTCCTTTAAGTAGCTGCTCAGCCAGCGGATATGCTCCACATCCAAGTAGTTCGTCGGTTCATCTAGGAGCAGTACTTCAGGCTGTTCCAAAAGTAGCTTGGCTAGTAAAACCTTTGTCCGCTGTCCGCCGCTCAGGGCAGAGACATCACGGTCCAAACCGATTGCATCCAACCCTAAACCGCGTGCCGCTTCTTCAATTTTAATATCCAGATTGTAAAAACCGCCGGCTTCCAGCTTGTCCTGGATTTCACCCATTTGTTCCAAGAGTTCTTCAAGTTCCTCCGGAGTGGCAGTACCCATTTTCTCTGTAACTTCATTCAGTGCTTTTTCCTGCTCGAATAAAGGTAAGTATGCATCCCGTAAGACGTCGCGAATCGATTTACCTTTTGAAAGTATCGTATGTTGATCAAGATAGCCATATTCGACACCAGGTGTCCATTCGACCCGGCCATCATCATGGATGAGTTGCCCTGTAATGATATTCATCATCGTTGATTTCCCGACACCATTTGCCCCGACCAGACCAACATGTTCGCCGGCCATCAGGCGGAATGATACATCCTTGAATAAGGTACGGTCGCCAAAGCTGTGTGCTAATTTATCTATAGAAAGTAAGCTCATTTTATATTGAACCTCCCAATTAATTTGAAAAAATCCCTACGTTTCATCATACTAAAATCTGCACGGGAATGCTATCTAATCTATTAATTTACATATATGTGGGTACGGGGAATCCTTAAAGTGAACCAACCGATCCAATGCCGTGGTGCATTATCGCCCTGTCATAAATTATATGAGATAATAGAGGAACCAGTTTAAAAGCGAAAGGATGTTAATATGAGTAAAACAGTCGTACTGGCCGAGAAACCATCGGTCGGCAGAGATATAGCAAAAGTGTTGAATTGTGGGAAAAAGGGGAATGGCTTTTTTGAAGGCGATCAGTATATCGTCACTTGGGCACTGGGTCATTTGGTTACCCATGCAGATCCGGAATCTTATGATGAAAAATATAAAACGTGGCGCCTTGAGGACCTGCCCATGTTGCCGCCTACTTTGAAATTGGTCGTGATCAAGCAATCAGGCAAACAGTTTCAATCGGTTAAAACACAATTGAATCGCAATGATGTCAAGGATGTCATCATTGCGACGGATGCAGGCCGTGAAGGGGAACTTGTTGCACGCTGGATTCTCGAAAAAGCGAATGTGAAGAAGCCGGTCAAGCGGCTTTGGATTTCCTCTGTAACGGATAAAGCGATCAAAGATGGATTTAAAAATCTGAAAAATGGCAAGGAGTATGAAAACCTATTTGCCTCTGCTGTAGCAAGGGCGGAAGCGGACTGGATCGTTGGGATGAACGCGACGCGTGCCCTAACGACCAAGCATAATGCCCAATTATCCTGCGGGAGGGTCCAAACGCCGACACTTGCGATGATTGCAAAAAAAGAAGAGGAAATAAAACAGTTCCAGCCTAAGAAATATTATGGCGTTTCGGCAATTGCAGAACCCAATTTGCGCCTCGTCTGGCAAGATGCCCAATCAAAAGATATCCGCACTTTTGATAAAAACAAGGCAGAAAAGGTTCTTGCAGCCGTTAAGGGGAAAAGTGCAGAAGTGGTTGAAGTGAACAAGGCACATAAGAAAAGTTTTTCCCCTTCTTTATATGATTTAACAGAACTTCAACGGGACGCCAATAAGAAATTCGGCTATTCGGCGAAGGAGACGTTATCGATCATGCAGCGCTTATATGAAAGCCATAAGGTCTTGACTTATCCAAGGACGGATTCACGCTTTTTATCAACGGATTTGGTTGATACGCTAAAAGAAAGATTACAGGCTGTAAGCATTAAACCATATGCCCAGTATGCATCGAGGATCCTGCGCAGCCCGATTAAAACAAATAAATCGTTCGTGGACGATAGCAAGGTTTCTGATCACCATGCAATCATCCCCACTGAGCAAACGCCGCTGCCGGGAAAACTGAGCGACAAAGAATCGAAAATCTATGATTTGGTCGTTAAAAGGTTCCTTGCTGTATTGATGCCTCCTTTTGAATATGAACAAACGACCATCACCGCAAAAATGGGGCAGGAGATGTTCATGGCAAAAGGGAAGGTCATCCTGAAGTCAGGTTGGAAGGAAGTTTATGATCACCAATTCGATGAGGAAGAAGCTAAAGAGGGCCTTGCGGAGCAACTGCTTCCGAACGTTCAAAAAGGTGACAGTTTAACCATTTCGACTGTGAAACAAACAGAGGGTGAAACGAAACCGCCGGAACCATTCAATGAGGGGTCGCTTCTTTCGGCAATGGAGAATCCCGCTCGTTTCATGGCAGGGGAAAGCAAAGAGCTCATCAAGACTCTTGGTGAAACTGGCGGGATTGGAACTGTTGCAACACGTGCGGATGTCATTGAAAAACTGTTCAATAGCTTCCTGATCGAGAAGAGAGGAAAGGGCCTTCATGTCACCTCGAAAGGAAAACAACTTCTTCAATTGGCACCTGAAGACTTGCGTTCTCCAGCTTTGACAGCTCAATGGGAGCAAAAGTTAACTGCGATAGCAAAAGGAAAGCTGCCAAAACAGGCTTTCATCGGCGATATGCGCTCCTACGCCAAAAATATCGTCCATGAAATCAAAAATAGTGACCAAAAATTCAAGCATGATAACGTGTCAGGAACGAAATGTCCTGATTGCGGCAAGCTGATGCTGGAAGTGAATAGTAAAAAGGGAAAAATGCTTGTCTGTCAAGATCGTGATTGCGGCCACAAAAAAAGTGTTTCACGTGTAACAAATGCCAGATGCCCGCAATGTCATAAAAAGATGGAAATGCGCGGTCAAGGAGAAGCACAAACATTCACCTGTAAATGCGGTTTTCACGAAAAACTATCTTCTTACAATAAACGTAGAGGTCAAAATAAAAATCAAAAAGTATCCAAAAATGAAGTATCCAATTATATGAAAAAGCAAAATAAAGAAGAGCCGATCAATACTGCATTGGCAGATGCCTTGGCGAAACTGAAATTCGATAAATAAAAGAAAAAGGATGGAGCAATCGCTCCATCCTTTTTCGGTATATTCCTGCTACGACTAAATTTCATTCAGTACGGTGCCATGTAATTCATATTCAAGTGTTTTGTCAGTGTGTGTGTGTTTATCCGAGTCTACTCGTATGAGCGTACTGAATGGTTTTTGATCACCCGGACTGAAAATTGCTTCATCATTCTCTGGATTCCATAGGCTGTAAATACTCATGATCGTATCTTCCTCCTTTGGATGAGAAGACTAGTAATTCCCATGTTTGATTATCATCCAACTCTTCAATTGACTCTAACGCTGATCACCGGGACTAAACACCGCTGCGTCATTCTCTTTGTTCCATTGGCTTCTGATTGTACTCATCATGCACTATCATCTCCTTTGGTGAGAATGTCTTACAGTATTTGTATACCCGGATGGGACAGGTTAAAACATATATTATAAAAAAACATGATTTTATCCTGAAATTAGTATTTGTATATATCGACGTGATAAATAAGACTTTTTTTACTATCAAACAGTTGTATGGTTGTTCGCCAATATTTCCAACCTTTATGCATAGTTTTGCAATCAGATTTTATTTCTATAAGGCTTGATGAAATAATTCAGCTTTGGTGCCTGCGTTTTCCTTCAAAAAATCAACAAAAGAAAACCCCTGTTACTCAGCGGAAGGACCGCTTGTAACAAGGGTTTATAATTAGCGTCCCAGATAGGAATCGAACCTACGACCTACAGCTTAGGAGGCTGTCGCTCTATCCTGCTGAGCTACTGGGACATATATTAAAGTCGACGACTTATTTATTATATTTCTTATAGGCAAACTTTTCAAGCTAATAGCACATACTTATGAAAAAAAATCCTCATGAATGTTTAGTGTGTCGCTAAGTTTTCATTTTTCCTCTTTTTTCATTAAATGGAATACTTTATTATTCGGTGGTTTTCCGGTACTATTATACTATAAAAAAATCAGGAGAATGATAGTGAAAAAATATAGAGGGTTAAGGATGGCGGCATTGCTGGGGGTTTTGCTTTTACCTGGATGCTCACAAGGGATTTTAAAGGGGATAGGCACAAAGACGGCTGCACCGATTGCGGAAGATGACATTGAAGTGGCCGAAGCGGCTGAGAATGGGACCGGGCAGGATTCGGAGGGGCAAATCGATACGGGAGGCTGGTTAAAGGCCGAGTCCCCGGTCCAGCTTCCGATATTGATGTATCACAGCATTTCTGAAGGGAATGGCCTTCGGGTTCCAAGGGAGGAATTCCGATCACAGATGGCTTGGCTTCGGGAGAATGGTTACTATACATTATCCCCTAAAGAAGCATTCCTCGTTTTAACCGAGAATCGGATGCCAAGTGAGAAGTGCGTCTGGATTACTTTTGATGATGGCTATACAGATAACTACACGGAGGCCTTCCCGATATTAAAAGAACATGATATGAAAGCAACTGTCTTCATGATCGGGAAGTCCATTGATAAAGGCCATCACCTGACTGAAAATCAAATGTTGGAGATGAGCAGGGATGGGATTTCAATTGAAAGCCATACCATCAACCATTTGGAGCTGAACCGCATGACGGCAGAGCAGCAAGAAGCGGAAATGGTTCAGTCGAAGGTGCTGTTCGACCATATCCTCGACCAGGACACGACAGTGCTTTCCTATCCGGTTGGCCGGTATAACGAAGAGAGTCTCAGGCTGTCAGAAGAAGCTGGATACAAGATGGCAGTCACTACCGAACCTGGGGGAGCTTCAAGCGACCAAGGGATGCATGCTCTGCATCGAGTTCGGATTTCACCAGGGTTATCGATCAAGGGGTTTGCGTCGCTGATTGAAAATGCTTCAAAGCATTGAAGGTGGAAGGGTCATTTCGCACTTGTTCAGAAAAATCATATAATAATCGATTCTTACATGGTGTATAATGAAGGCAGTGAAAATTATATACATATGAACGATTTGGTGTCTTAATGACTTAAAAGGGAAGTTGGTGAAATGCCAATGCGGTCCCGCCACTGTATATGGGAGCTGACGGCTGTGTACCACTGTATGAGATATGGGAAGGTGCCGTTGACGATGACCATGAGCCAGGAGACCTGCCAGAATTCGTACACCTGTAACCTACGCGGATGGGAAGGTGTGTGGCAGACCCTAAGAAAGAGTCCGTATTGATATTGTTGCCATGCAAGCATCTTCCGTTTAACGGGAGATGCTTTTTGTTTTGGGGGGTATCTTCCAGTATTGGTTTTCTCTGTTAGGTATGAAGAAATTAAATAAAAAGATTGTGGGGAATGAAAATGAAGAAGATTTTTGGTCTGATACTGTTAATGTTGCTTACTGCAGGCATGATGGTAGGCTGCAGTGGTGCTGCTGATGAAGGAAAAGAAAAAGAGCAAACGAACCATGCTCAACACGAAGCTTTCCCGATTACGATTAAAGATGCAAGTGGGGAAAAAGTTACGATAGAAAAAGAACCGAAGAAAATCGTTTCGTTGATACCAAGTAATACGGAAGTGGTCTTTGCACTTGGTTTGGGTAAAAAGGTCGTTGGTGTTTCCGACAATGATAATTACCCGGAAGAGACGAAAGAAATTGAAAAAGTTGGCGGAATGGAAATGAATACGGAGCTGATTGTCTCCATGAAGCCTGACCTTGTTCTTGCGCATGCATCAAGTGCCCATAATTCAAATGAGGGTTTACAGCAGCTTAAGGATGCTGGAATAGATGTGCTCGTAGTCAATGATGCACAAAGCTTTGACCAAGTCTATGAATCTATTGAAATGATTGGAAAGGCAACGGGAGAACATGATAAGGCAAACGAAATCGTTGCGGATATGAAAACGAAGCTCAAGGATATCCAGGAAAAAGCCAAATCCGTAAAGAAAGAGGATAGGAAGACCGTTTTAGTGGAAGTTTCGCCTTCACCGGAAATATACACACCTGGAAAAAATACGTTCATGAATGAGATGCTCCAGATTATTTCAGCGGATAATGCGGCTGCTGAATTGGACGGTTGGGCAAAAATTGATGAAGAGTCGATGATTGCTGCAAATCCTGATGTCATCATTACAACGTATGGTTATTATACGAAAGATGCAGTAAGTGAAGTGAAGGCCCGAAAAGGATGGCAAGACGTAAATGCTGTTAAGAATGGCCAAGTCTTTGATGTCCATTCTGACTTGGTGACCCGTTCCGGTCCACGCTTAATAGAAGGAGTAGAGGAACTTGCCAAAGCAGTCTATCCGAACCAATTTGACAACTAAATGGGCGTTTGCTTATTTGATTGCGTTGTTGATTTTGTTATTCGCAATGACGATAGGCATTTCCTTTGGTTCGGTGCCAGTTCCGATTCCCGTACTTATACAAATAATCGGCAAGGAGATTTTCCACTTGCCGATTTCTGCCGATCCGGATGTGATGCTTACGAATATCGTGATGAACATCCGCTTGCCGCGGGTGCTGCTCGCTGGTTTGGTTGGGGCATCACTTGCGATCGCGGGTGCGGCTTTTCAAGGACTGCTCCGGAATCCGCTCGCTGATCCTTATACATTAGGTATTTCATCAGGAGCATCGGTCGGCGCCGTATTGACGATATTTTTGAATATATCACTGCCATTCATCGGTTTATATACTCTTCCGGCATTGAGCATCTTATGTTCAGTGCTCACGATGCTCTGCGTACTGACTTTTGCAAAAAGAATGGATCGGTCGATGAAAGTGGAAACGATCATTTTAACGGGAATCATTTTCAGCTCGTTTTTAAGTGCCTTCATTTCATTGATGATTGCGCTGACGGGTGATGAATTAAGACAAATCATCGGCTGGCTGATGGGAAGCGTCTCAATGCGCGGCTGGAATTATATCGTAATCATTTTGCCGTTTTTTATCATTGGCTCGTTGACCTTGATCATGAATACAAAAGAATTGAATGCGATGACTTTCGGGGAAGACCGGGCAAAACACTTAGGTGTGAACGTTAAGCGGCGGAAAATGTGGATCTTGATAGCCGGTTCGACATTGACAGGGGCAGCCGTTGCCGTTTCAGGGGCGATCGGTTTTGTAGGATTGGTCATTCCTCATTTTGTCCGTAAGATTTGGGGACCTGACCATAAACATTTGCTTCCGTTGTCATTGCTGATAGGAGGCGGATTCTTGATATTGGCCGATTTTGTAGCACGAACGATCATTGCCCCATCGGAACTGCCGATCGGGGTGATCACCTCACTTATCGGGGCACCTGCATTTGCGCTGATTTTATTAAAGAGACGGAGAGAAGGGTAAAAACGGATGCTTGAAGTAAAAGGGTTAACAGGTGGATATCACAACAAAGCTGTTTTGGACTCTGTCTCTTTTGATGTACATAAAGGGGAATTATTCGGGATTCTTGGTCCTAATGGCAGCGGGAAAACGACGCTTTTAAGTATGCTTAGCGGGGTGCTCGATTATAAAGGCGGAAGCGTACGGATAAGCGGCAGGGATTTGAAGGATTATTCGTCAAAACGACTTGCACAGGTCATTGCCGTGCTCCCTCAACATTCCTCATTAGCTTTCTCCTATACAGTAAAAGAGACGGTCTCGCTTGGGCGATATGCCCATCAATCAGGTTGGTTCCATAGTTGGTCCGCAGAAGATGAATCGATTGTCCAGCGGGTGATGGAACAAACGGGAGTAGCTGATTTTCAGGATCTTCATTTTGATCGATTATCAGGAGGGGAAAGGCAGAGGGTCCTGCTGGCACAGGCCCTTGCCCAAGAGCCGGAAATCCTTTTTTTGGATGAACCTACGAACCATTTGGATCTTTCCTATCAAAAAGATCTTCTTGATCTAATGAGGAAAATGGCAAAAGAGCAGAAGTTGACCGTTATTTCAATTTTTCATGATTTGAATTTGGCTGGATTATATTGTGATCGGCTTATGCTGCTTGAGAAAGGGCAGATTCAGGTTGTTGATGTGCCGAATGAAGTGCTTCAACAGGAACGGATTCAGGGTGTATATCATACGACGATCGAAAAACATCCGCATCCCGCCCTTCCGAAACCGCAAATGTTCATCGTTCCGGAAAAGCATGGCCAGGATACCATCCCGTTGGAAATTGATGAATCTTATTTGACAGTCGGATTTGAGATGATTCAATTGAAGTCTCCGATCCCGCTTAGAACGATGTCTTCTGGAGTGACTGGTTCTGGGACGGGCTGGCATAAGTATTTTGTGAATAGGCACGTCCATCATGGTTATGATTGCGAGGATCATCATGTTGAAATGGCTGACTATTTAACAGCTCATGGTTTTGAGCCTCAGGAAACAGTAGGGATGATGACAGCTGTCTTTCTCGATACGGTCGCTTTCAAGCTTTTAAGAGCTGAAGATTTCTCGGTTTTTATCATTGTGACGGCCGGTGTAGGGAATGCCATCGACGCTTCATTAGCTGACCGGCATTCTTGGAGTTCTTCTCCAGGAACGATAAATACATGGATATTCGTAAATGGGCATTTGGCAGAAGAGGCATATATCCACAGTATAGTGACTGCGACCGAGGCAAAAGTAAAAGCGCTTCATGATTTGCATGTCATGGATAAGGTGACAAATACTTGTGCAACAGGAACATCGACAGACAGCATGTTGATTGCGGCAACTCAAAGAGGGGAAAAGCTTCAATATGCAGGCACCATCACTCCGTTAGGGAAGCTGATCAGCCGCGGTGTATATGATTGTACAGTGGCAGCATTGACGAATAATCGGAAACGGATTGAGGAATTATGATTTATCATCATCTTTTTGCGGTTACGCTGGCGTTCTTCCTTGATTTATTGATTGGAGATCCGCCAAGTTGGCCGCATCCAGTCAAATGGATAGGAACGATGATTAGCAAGTTGGACCTGGCATTCAATAAAGGGGCATATAAGAAACGGAAAGGGCTCTTCATGTTGATCATCGTCCTATCGGCGGTGTTATTGATTACAGTTCTTACCGTTTATTTGGCTTATCTATTCCATCCGCTTGCAGGTATCCTTTGGGAAGCTGTTGTCATTTCCACAACGATAGCTCAGAAGGGCCTGAAGCAAGCTGGGATGGATGTTTGCCTTCCGCTTAATGAACGGGATTTCCCTGAAGCGAGGGTAAAGCTTTCCTATATCGTCGGCCGTGATACGGCTGATCTTGATGAGCCAGAAATCGTCAGGGGCACGGTGGAAACCGTAGCGGAAAATACCAGCGATGGAATTACAGCGCCATTATTTTGGGCAGCTATCGGCGGTGCGCCGCTCGCGATGGTGTACAGGGCGATTAATACCTGCGATTCCATGGTAGGGTACAAAAATGATAAATATGGGCAATTCGGATGGGCTTCAGCAAAGCTCGATGATATCGTCAACTGGATTCCCAGCCGCCTCACCGGATTCCTGATGTTGCTGAGCTCGAAATCCGGCTATCATGGATTCGGCGCCAGATGGAAGATATTATTCAATGACGCAAAAAAACATCCAAGCCCGAATAGCGGGTGGTGTGAAGCAGGCGTTGCTGCGATTTTGGGAATACAGCTTGGAGGCCGTAATATGTACAAAGGAATTGTTTCCGATCGTGCGAGGATGGGAGTTCCGCTTGTTCGATTGGAAGCAAAACATATACCACAAACGATTACCATCATGCATCGGTCATCTTTTCTATTTCTGCTGATGCTATGGCTAGGGGGACTTATTCTTGACATTACCTTCTCATGGCTCTAATCCTCATTATCTTTATGAAGCGCTGAAAATCGAAATGCCTGAATCGGTTCTCGACTTCAGTGCTAACATCAACCCATTGGGTCCGCCTTTACGCATAAAGCAACAGTGGTCTGGGTTTTTCGAAGGAATCCTTCAATATCCAGATCCGCATGCCATTGAACTGACAAAATCCATTGCAAAAAAAGAAGAACTTCCTGAGCAATCCGTTTTGATGGGGAACGGTGGTGCTGAAATCATCATGCTGGTAGCGAACGGATTAGCCAATCAAAGGGTGCTGATCATACAGCCGGCATTTGCGGAATATGCTGAAGCTTGTTTGGCAGCAGGTTGTAAGGTCGATTTTCACCAGCTTGATGCTCCTGGGTGGCAATTGGACCTGGAACGATTGATTCCGCAATTACCCGAATATGATGCCATTTTCTTATGTACGCCTAATAATCCGACGGGAGTTTCAGTTAAGCGGGATACAGTTAGGGAATTGATCATTGAATGCCAAAAAGCGGATTGCCTGGTTGTCCTGGATGAGGCTTTTTATGATTTCACGGAGGATGCCTTTAGTTATGCTTCTTTAATCAATGCATTTCCACATTTACTCATACTAAGATCAATGACTAAAATCTTTGCGATCCCCGGTTTGAGACTAGGCTATTTGCTTGCGTCACCTGACATCATAAAACGGGTAAGAAATTATAAACCGCATTGGAGCGTCAACCATGTGGCACTTGAAGTAGGGAAAATCTGTCTTGCAGAAGAAGCCTATATGAGAAAAACAAGAGACTTTATTGCATGGCAAAAGCAAAAACTATTCCGGTTTTATGAGGAGCAGGGGTTGGATGTCTCCGATAGCACAGTTAATTTTTATTTGGTGAAAGATGAATCTTTATCCCTTTTCCCCTTTTTGCTGAAAAAAGGAATCGTACCGCGCCATACCTATAATTTTCCGGGTTTGGATGGAAGGTGGCTTCGGTTTGCAGTGAAGAGTGAACATGATAACGAAGCACTGATGGAGGGGGTAAGACAGTGGAGAAAGCAAGGCTCTGTTTTATAACCGGGGGTGTCCGTTCTGGAAAAAGCAGCTTCGCGGAAAGAAAAGCCCTGGAGTATGCACTCCAGATGGATGGGAACTTGCATTACCTCGCCTGTGGCCGAGTCAGTGACGCTGAGATGGGTGAACGCATCCTTAGGCACCGGAAAGATAGGGAAAGCAGCCCGATTGCGTGGAAGACCTCCGAATACGCAACGGATATTACAAGAATAGGGGCGGATATTGATCAGGATTCCATAATTCTGCTCGATTGTCTGACAACCCTGCTTGATAACGAACTATTTGGCCCTGGCCTTCCGCTTGAAGAAGAATTCTTAAATAGCGTTTTTTCAAAAATAATAACCGGAATCAATGAGATAAAAAAACAATCCAATTGTTTAATTGTCGTGAGCAATGAATTGGTGCAGGAACCGATTTTCCAGGATGATTTCCTTCATATATACGGAAAAACACTGGGATTGCTTCATCAAACGATCGTCGGGCTGGCCGATGAAGCCTATCTAGTGGAAGCGGGAATTCCATTGCGGAAGAAAGGGGGCATGCAGGAATGAGCGGAGTGATTGGATTTTTAATTAACCTGCAGTTCTTTACGGTCTTTCCAATAAAGAAGCAGCTTCCGATGGAGAAGAAATATATTCACCGTGCCATTCAAACCTTTCCATTAGTAGGTCTTTTGCTAGGCTTGATATTGGGCGGCGTTTTGTATGCACTTGTGGAATGGACCCCATTGTCATCGCTTTCGATTGCCTTTTTCCTTTGGTTTTTGACCATGGCATTAACGGGAGGCTTGCATCTCGATGGCTGGATCGATGCAAGTGATGCTTTTTTTTCCTATCAGGATAAAGAGCGGCGATTGGAAATCATGAAGGATTCCAGGACAGGTGCCTTCGGTGTCATCTCCGTCATAGTCCTATTGGCCGCACGGTTTCTATTTATCTATGAAATTGTCGAAAGGGTAAATGAATGGACATACTTCTTGATCATTGCCCTTCCGCTCTTAAGCAAATGTGTGATGGGTTATTTACTCATCCGGATGCCGCTCGCTAAAAAAGAGGGGCTAGGTGCTTTTTTTCAAAGTGCAGTGATGAAAAGCAGTTTGCCCATTTATTGGCTGTACCTCCTTGTAAGTCTGGCGTTTGCCTGGATCATTGATTTTAAGCTTGTCCCCTTATTTTTCATCATGTGTCTGGCTGCCGTGTTTTTCCTGGTATATATGAAACGTAAAATCCTCAGTTGGTTCGGTGGGATAACGGGGGATGTACTGGGGGCATCCGTGGAAGGGGTTGAGCTTTGGTTATGGCTGATATTGTGGCTATTACACTACTTCGCCATGGGCTGACAGTAGCGAATGAGCGAAAGGCCTATTTAGGCTGGACGGATTCTCCATTAAGTGCCGAAGGAGAAAAGGAAATATTGGACTTAAGGGGTTCTTACCCACAGTATGAAAAAATTCACAGCAGCGATTTGCCACGCTGTGTGGAAACTGCACGACTTCTGTTTCCAGATGCAGTTCCGCTCAAAAACCCTTCGTTCCGTGAGATGAACTTCGGCAATTGGGAAGGAAAGACGTATCAAGAGTTGAAGACAGATGGAGAGTATCTTAATTGGCTGGAACGTCCCATGGAGGCACTGGTGCCCGGGGGTGAAAGTTATCCGGCATTTTCCGAGCGTGTTGATAAGGGCTGGAAACAATTGATTGCCTGTAAGGAGAATCGATTTGCCCTATTGACGCATGGAGGGGTAATTCGTGATTTATTGGTCCGTTATGCCCCGCAGGAAAAGTCTTTTTTTGATTGGAGAATTTCCCATGGCAGGGGATATGAGCTCATATGGGAAGACCGGAACAGCTTAAGGAGGGGAGAACGCTGCACTTTGTTACAGGAGGCGCCTATAATGGCAAAACTAAATGGGTAAGGCAATTGTATGGTTTGGAAAATGATGTCCTTTGGCTATCAGGTTATCGACAAGAAGAGCCGGAAATGATTGATTTTCAAGGCAAGACTGTTATATTGCAAGGATTGGATGCATGGATTCAACACGATGCAGAAAAGATGGATTCAAATTCGATTCGAATAAAATGGAAGGGAATCATGGCCGATTGGCGAATATGGGAGAATGAAAGGGATGAACATTGCTGCATTGTGATAGGTTCTGATATTTCCAAGGGAATAGTCCCGATGGAAGCAAGAAATCGCAGATGGCGCGATGCCTGCGGATGGGTCTATCAAGATGTAGCATCCATATCAAAGCGCGTTGATATCATCTGGTATGGAATTAACCAGCGAATAAAGTAGAGGAGGTAATTGGGATGAAAATCTATACACGTACAGGGGATAAGGGACAAACCAGCGTAATCGGAGGTCGGCTTGACAAGGATGACATCCGTGTTGAATCTTATGGAACAGTGGATGAAGTGAATAGCTATATCGGTCTTGCGGTGACAGAATTGGATCCTGCGATATTTACGGATATACTGGCCGATCTAGAGAAAATCCAGCATGAGTTATTTGACTGCGGCGGAGATTTGGCAACTGTTTCTGAGAAAGCCCCGCAAAAGCTGACGGATGAGACCATTACCTATTTGGAAGAACGGATAGATGCCTTCATACTTGAAGCACCGGAACTGGAAAAGTTTATCCTGCCTGGCGGTTCAAAAGCGGCTGCAACGATTCACATTGCCCGAACCGTGACAAGAAGAGCAGAACGGCTGGTCGTTTCATTGATCAAGTCGGGTGCGGCCGTTTCTCCATTATCACTTCAATATTTAAATCGTTTGTCGGATTACTTCTTTGCTGTTGCACGTGTGATCAATTTCCGTCTTGGTGTAAAAGATGTGGAATATATCCGCAGCGCAAATGTGTTCCGGGGAGGGAAAAGAAAGGAAAAAGAGTAAACATGGATGTAAGAAAAATTAGTGCAATTGCTATATTCATCGCCTTATCGGCGGTAGGGGCAATGATTAAAATCCCTTCACCGATCGGAAGCATCGCTTTGGATAGTTTTCCGGCCCTTTTGGCGGCTGTCATACTTGGCCCGGTATCGGGGGCTATAGTTGCTGGGCTTGGTCATATCATTTCAGCGTTCATCGGCGGCATGACACTTGGGCCATTCCACTTTTTGATCATGGTCGAAATGGCTGTCCTGACATGGATGTTTAGCATTTTATATATGAACGGGAAAAAAGTAGGCGCATTTTTCCTCTTCTTTATCAGTAATGCCTTCGTTTTGGCCCTGCCTTTCGCATTTCTGATCAGCCCTGGCTTTTACACGTTATTGGTTCCGGGCTTAACGGTGGCGACGGCGGTAAATGTAGTATTGGCAGTCCTTTTATTGCCGCGCTTGGAGCCTGTTTTGAAAAAACTCATTTTTAAAGATGGATTAGCAGAATGAGTGATTCATTGATTTTGCCATTTTCCGAATCAGATTCCTTGATCGTCTCAAGTGACAATAGCGGCGGGATCGGGCTGAAGGAAAAAGATCTTGTCCATGTCCCTTATGAGGTCGTTGGATATTATTCCTTTCGGGTTGCCGTCATGGAATGCCTGGGCGTTGGCGGAAGACCCGTAGCCGTCGTACTAAATAATTTCTGCGGTGATGAAGCCTGGGAGGACTTGACCAGGGGTGTCAGGAAGGGGCTGTATGAATTGGGAATGGAGGATCTTCCCATCACTGGCAGCACAGAAAGTAACATGCCGCTTCTTCAGTCGGCACTTGGTCTTATGGTGATTGGTAAACGAGTGAATGAACGTGTTAAAAAGCAACAGCCCTTACGGAAAATCGCTCTGATCGGCAGGCCGCTCGTTGGAGAGGAAGTTATGGAACAGCAAGAATGGGTCGCACCATTATCTTTATATAAAAGCTTATGTGAAATGGTAGGTGTTCAGGCACTTCCAGTCGGCTCAAAAGGGGTAGCGTATGAATGGGGACATCTTGATCAAAGTGGTGAAGGTGTTTCTATGCATATAAGCAATAAAGTCGATATTGAAAAATCATCAGGACCATCCACCTGCTTCCTCATTGCCTATCCTGAACAACTGGAGGAAGAAATCAAGCAAAGATCCGGTCCTCTTTTTATTGGCGGTTGATCGATCCAAGACTGAATCAGGCATCGAGTTTAGTTCATAATGAACGGGTTCGATGCTTTTTTCATTGAGATCTTACCTTGATGGATTCCTTTCCTATTTAGGGTGAATGCTTGAATAAGATGTTTTGTTTATTTGGATAGGTGGGCTTGTTGCCCGGTTTTATCATGCCAAAGTAAAAAGAAACCCATTATTGCCTTACTGCTCGCTTCCGTCACTTTAGGGATCATCACAGGTATGGATATTCGGGATGTTGCAGATGCTGTTCAGACAGGGGTAGGTATTTCTCTTGGTAATGTTGATCGGAGCTTTGGTGAAGATTCAACATGGAATGATGGGTTGATTTCATTGGAAAACCAATCATTGCGCCTCATGGTTTCACTCTTTACATTAGGTTGCGCTAGAGGTTTTAATAAAGGGGAGCAAAACCAATTCATGTCCGCTGCCTCCATCATCTAGATTATTGGGGCGGGCGGTGCATTTAAAAATGTATGGCAAGAGCTGGTGAATGAAGCCATTGCAAGTCAGTCTAGCGACATCCTTTGATTTGTTGGGCTGGCTCGTTACAGCCATGATAAAATCTGCTTTCCTGGTGTTATAGTAAATTGCCGGTCCAATACTCCATCACATGTGAATGGAGCAGATTTTGGATGGTCAGCAGTCGCACATACGATAAAGACTTGAACGGTTATGGAAATGATTATATCAGTCGTTTCACTTATCCTAATCTTACTATTGAATTCAATTGTTTAAGAGAAAGGAGCATGATGTATATATGAAGCATTCAGGTTATATGATGGGGATCGATATTGGCACGACGAGTACGAAAGTTGTTCTTTTTTCAAAAGGGGGGGAAGTTGTCCAATCTTGTTCAAGGGGATATCCTCTGCACAGTCCAACTCCTTCCGTTGCGGAACAAGATCCCGAAGAAATTTATAAAGCGGTCATCATTGCTATAGGTGAGGTCATGATTGCAAGCGGAATAGAAAAGCAAGAACTGGGATTGATATCGTTCAGTTCGGCGATGCATAGCTTGATCGCCATGGGTAAGGACGGCAACCCGCTGACGAATAGCATTACATGGGCGGATAATCGAAGTGTTGCCTATGCGAGGAAACTGAAGGCTTCGAAACAGGGGATGCAATTGTATCACAGGACCGGAACGCCTGTTCACCCGATGTCCCCAATCACGAAAGTAATGTGGTTAAAAAATGAGCACCCCGGAATTTTTAACGAAACGGACAAATTTATAGGAATTAAAGAATACATCATCTATAAATTTTTCAATGAGTATGTAATGGATTATTCACTCGCTTCTGCAACGGGCATGTTCAACATGAATGACCTGAATTGGGATGAAGAGGCACTCACCATTGCTGGAATTGGGGCTGATAAGCTGCCGATGCTTGTCCCTACAACGCATATCCTCTCAGGTTTAAGTGAGGAATTAGCTTCAAAAATGAACATTCATGCTGGTACACCGTTTGTGATTGGAGCGAGTGATGGCGTGCTTGCCAACTTAGGTCAAAACGCAATCAAGCCAGGCGTTCTGGCAGTGACAATCGGAACGAGCGGTGCGGTAAGAACCGTCAGTGACAGGCCGCTTACCGATCCCAAAGGCCGGACATTCTGCTATGCCCTTACTGAGAATCATTGGGTAATCGGCGGACCGGTCAATAATGGGGGAATCACCTTCCGATGGGCACGTGATCAATTGGGCCGTGTGGAAATCGAAAAAGCAAAGGCTTCGGGACAGGACTCCTATGAGATTCTGACGGATATGGCTTCTAATATTGCACCTGGTTCTGATGGGTTGATATTCCATCCGTATATGGCAGGGGAACGGGCACCATTATGGAGTGCCGATGCAAGGGGCTCCTTCTTTGGACTGGCGCTTCATCACACTCGTGACCATATGGTCCGGGCAGTACTGGAGGGTGTAATGTACAACTTGTACAGTGTCCTTATAGCCGTAAAGGAATTGACTGGTGCTCCCGAAAAGATTCATGCAAGCGGCGGATTTGTCCGTTCGAAGCTCTGGCGCCAAATCATGGCTGATATATTCAATCAAAACGTGACAATTCCTGAAAGCTTTGAGAGTTCGAGCTTAGGTGCCGCCGTTCTTGGATTATATGCTTTAGGCGAAATCGAAAGCCTTGATGAGGTTGAGGGTATGGTTGGTGAAACGAATGAACTTGTCCCGATCGAAGAGAACGTCAAAGTGTATGAAGAATTGATGTCAATTTATTTATCCGTAAGCAGGCAATTGGAAGGCGACTACAAGAGGATAGCGGATTTCCAAAGACGCCATTTAGAATGACTCTTAGGATGAATGAGCACTGTGCTTCAATTTGTCGAAAAGAGAGCGGACTTCAGAACACGACTGGAACTTTTTTTAATAAAAACTGAGGAAAACAGGCTTTTCCTCGAATTTGTCTATAGTCTAAAAGCACAAATGCATAAGCACTGTGCTTTTCTTTTTGCCTGGTAATTAAAATGGTAAGATGGAATAAAACGATAAGGGGAATTTCTTATGGGAGCCAGTAAAACGAATGCAATGCGAATTCTTGATAACAAACGTATAGAGTATGGCATGATGAGTTATGATGCCCGCGATGGAAAAATTGATGGGATCACTGTTGCGGACAAGATTGGAAAAGCGCCAGAAACCGTTTTTAAAACGCTTGTCACCCATAACGGACCCCAGCAGCTTTACGTATTTGTCATTCCTGTAGCCACCGAACTAGACTTGAAAAAAGCAGCGAAGGCCGCAGGTGCAAAAAAAATTGAAATGCTTGCGGTTAAAGATCTGCAAAAATACACAGGGTACATTCGGGGAGGCTGTTCCCCGATCGGAATGAGAAAACAATACCCGACCTTTATCGATGAAAGTGCAGCAAACCTGACTGAAATCATCGTAAGTGGAGGGAGAATCGGTACACAGATCGTTTTAAAACCGTCAGAATTCCTGGAAGTCACACAAGCGGAATCTGCCGCCCTAATAAAATAAATTGTTTATCTTTAGGTATTCACCTATTAGGCACTTTTTTCATACGCTGTCTTGAAGATCACATCTTTATTGTGAGGGAGAGTGTGAAAGTGACAGGAAAAGTAATGAATTATTTTGCTGGAGGCAATACGGCTAAAGGTTTTTATAGTTTATATGATTCAAATTTAAAAGGTCTGGAAAGATTATTCATATTAAAAGGCGGACCTGGTTCCGGTAAATCGACCATTATGAAAAAAATCGGCCAAGAATGGCTGGATAAAGACTATGACATCGAGTATTTGCATTGTTCGTCCGATAACGATTCCATTGATGGAGTAATCATACCGGCTTTGAAAATCGGTATCGTGGATGGGACTGCGCCGCATGTGATTGAGCCGAAGGCACCAGGGGCGATTGAGGAATATGTAAATCTTGGGGCTGCCTGGGATTCCCAGCAGCTGGCTTCTGAAAGAGCGGCCATCATAAAGTTGACGAATGCGAGAAGCAAGAGTTTCGAAAAAGCATATACCCTATTCGCTGAAGCATTAAAGATACATGATGAATGGGAAGACATTTACAAGTCAAATATTGATTTCGCAAAATTGAATGGGTTGACCAATAAATTGATTGAAAGCTTTTATAGAGATATCGTCCTTAATAAGAAGTCGGATGTTCGTCACCGATTCTTAGGTGCAGCTACACCAACGGGTGCAGTTGATTTCATACCCAATATTACTGAGGGAATACAAAAACGGTACTTTTTAAAGGGGCGTCCAGGTTCAGGGAAATCAACGATGCTGAAGAAGATTGCAAAGGCTGCGGAGCAAAGGGGCTTTGATGTGGAAATATATCATTGTGGTTTCGATCCGCATAGCTTGGACATGGTAATCGTCCGGGAGGTGGGAATCGCCATCTTTGACAGCACATCGCCTCATGAATATTTCCCGAGTTGTGGAGGGGACGAAATCATTGATATATATAAAACGGCCATTTTGCCAGGAACAGATGAAATATATGCCGATCAATTAAAGGATGTTTCCACCAGGTATCGGACGAAAATGAATGAAGCGACAGCAAATCTGGCTAAGGCAAAAGAGCTGCATGACGAACTCGAAAAGATTTATGTAAAAGCAATGGATTTTACAGCCATCGATGATATTCAAAAAGACATCAATGAACAGATTACTGAACGGGCACAAGATGCAGATAGAAAAACGATTCTACATTAAGAAAATAAACTGCGCCTACCTTAAATAGGCGCAGTTTATTTATATACATAAAAGGATTTTTTAACCCCTGAAGCCACATCAAGAATATATACGGGTTTGTTAAACGTGTTTATCCACGCCCTTTCGGTTAAAATAGGGATTATATTGAAAAAAGGGGCCGATTGAATTGATAAAGACGATTGCGATTGATATGGACGGAACATTGCTAAACAAAATGCAAAAGGTCAGTGAGGAAAATAAACAAGCAATCCTGAGGGCGCAAAGCGAGGGAGTGGAAGTGATCATTGCTACTGGAAGATCTTATGTGGAAGCAAGGTTCGCTTTAGATGAAGCAGGCATCGTTTGCCCTGTCATCTGTGTAAATGGTGCGGCCCTCTTCACGGAGGAAGGGGAGATTGCCGCTTCTAATCCAATGTCAGCAGCCACTGCTAAAATGGTCGCTGGATTCCTCGAAGAACAAGGGATTTATTTCGAAATATATACGAGTCAGGGGATTTATTCCAAAGACTATGAAAACGCAATATCTGTTTTGGTTGATGTATTCGTTACAGCCAATCCCGACATTGACCCTGAGGGTATGCGAAAATTTGCAGAGCAGCGTTTACAGCTGGGACAGGTAACTTCCATTTCCGATTATTCCGAGTTATTCAGCCGTTCGAATGAGGAATATTATAAAATTCTCAGCTTCTCAAAGGATTTAACTTTATTAAATCAAATTGCTTCGAAATTGGAAGGACAGGGAGTTACAGTCACTTCATCAGGACGTGAAAATGTAGAAATCATGAGTGAAACGGCTCAAAAAGGTACGGCACTTGAAACATATGTGAATGGAAAATCCGGCTCGATGCAGGAAACCATGGCTATTGGGGATAATTATAATGATGTATCCATGTTTGAACGGGTAGGTTTGTCTGTCGCAATGGGAAATGCCCCGCTCGAAATTAAAAAACTGTGTGATGAAGTAACAGGCAAGAATGATGAATCAGGCGTCGCGGAGGCCATTTTAAAGGTGCTTAAACAGTCAGCCTATTAAACTCATGAATCAAAGGGGGAAAGAACATTGAAAAAAATGCTCTTATTTTTCCTTATGGCGACATTGTTTTTAACCAGTTGCAACATGAATGATGACGAAAGCAAAAACCAGCCGAATCCTGACAAGGAAGTGACAGGCACTTTAGGGGAAGATCCGGATGTGTTGGTAACGAACCTGCAGGCCCCGTGGTCGATTCAGAAGAATGGGGACATAATGTATGTGTCAGAGCGGACTGGAACAATCGTCGAATGGGACAAGGATAAGATGACACGGCAAAAGGTCAATCTTAAAAAGACATTGTCGGCTAAATCGGAAGCTGGATTGCTTGGATTTTTGCTAGCTCCCGATTTCTCTAAGAGCGGGCAAGCTTTCGCCTATTATACTTATGAAGAGGGCGGGAATTCCATCAATCGCATCGTCACTTTAGAAAAAAATGATGATATATGGCAGGAGATGGAGACCTTAATCGACGGAATACCAAGCGGGGACTACCACCATGGCGGCAGGATCAAGATTGGACCGGATGATAAGCTATATGCAACAACAGGTGATGCAAGAAAGTCTGAAATTGCACAGGACATAGAATCTTTAGGCGGGAAAATTCTGCGCTTGAACCTGGATGGCACCATTCCTAAAGATAATCCTTTCGGGAATTCATATGTCTATTCATACGGTCACCGCAATCCACAAGGTCTGGCTTGGGATGAAGCAGGACAGTTGTATGAAAGTGAGCACGGAGATTCGGCCCACGATGAATTAAATAAAATTGACCCCGGTAAGAACTATGGCTGGCCAGAGATACAGGGCGATGAGCAGAAACCGGATATGGTAAAACCATTGATTCATTCCGGTGAAAATACATGGGCTCCTTCAGGCATGGCCTATTTTGACGGAAAGCTTTATTTTGCAGCCTTAAGGGGAGAAGCGCTAAAGAGTTATGACGTAAAGAGCGGAAAACTGACCAATATCATAACGGGCTCAGGAAGGATACGTGATGTATTCGTTGATGAAGAATTCATATATTTCATAAGCAACAATACGGACGGCCGAGGAAATCCTGATGAAAAGGATGATAAGCTATATCGTTTGCCGCTATCTCGGTTAAATATGCCTTGATGTGATCAATGAGCAGAAAAGAAGCATATATTTGGGAAACCTCGCCAATAGCGGGGTTTCCTTTTTGTGTATGGCACCAAATTCACGAGTAAAGGTGTGAAACTCACGAGTAAAAGCATGAAACTCACGAGTAAAAGCGTGAAATTCACGAGTAAAAGCGCGAAATTCACGAGTAAAGGTGTGAAACTCACGAGTAAAGGTGTGAAACTCACGAGTAAAAGCGTGAAATTCACGAGTAAAAGTGCGAAATTGACGAATAACGCCCAAACTCACGTGTAAAAGCGCGAAATCCCCTGAAAAGGGTATTTTTTTGTCTCGGAAGTGGTGTAGAAGCTGAGGATACTGTTCCCTACGATTGTTTTCGTTCTTCCTGAGGGCTAGACATTTTTATTGAATAGGTGTATAGTTACCTAGGTAACTACTTTGCAGGAGGAATACCTTTGTCCTTTCAAAATGGGTTTTTTCATCATAACTTACAATTTTCAAGGTCATTTACGAAAAAGTTAAATGAACAATTGGCCAAGGTTGATCTTTATCATTCCCAATGGTCAATTGTATATTATCTGAGTCAGTTCGGCTGTTCTACGCTTGTTGAAATAAGCACTTATTTAGATGTGGAGAAACCGACGGTAACCAGGACGGTAAACCGGCTGGAAGAGCTTGAGTTGATTGAACAAGTTCCAGGAAAAGATAAACGGGAACGGAGAATACAGTTAACGGAGTCAGGTTTAAGGACTTATCAAGATGCCAAAAAGGTAGTTGAGGAATTTGAACTTCAATTAATGAGCGGTTTGGCTGAAGAAGACCGGGAGGCAACGTTACGTACGTTGATTTTCCTGAAGGAAAAATTAAAACAATAGTAAGGAAGAAGGATTGAAATGAATCACAAACCGAAATTGTGGACGAAAGACTTTCTGATTGTTTCGTCTGTGAACTTTTTTCTATTTTTAACATTTTATGTCCTGATGGTGACATTGACCATTTATACGATGGATAATTTTAATGCGTCGCAAGCACAAGCAGGGCTTGCTTCAAGTATTTTTGTTCTGGGGGCTGTGCTTGTCAGACCGATTGCAGGGAAAAAAATTGACAAGATCGGCCGCAGAAAGATGTTGCTTGGCTCGTTGGTTCTATTCCTGATCGCATCCATCGGCTATTTCCTGGTGAATAGTTTATCCCTCTTATTGATCGATCGGTTTATTCAAGGTTTTGCTTTTGGCCTTGCCACTACGGCAACTGGAACGATTGCTGCGGATATCATTCCGAATGAAAGACGCGGGGAAGGTACGGGTTACTTTGCCATGAGTACCAACTTGGCAATGGCATTCGGTCCGTTCATTGGATTGCTGATAACACAGCATTTCAGTTATTCCATCATTTTCTATGCAGCCTCCTTATTTGCCGCATTTTCTTTAGTTGCATCATTATTCATGAATGTGCCTGAGGGGGATAAAGGCGGAGCTTCGCCACAAAAAGGATTTAAAATCAGCGATTACTTTGAAAAAAGGGCACTGCCCATTTCCATTTTTATCGGGTTTGCCGGATTTACCTATTCGAGCATCTTGTCCTATTTAACGTCTTTTGCGAAGGAAATGGATTTAATGGATGCGGCAAGCTTCTTCTTTGTCGTTTTTGCTGTTTTCCTTTTGGCGTCCCGTCCGTTTACAGGACGGATGTTTGATGTGAAGGGGGAAAATGCAGTTATTTACCCATCGCTCTTACTATTTGCGGTCGGTATGGTCATCCTCAGCCAATCCCATCATGGTATCACGCTTCTGATTGCCGGCGCCTTGATCGGAGTGGGGTACGGTACATTCCAATCAAGCTGTCAAGCGATTTCCATCAAGGAAGCCCCATCAAATCGGATGGGATTAGCCACATCCACATTTTATACAATGTATGACTTCGGTATTGGTGTTGGTCCATTCCTATTGGGATTCCTTATTCCATTTACAGGGTTCAAAGGGTTATTCATGGGAATGTCGGTTTTTGCATTCGTACTTATTGGCATTTATTACTTGGCACATGGAAAAAAAGCCTCGGCAAGAGTGAAAATGCAGCATGAGGAACGCTTGTCTGCCTAAATTTTTTCAATAGGATTGTATAAAAAGAAGAATTTTGGGGATGCTTATATTATGATTGATTTTCCAAAGTATCCCCCTTTTCTCCGCCTGTAATCCAACAGGCGTTTTTTTTATGCCATAAACAAAGAAAACCGCCTTATTGGCGGTTTTCTTTAAATTTATAGGTCCATAATCTTTCTTTGCGGATCCAGTCTAGGAAATCTGCATCCTGATTTTCGAATTTCTCTTTCCAATCGATCACCATTGCTTCCGTTTGCGAACGGTGGGCAGTGAATGTGGCTACCTTTTTTTCTTCGACGGCAGTGATATCATGGACGATGTCGGGCTGTCCCAGTTCGTCAATGCAGTTATTCGAGAAGGCGACACAATGAAGTTTAGGTCTCTCTTTCTCTTCCATTCTTTCCACGGCCCGAACTACAGCCCGTGCTGTCGCTTCATGGTCCGGATGGACACTGTATCCTGGGTAAAACGTAATGATCAATGAAGGATTCAATTCATTGATGGCATCGGTGAATAATGAAGTCAGCTTTTCATCATCTTCGAATTCAATCGTCTTATCACGCAATCCAAGCATGCGTAAATCTTGGATGCCTATCGCATTTGCTGCATCGATTAATTCCTTTTTACGAATTTTAGGAAGCGATTCCCTTGTTGCGAATGGAGGGTTTCCTAAATTACGTCCCATTTCTCCTAAAGTTAAGCATAAATAGGTGACAGGAGTGCCCGCTTCTCTATGAAGGGCAAGCGTTCCGGAGACCGAGAAGGCTTCATCATCGGGATGTGGGAATATAACTAATACATGGCGTTCTTTTTCCAAGGTATATTTCTCCTTCCGTACTACTTACAGTAAGTATGTTTATCGGTGAATGGGAGTTTTCATCGGAATCATCATATGATATATATCAAGCAAGTTGTCATCATTCAAAGGGAGTGGGACTGAGCTGCATGGAGACAGCAAGCTTTCCGGAAAAATCAAGGCCTGCCAATAGCAATCTCCCCTGTTCATCCATTTCGAAGTGGTTAACGCCTTCTGCATATACCCAGCCAATATTGAGCTTCAAGCCGATGCGGTAGGGTCCATCCCCAACTATCTTGCCATGTTCATACTGAATAAAAGCGTTACGAATATAAGCACCTGCCGAGAAGAAAGCTTCATCTACATGAGTGGCATAGGCGCCATTTGTCGTTTCAAGGTGAAGATATACATCTTGTCCGGCGAAAGAATCAATGGCATTTTGCACCTCTGTACGGTCTATAGGTTTCATTCGATAATTTCCTCCTTAACTGGGCGGCTAGATAAGCTTTTCCTTCTTTCTATTTTACTAGATAAAAACAAAAAAAGCGAAAAAGGCCGCTCGATGAATTTGAGCGGCCATTAAACTTGATGTTTTATTTTTTTGTTTTTTCCGCAACCCCATATTTATGGTATGCACCATGATTGACGGGTCCGACATAGTCATTCATTTTCCAAGAATGGCGAACCGCTTCGGTGATGAAGTCTTTGGAAACGAGGATAGCTTCACGCGGGCTTTTCCCTTCAGCCAATTGAGCTGCAATGGCGGCAGAAGATGAACAGCCGGCACCATGTGTATTGGTCGTTTCGATTTTTTCCGATTCAAGGATTTCAAATTCTTGTCCATCATATAAAAGGTCGATGGCTTTATCATGATCAAGCTTATTACCGCCTTTGATCAAGACATATTTTGCACCAAGTGCATGAATCTTTTCAGCTGCAGCCCTCATATCATCAATCGACTTGATAGGAGCAGTTCCCGCTAACTGAGCGGCCTCGAACAGGTTAGGTGTGACTACAGTTGCACGTGGAACAAGCAGTTCGCGTAGTGCTACAGCCGTTTCAGGGTGCAATACTTCATCTTCACCTTTACATACCATAACTGGATCGATTACGACTTTGTCCAGCTTCAACTCATCTATTTTACGGGCAACAAGTTCAATGATTTCCACTGATCCAAGCATTCCTGTCTTCATGGCATCAATGCCTATTGATAGAATCGTTTCGATTTGGGCTTCCAAAACTTCGACCGGTGTAGGGAATACATTATGGGCCCAGCCATTCTTCGGATCCATCGTCACGATTGTCGTTAAAGCGGACATACCGTAAACGCCGAATTCTTGGAATGTCTTTAAATCTGCTTGAAGACCTGCGCCGCCGCTCGAATCAGATCCGGCAACTGTCATAGCTCTTTTCATAGTCATTATGTGACCTCCTCAGGAGAATTAGATATCGATATTATCAGCATACCAGTTAATATCCTATTTTTAGAATATACCAAAATTTCTTTTATGTAAAACTTAGCTTTCAGCCTACTATGAGTGTCTTGGCGAATGAAGGGCAATCGCCTCGTATAAGTCATTTTTCGAACCTGTAATTAAGGAAATTGGATGGATCTCAGCATGCACTTTTAGCTTCGGACCCTGCCTCCAACTTTTGATGGACAAAGCAAAGGTTGTGAAAGTGTCATTATTTTCAAATTTGATTTAAAATATTTAAATATAGTGGAGACACATTTAGTATAGCTTTTCCGTTCGATGCTGGATTAAACCCAAAAAAGGGAGGTTGATTTCTATGGAGTGGACCATGTTGCTTTTAGCTGGCGGGAAATCAAGCCGTATGGGAGTGAATAAGGCACTTTTGACCGTAGGCGGCGTTGTGAACATTTCAAGAGTGGCATCCGAGTTGAAAAAGGTGTCAGAAAACATTATGGTCATTACGAATACGTTTGAAGAATATCATTTTCTGCAACTTCCGCTCATTCCGGATTTACATAAAGATCAAGGACCTCTTGGTGGATTGCATGCAGGGTTGACCTCATCGAAAACGGAGCTTCAGTTCCTTGCAGCGTGCGATATGCCGTTTGTGAGTGCAGATGCCATAAAGGATATCATTACCCATTATGAACCTGGATTCGATGCTGTCATTCCAGAAATAAATGGCAGGCTCCAGCCGCTTTTTGCTGTTTACCATAAAAGGTGTCTTTCTGTACTGACGGAGTGTTTATTAAAACATGAATTAAAAATGAGTCTATTCTTGGAAAAGATCTCGGTGAAAATCATGAAAGAAACCGACTTTACGTTAAATCGCGAGAATCCTGAACAATTTCACTACCTTTTTTTCAATATGAATACGAGGGAAGATTATCAAGAGGCAGATTATATTGATCAAACTGAATTATATAAAGGATGGTAGACATGAATTATAATATTTCAAAAGAGCCGATTGTCATCCAGGAAGTGATTGATAAAGTAGTCAGTCGAAATGCGGGTGCCGTCACGACTTTCATTGGTACAGTGAGGGAAATGACGAAAGGAAAAAAGACCCTCTTCTTAATTTACGAAGCGTATGTACCGATGGCCATCAAGAAATTGGAGCAAATCGGATCTGAGATCAAGGAGCGTTGGCCTGATGCAGAAACGGCGATCACCCATCGTGTAGGTAAACTTGAAATCACGGATATCGCAGTGGTTATTGCCGTTAGTACGCCACACCGAAATGATGCATATGAGGCCAATAGGTATGCGATCGAAAGAATTAAAGAAATCGTCCCGATTTGGAAAAAAGAACATTGGGAAGATGGGGAAACCTGGGTAGGAAACCAGTTGGAAACCGTTCCATATCCATCAGGGAAACCGGAAGAGGGGGATATTGATGATTAATGTACTTTTATTTGCCCAATTGAAAGATGAGCTAGGCAAAGAGACTGTTTCAATAGAAGGAAATGGAATGACTGTTGCCCAGCTAAAAGGAAAGATGAAGGTGGATTTTCAATTGGAAGGTCTTGAAACCGTGATGACAGCGGTCAATGAGGAATTTGCTGATGATGACACGATTTTATCTGATGGAGATACAGTTGCTTTCATTCCGCCAGTAAGTGGAGGGTGAAGCGTCCGGAAGGGAGGGCTCACGGTGAAAGAGCGATATTCAAGGCAAACTTTATTCGCCCCAGTTGGTGAAGGGGGCCAATTGAAAATTATGAAGAAGCATGTCTTGCTTCTTGGTGCAGGGGCTTTGGGATCTGCTAATGCCGAGGCCCTTACTCGTGCAGGAGTAGGGAAGCTTACCATTGTCGACAGGGATTATGTCGAAACGAGTAATTTACAGCGCCAACAAATGTATACGGAACGGGATGTCGCGGAGAAACTGCCAAAAGCAGAGGCGGCAAAGCGTCATTTATTGGATATCAACCATGAAGTTGAAGTGAATGCCATCATCATGGATGCAACTGCCCAGAATCTCGAACGGCTGCTTGGTGATGTTGATTTGATATTGGATGCAACCGATAACTTTGAGACACGGATGATTATTAATGATTTATCACAAAAGCTTCATATACCGTGGATTTATGGGGCATGTGTGGGGAGCGTGGGCATGACTTTGACGATCCTTCCCGGGCAGACTCCATGTTTGCACTGTTTGCTTAAAGCGATCCCGATTCAAGGAATGACCTGTGACACAGGAGGGATCATATCACCAGCTGTTACGATGGTAGTGGCACACCAAACTGCCGAGGCTTTGAAAATCCTTGTTGAAGATTGGGAATCGGTACGGCCTGCACTAGTTTCTTTTGATCTGTGGAGAAATCAATACCAAACCGTTAAATTGACAAAAGCGAGAAAGAAAGATTGTCTCTCATGCGGAGAGCAGAGGACATACCCCTTTTTAACAATGGAAAATGCAACGAAAACGGCTGTTCTTTGCGGGAGGGACACTGTACAGGTAAGACCGCCAAAACCTCTGGAACTGCAACTCGAAAAATTAGCCAAAGATCTGGACGGCAGCGGTTATTTGGTGAAATTCAATCCGTTTCTTCTCTCCTGTGAAAAAGCTGGGGAACGTATCGTCATTTTCAAGGATGGCAGGGCGTTGATTCACGGTACGAAGGATATGGTCCATGCAAAGGCCGCGTACCAAAGCATCCTGGGATAATGCTCAAAAAAAACGAGGCCTCAGGTTTTGGGGCCTCGTTTTTTTATGAATCCATATAGGGTAATGGTACGGGTTTTAGTGTGTGACCCCGTCTTTGTTATCTTGTTTGGAAGCAACGATGACTACTTTTCCTTCGTCAAGAACTTCCTCGTAACGCTCTGCCTCCATATCGCTAAGGCCAAGGTTGCTCATTCGATTACGAAGTTCATCTCCGCGAGATTTAAAGAGATTTCCGACGGTATCAAGGAAACCTTGTTCCTTCATGCCTACACCTTCTGTATTTGTATTCTCGGTAAGGTGTTTAGAACGGGTTTTATCATGGGCAAACAAATATACATCGTCTTTCGTATAACCTGATGTAACTAATTCATCGATTTTTTCCTTTGCTTGTAAACCGTTTTCTACTACATGTACTTGATACATATAAACTCCTCCTTGAATTTCATTAAGGTTTTCTTGAAAATAGGTAAATGGAATCTTGCTTATTACAGTTGCTGATTGGCTATAGTAGTATATAACCTCATTTGGGCCCTGTTAAACATTTATCTCAAAGAATATTTAGTAAGTGGTGAAGCGGAATACCTTCTGTATGCGGTAGGTCAAGTATTTGAAGACAGGCAGTTTCTTTTGGTATTCACTGTAATCCAACGTGTATGTTCCGTTTTGATTTGTCCAGAGTCTATGGAAATAGCTGTCGACATCCTTGGAAACGTCCGCATCATTTGGAGCATGGATTTCAACATTCGCTTCAAGGTTATAGTCATCTAGATTTCGTGAAGTATAATTAGCCGATCCTCCAAGAATGACCGTTTCATCAGCCTTTCGGATCATCATCAATTTTGTATGGAACTGTTCTTTATCTGTTTTATACCAGCGGATCGAGATGTTTTCATCCCCAAGTTTTTCGAATTCGGCGGCAACCGGAAGATTGGGCAGCCCGATTTTTTCACTTCCGAATGCGTTTTGATTCGGATCCAATATCATTTCAATCTTCACACCCCGTTTAGCTGCATCCGTTAATGCCTCGACAACCTCGCGATCGGCAATGTAGAACATGGCAAGATGGATCTTGTCACCTTTTTCGGCATCCTTAATTGCCTTTAGGACATGTTTATTGATTTTTCCTTCCGTTAGCAGTTGTACTGATATCGGCCCTTTATCAGCTGATTTCTCCTTGAACTCAGGAAATGACTTTGGTCCTCCCGAGAATTTCGAAGCGGCTTCTTCGGCTTTAACGAAATCGCCGATGATATTCCCGTCCATCTGGAAGGCAATATTGGAGTGGAAGCCACTTGCGTCATGAGGATTGGCAGATGAGATGATGGCCGTTTTTTCAGTCGCGACCACTTTTCTGTGATTGGCTTTGATATTCATCAGTCTAAGATAAGAACGCAAGGTGACCTTTGGTGCGCTTTTAGCCATTGGATTGACAATCCAGCCTTTCCCTCTTTCACCGAACCATTGGAAAAAGGTCCGATATACACCTGAATAGAGAGGATTCGGATCCCGGAGGCGGTCTAAGTTGGTAACAATGACATCAATTCCATTTTTCTTCATCGTTTCCAATGCCTCTAACTGGTAGGCATTATAGGAAGTATTCACTTCATCAGTAATGAATATAATCTGGAGGTCAGGTTTCTTTTTCTTCTGTTCAACCAGATTATCCTTCAGCGTCTCGGTTAACTTCGGGAAGTTTATCTTTTCATCATAAAAAGCATTAAACAAAAACATATCGATTACGATATAAGAATCAGCCTCTTCTATGGCTTGATTTATGGTTTGGAAAATTCGCTGCTCATGTTGCAGATTCCCTTGTTCGTCGTGATAGGAAAGATTATAGATGAAATCGATATCCTCGACATGATGAACCTTCCCTTCATAAGAAATGCCATCGGGAAGTGGCTTGTAGCTGTTATAGGCAATGACGATTGCAATGATGATTAAAATGCTGACAAGCAGATAAAATCGTTTTCTTTTGTACCACTTTTTCATAGGAAAGCCTCCAACATGGTTAAATTGCTTGCTAACTTTCTATTTTCCCCTTTTTGGGGTATATAGAAACATAAATCGTAATCTATGGAAAAAGGCAAGGCGATGAAGTTTGATATAATATAGTTTCAAAAAGCGGAGAGGGGCTGTGGCAGATGGCAAAGCAGTTTTTAACAAATGATTGGTGGCCTCTATTGAAAGAGGAATTCAAAAAAGAATATTACCAGGAGCTATGGGAATTCATAAAGCAAGAGTACAGTCAGCAAGTCATTCATCCGGATCAGGACGATATTTTCAATGCGCTTCACTATACTCCTTTCGAAGATGTAAAGGTTGTCATCCTTGGACAGGACCCTTACCATGGCCAGGGTCAGGCGCATGGCCTTAGTTTTTCAGTCAAGCCGGAGGTGCGCATCCCGCCCTCTTTAAGAAATATCTTTAAAGAGTTACACACCGATCTTGGCTATGAGGTACCAGATAATGGTTACCTGGTCGAATGGGCAAAACAGGGAGTGCTTCTATTGAATACCGTCTTGACTGTCCGTGAGGGAGAGGCGCATTCACACCGCGGAAAAGGATGGGAAATCTTTACGAATCAAATTATTCGCCTATTGAATGACCGTCCGAAACCGGTTGTATTCATCCTGTGGGGGAAACCTGCTCAAACCAAAATCCCTTTGATTGATGAAGCCCGCCATAAAATCATTAAGTCTGTACATCCGAGTCCGCTGTCGGCTTCCCGTGGTTTCTTTGGCACCAAACCATTTTCCAAAACAAATCAATTGCTGATGGAAATGGGGGAATCTCCAATTGATTGGAAAATCCCGAACCGATGATATCGGCAAGAGAACGAAACGGGTGAATTGTATGGCTTGCCGTCATTTCTATATAACTTGGGATCTCAGTTTTCCAAAAGGCTGCCGTGCTTTTCAATTCAAAACATCAAACCAGCCTTCTCTTGATGTCTTTCGTTCTTCAGGAGAGCCATGCTTGAAATTTCAAGCAAAGCCAATTAAAAGGTAGGAAATATGCAAGGTGTTTTCTTCTCTGATTTTTGCTATGCTAGTTATGATAGTTTTGACCTGTATATAGACGAGGTGGTAAAGTTGGATATTTCATCAAGACAAATGTTAGATAAAATCGAAGAGCTTGTTTTAAAAGCGAAACAGACAAATTCAGAGGATAAGGTGCAAGGGTATGTAATGGCCATTAAGTCCCTTTGTGAAGTGATGGTTGATGAAAAAGCTGCGAACATCAGCATACAGAAGCCAATCACATTGACCCAGCCCGTCATGCCGGCTACACCGAATGTAGAACCGGTTAAAATGGATGAGGCCAATGGGGAGTCCTTGTTCGATTTTTAAATTAGGGAAGGGGAGCGAAATAATTGAAACTGTTCATCATTTTAGGTGCATTGAATGGGTTTATTGCTGTGGCACTTGGTGCATTCGGTGCACACGGCCTGGAAGGGAAAATTCCTGATAAATATTTGGAAACTTGGCAAACCGCTGTTCAATATCAAATGTTCCACGCGGTGGGTTTATTGGTGCTCGGTTTATTGGCTGGGAAAATTGATAGTCCGCTGATCAACTGGTCCGGCTGGCTTATGCTAATAGGAATTATCCTATTTTCCGGAAGCCTATTCGTTCTAAGCGTTACGCAAATCAAAGTCCTTGGTGCCATCACACCGCTTGGCGGAGTTTCTTTCTTGGTTGCTTGGGTCTTAATGATCATTGCTGCGTATAAATACTTGTAAGGTCAGCTGAGGCTGTAGACAAATTCGAAGAAATCGAGTTTGCCTGCAGTTTTTTTTATGGATTATACAATTTGGACGTACATTACCGCTGCAGGCACTCGCTTATCCAGAGGCGGGCTCGCACCTTTTTCTCCAATCAACTTTGTTATTACATTTAGATAGAAACCATACCTGATGAGTTGAAGGTGGAATGTTCCGAACCTCTACAAACTGAGCTGATCGATCTTTTTGGAAAAAGTCATTCCAATATAAGAAGAGCCTCGGAATTAAATAGATTCTGAGGCTCTTCTATATAGGATTTTTTTACCTTGGCGAATAGGTGGTAAGCCCAGTGCCTCCAAATGGATATTCATATTCGATTTCTTCATCGAACGTTATATAATCTAAGTATACCATCGGGATTAAGTATCGTTTTCCCGTTTGAGGATCGCTTATGATTAAATGATCGCGTCCTGCAGCCTCGATGATTCCTTTGAAGATCTTGGCATTCCATTCCTTGTTGTTTTCAAACGTTGTATAAACAGTGGCCAATTTCCCTTTATTCAAACGCAAGATGTTCTCGATGTACGACTGTTCGACCGGAAGCATGCCAGGTATCTGCGGTCCGGAAGTGGCTGGATTCACCTGCATCGGCATTTGTTGTGGCGTGCCTGCCATAGTCGGCTGTTGTGGCTGGTATGGTGGTTGTTGGTATCCTTGCTGCGGGTAACCCTGCTGCTGGTTAGGATTCTGCTGCCTTAGTTCAGGCTCATTATTTTCATAGGGGTAATAAGGGCTTCCTCCGTACGGGTAATTACCATAAGGATTATTTTGTGACATTGCATTCCCTCCTGAATTCAAGGTTTAGTTGATGCTGTGGAATTTGGATAATCCGAGAGTGTGGACTGGGAGAAACAGTGCGATTTATAGCGACCGGTAGTATTGTATATGTTTTCTGGACAATCCCCGGGTGGCTTAAAAAACCACAATGAATGTTAAGCGATACATAACGGCTGCCGTTCATGATATAAGCCATATCCTCTTGCCGGCTAATGAATAGAAGTAACGTTCCTTCACCTCGCTGGAGTCAGGAATTGCCTTGATCAATTTTCCTGAAGCTGAATGGGACTGTGAAAAAATAAATTCATCACTATTGAAAATGTATGGGATGGGGATTGGATTTATTCCACAGCCGGGGAAAAAATAAAAAGGAGCGGACGCAAAAAAAGCTTCCGGAGACCGGAAGCCCTTCGTCTTAAACGTATAGGAATGAAGATACATTTTCTTCAGGCAGGATATTGCCTACAAAGAAAGAGCCAAATGCAGCGTATCGTGCACTCACTTCATCAAAACGCATTTCATAGATTAATTTTTTGAATTGAAGGACATCATCTGCGAATAGAGTCACGCCCCATTCATAATCGTCAAAACCGACAGAACCTGAAATGATTTGTTTTACTTTACCGGCATAACTGCGGCCAATCAAGCCGTGGGAACGCATTAAGCCTTTGCGCTCTTCCATGGAAAGCATATACCAGTTATCATCGCCATCACGACGCTTGTCCATTGGATAGAAGCATACATGTTTCGCTTTTGGCAGTATCGGATAAAGTCTGGAACGAACATGAGGGTTCTGGTATGGGTCCTCACCATCTCCGCCAGCTAAGTAATTGCTTAATTCCACGACCGAAACGTATGAATAAGCGGGAATTGTATATTCGGCAAGCTTCGTTTTGTTGAATTCGTTTTCGATTGCATTCAATTCTTCCATGGTCGGGCGGGCAAACATAAGCATGAAGTCCGCTTTCTGACCAACGATGGAATATAGGGCATGGCTGCCTTCATTGTCGCTTTGTGTCATATTCCATTTATCCAGTAAACCTTGGAATTCCGAGATGGCCAATTGGCGTTCGTCACTTGATAACGTTTTCCAAGAAGCCCAGTCGATCAGGCGGAAATCATGTAAACAATACCAGCCGTCCAGAGTTTGTGCTGCTTCACTCATTACAATCACTCCTAAGTCTTATTATAACTTTAATATAGCATAGTTTCAGTATAAGGAAATTTATATCAACCCGCAAACACCATCACTGTTTTTCGGTGTTTCTGTAATTTTCAAATTTGCGGAGGGCTGGAATTTACCTGGCTGCTGGAGTATTCTTAAAAGAAGACGACAATGGATTTTACCGGATGGTTAAATATAGAAAAAATGGGGGAAACGTATCTAAAAAGGAGGAAGAGCCAATGAGTGATTTATTTGAAATATTGGAATCGAAAATTATGGGGCATAATCTAAAGATCGTTTTTCCGGAAGGGTTGGATGAACGGATTTTGGGAGCAGCAGGCAGGCTTGCCCAAGCTAAACTGGTGACACCGGTATTGATCGGGGATATCGGATTGATTCAAGAGAAGGCAAAAGACTTAAAGATCTCCCTTGATGCAATCGAAATATATGATCCGAAGAATTATATCATGATGGATGAAATGGTTGAAGCGTTCGTGAAGGTCCGTGATGGTAAAGACACTGATGTACAAGCACGTGAAATCTTAATGGATGAGAACTATTTTGGAACCATGCTCGTCCATATGAAACTGGCACATGGAATGGTTAGTGGCGCAACGCATTCTACTGCCGATACGGTTCGTCCAGCCTTAAAGATCATTAAAACAAAGCCGGGCGTCCAAAAAACCTCGGGAGTGTTCATCATGGTCCGTGAGGAAGAGAAATATGTATTCGCGGATTGTGCGATCAATATAAACCCGAGTTCCCAGGACCTGGCTGAAATTGCTATAGAAAGTGCGAAGACTGCATTAATGTTCGATATCGAACCGCGTGTGGCGATGCTGAGCTTTTCGACAAAGGGATCGGCAACATCCCCCGAGACCTTAAAAGTGGTTGATGCCGTCGATTTGGCAAAGGAAATGGACCCTGAAGTCATCCTTGATGGGGAATTTCAGTTTGACGCGGCCTTCGTCCCTTCTGTGGCAAGGAAGAAAGCACCGGATTCCCTTATTCAGGGGGATGCGAATGTTTTTATTTTCCCAAGTCTCGAAGCTGGGAACATTAGCTATAAGATGGTACAGCGCTTGGGTGGCTTCGAAGCGGTCGGTCCGATCCTTCAGGGGCTGAATCGTCCGGTGAACGACCTTTCGAGGGGATGCAGTGAAGAGGATGTATATAAACTGGCTGTCATTACAGCTGCACAGGGATTTGTGGCGCAGTATCAATAGGCAGCTTGAGGATTAAATGTAGAGGGAGATTCGTATGGGTGAGACAGATTCATTATTAATGCAGCAAGAGTGGAGGATTATTGATCAATCTTCCGTTGGACCTCAGTTTCCTGCTCTGGAGTCCTTTGCGATGGATGATACATTTTGCGCTTCCGTTGGGTCAGGTAAATCAGCGGCCGTAGCCAGGGCGTGGGTACACCACCGAACCATCGTCATGGGTATACAGGATACGAAGTTGCCTTTTCTTAAAAAGGGCTTGGATCATTTGGAGGAACATGGTTTCCGGGCCATCGTGAGGAATTCCGGAGGGCTTGCAGTCGTCCTGGATGAGGGGGTCCTTAATTTTTCGCTCATTTTTCCTGAAAACGAGCAGAAAATTGAAATCAATCGTGGATATGATGCGATGTGGGAGCTTGTCCAATTGATGTTTGCCGATTTCCCAGTCAAGATGGAGGCGCGGGAAATCGTCGGTTCCTATTGTCCTGGCAGTTATGATTTAAGTATAAATGGGCAAAAGTTTGCCGGTATATCCCAACGCAGGATCCGCAATGGTGTAGCGGTGCAAATCTATTTGTGTGTCAATGGAAGCGGGGCTGAACGTGCCAGTCTCGTGAAGGGTTTTTATGATGCAGCTAAAGGAAATGCAGAAACCAAATTCGCTTATCCTGATATCGTCCCTTCGGTAATGGCATCCCTAACCGAATTGTTGGGTGTGCAATTGAGCGTTCAAGAGGTGATGCTCAGATTCCTTCAAGTATTGAAGGAACATAGCGAAAGGATATTCTCTGACACACTTTCCGCTGAGGAATGGCCGCTGTATGAGGCGTACTTGACGAGAGTGGTCGAACGCAATGATAAAGTGTTCGATGCATTAAAGGATTGATATGAAAGAAGCCGTTCCATTAAGTCAGGAATGGCTTCTTTCATTTAATACGACTTTAGCATTCACTGAAACTGTAAAAGGACTGTATGATAGGCGGAGATAGTATTTCTTCTTTCTTGAAACAATGAAAAAAAGAGCCTTGTTGGCTCCCTTTTTTCGGATAAATAGGGGTGAAACGGCCTCTGGCATGTGGTTGATCTATATAACAGAACCCCACATTATCTTATTTATTACTCGGCCATTTTTTCCAAATTGCCATTCCGGTCCATCTTGAACTTCGTTGCCGGACGTTCCTCTTCCTCTAACAAGACCAGCTTTCTTGCTCGATTCATGATATTCATCAAAGTTTCATAATCTTCCTGCATCAAGCCGCTGTTTTGTTCTAGGTGGCTGATTTTATTCTCCAAATCTTCGTTTCGCTTTTTCAGTCCTTTAATTTCAAGCTTCAATCTTTCATTTTCGGTTTTTAATACTTCGGCTTGAAGCATGCGGCCGTTCATGGATTCCAAATAGGCGATGACGGCATCAAGGCTCATGGCCGATTCCAAAGTAACTGGTGTGTGCTGTGTCTTAGGAGTGAGGGCTTCTGCCACAACGAATTCCTCTGCTGCTTCATAATTGGCAGTATCGACTTCGGTATTCAACTCTAGTTCCTCCTCTTGTACATGGGGAACCATTATGTCGGAAATCGTTGGGGACGGCGGTGTATAAAGAAGCCGTTTTTTCCCTCCTTGATCTTTTCCAAGGATCCTTTGCCGCTGCTTACGCTGTTTCTTGGCAAGGGATAGCGCTTTATCATAATTATGGCGGACAACTGCATTCCAGCGGAATCCGCATGCTGCAGAGGTACGATTCAACTTATCTCCTACCTCTTCAAAAGCATTAAGCTGAGTGCTGCCTTCCCGCACATGGCGCAATACCGTTTCTGCCAAAAGCAAATCATCTTCTTCTGTCCAGGCGTCTTGACGAACCTTCATTTCTACATACTCCCTTTCTGGTAACTTTTAAAATAAATAACTATATAAAATATCGTGTGGCAGTGATTTATGGGTGTTCTACTAGCATTTTGGACAAAATATGGATTTTTTATACAAAAAGGTTAAAAGGATACTAGTTTTTTGATTAATTACATCATTTTTCACATCATTCAGCCCTCTTGATATTCATAAGTAGAAACGGTAAAATACCTTTTAGTCATATAAATGGATGAAATACAGTTTGTCATGGAAAGGATGGTGACCGGAGGATGTCCAATGAATTCAGAGTGTGCGATGACTGCTTGGCGGTAAACATAAAAACATTGATCCCGCGTCTTGAAAAGCTTGATCCCGACGCGAAAATTGAAGTGGGCTGCCAATCCTACTGCGGTCCTGGCAGAAAGAAGTCTTTTGCCTTTGTCAATAACCGTCCGGTTGCTGCACTGACAGAAGATGAGTTACTAGATAAAATCAATAAAAAACTAAAGTAGGATCCATGATATATAGGTAGAGTGGATTGTTTCTTATGATATATGGAACCAGTAATCATCACCCAGATTCGACACACTGCGGTGATTTTTTATTTCCTTATTTTCGAGACAAAACCAGACTGGAACTTCCGTTTTCTTAAAAAATGCCCCCTCTTACTAGCGAGGTGGAAGTTAGGGTTTTTTGTCAAAACACGCTATAATGAGTGCATCGAGATTATGAAAAAGAGGGTAGTTCATGGGATATTCCGGCGAAAAATTACAAGAAGAAAAAGTATTCAAGGATCCGGTGCACCGATATATACATGTTCGTGACCGGGTTATATGGGATTTAATAGGGACGAAGGAATTCCAGCGGCTTCGTAGGATCAAACAGCTGGGAACGACTTATTTAACCTTTCATGGTGCGGAACATAGTCGGCTTAGCCATTCGCTTGGAGTATACGAGATTGTCCGGAGAATCGTGGATGATGTTTTCGAGGGCAGACCGGAATGGAAACCAGAGGAGCGGTTACTATCCTTGTGCGCAGCCCTCCTGCATGATTTGGGTCATGGTCCTTTCTCTCATTCTTTTGAAAAAGTGTTTGATCTGGATCATGAGCAATTCACGCAGCAGATAATCGTCGGCGATACGGAAGTGAATAAGATCCTCCTTAGAGTTGGGCGTGATTTTCCAAAAAAAGTGGCAGAAGTCATCGCGAAAACCTATAAAGGCAAATTAGTAGTCAGCCTGATTTCAAGTCAGATCGATGCTGATAGAATGGACTATTTACAGCGTGATGCTTATTTCACTGGCGTGAGTTATGGTCATTTCGATATGGAAAGGCTTTTGCGTGTGATGAGGCCAAGGGAAGAACATGCCGTCATAAAGCAGAGCGGGATGCATGCGGTTGAGGATTATATCATGAGTCGCTACCAAATGTATTGGCAGGTTTATTTCCATCCAGTTACGAGAAGTGCGGAGGTCATACTTACCAAGATCCTTCATAGGGCGAAACATTTATATGAATCCGGTTATGAGTTTACCCAAGAACCGCACCATTTTTATTCATTGTTCAAGGGAGAAGTGACTTTAACGGACTATTTGAAAATGGATGAATCGGTGATGCTCTATTATTTCGAAGCATGGGAAGAGGAAAACGATGCGATTTTAAAAGATTTATGCACTCGCTTCGTTAACCGTAAACTATTTAAATATGTGGAATTCCATCCGTCGAACAGTCAAATGAACAGATTGATGGAATTAAGGACGCTATTCAAGAAGGCAGGCATCGATCCGGATTATTATCTTGTCGTCGATTCCTCATCAGATCTGCCGTATGATTTTTACCGGCCGGGTGAGGAAGAGGAGAGACTTCCGATTCACTTGCTTAAAAATAATGGCGAAATTCGTGAATTATCACGTGAATCCGAAATTGTCGATGCAATTTCAGGGAAAAGAAGAACGGATCATAAGTTGTATTATCCAGCGGATTTATTGCGTGATGAATCTACGAAGAAAAATATTAAAAAACAGATCCGCAAGCTTTTGGAGCTATCGGATTAAAGTGGTACATTTTTGGTGAGGAGTGACGGGCCTTGTTTAAGGATCATGCAAACATTATCAATGCAATTTCTACTGCCGGTGAAATCTCGGGTCGAAAAAAATTACAAAAAATCGTTTATATCGCGAAGAAGCTGTCCTTCCCATTTCATGAAAAGTTTCAATTTCACTTTTATGGACCGTATTCGGAGGAGTTGACCTTACGGATTGAAGAGCTCTGCGAAATGGGCTACTTGAATGAAGTAAGGGAAAAAAAAGCAGGCTATTATCAATATTGTTATTCGATAACGGATGCCGGCCAGGATTTCCTATCCATACAGGAAGTGGAGATGCCGGCACTTGAGGCATGCTTACAGGATATGAACGAACAGAATGCCAGGTTTTTGGAGCTGGTTTCAACGGTATTATACTTCGACACGCTTGAAAAAGAGGAAGTCACCGAGAAGATTTTTACGCTGAAAAGCAAACAAAAATATACCCTTGAAGAAATTGATGAGGCATATGAATATATTGAGCAGTTAAAAACAAAAGCTAAGCCGAATTGATGGCTTAGCTTTTCCCCATTATGTAGATCTTATAGATCGCTTTTACGGACACCGGCTACGGCTAAATGATTTTTTGACATTTCTTCAATGAAAATCGTCACGGCTTCAGCTGGTGCTCCAGTTGTTTCCGTCACGGCTGCAGTCACCTTTTCGACTAGAGCCTTTTTTTGTTCGTCTGTACGGCCTTCAAGCATTTTGACTGTTACATATGGCATCTCTTTTCCCCCCTTCCTCTCTTATCTTGTAGTGTTTCACAATGGAAAAAGAATTGCAAGACACGGAAGTCAGAGTTTTTTCACTTCTTGAGCTTTTGATGTATACTAACGGTATTAAACATTGGGGGAGAAGCTATCGATGCAATTCTTGGAGCAAATAGAACGGTTTTTGGTTTATCCTTTGGAAAAGCTTCCATATGTCATTGTGTCACTGTTGATCGCATTTACGGTTCATGAATTTTCCCATGCGTATGTGGCCTATAAGTTCGGTGACCCGACAGCAAAGAATGAAGGGAGAGTCACGTTGAATCCGATTTCACATTTGGATCCGATCGGAACTCTGTTGATATTGATAGCCGGATTTGGTTGGGCGAGACCCGTACCGGTCAATCGTTTTCATTTCAAGAATCCAAAATTGGCAGGGGTGCTCGTCTCTTTTGCCGGTCCGTTCAGCAATTTGCTTGTTGCAATTTTGGGGTATTTGATTTTTTACGGGTTGCTGGCGGCAGGCGTTGGACCTGAGTTACCGTTTTTCGTCGAGCCCTTCTTAAATATACTCATAAATTTAAATGTCCTTTTATTTGTATTTAATCTGTTACCGCTGCCGCCTCTCGATGGTTATAGGATCGTTCAGGATCTTGTTTCAGCAGACTTGCGGGCAAAAATGACCCAGTATGAACAATATGGCTCCCTTATTTTTTTGATTCTGATCATCACACCGCTGAGTCAATATACAATTAGACCGATTTTGGATACTGGCATTAAATTTGTAGGAGGCACCTTGAGTCAATTTTTTTCACTTTTGTTTTTTTAACCAATAATGACAAACGATAAAGGGGGATATGAACATGGAAGAACAACCAAAGAAAAAGGTAGGCTTCAATATTATAAAAAACGACCCAACAGAAGGCCATGGCGGATATGGGGCAGGGGTATTAACACTCGATAATATTTCTCCGGTCATCATCGATGTGGATGCGGGTGAAGCAGAAGTCGATATCGGTGCGATGCACGCAAGGAGTGCAGTGGAAAAAGGGATCAAGTTCTTAAAGACTAAAGAGGAAGTCCCGAATGCAAAACCCTACTGGCTTGTTTGGGTGACCATTGAAGCCACTCAAAATGGTCCGCACTATGCAGGTGTGACAGCATGTGAAATGACGGTCGACAGATCAATTAGACGCGGTTACAAATCGCTCCCGGAGCATGTTAACCGGATGGATAAATCGCTAAAACGAAAGATCATCGTTGAGGAAATGGACGATAAATCAAAACGTGTACTCGCAGACTTCCTGAAAAACCATGATGCGGGAATGTGGGAGCGTTCTTCAGATCAGCTGAAGGAGTCATTGACGGTTTGAATCTCGTTTGATGGATGAAATGTTAAGTTTAGTGAAAAATGCACTTGTAGGAAAGCGATAAAATCAGTAAACTTAAAGACAGCAGTTTAGTCACTGTGGAACTAGGACAGAAAAACCCCCGAAGCCTCTGCAGGCTTCGGGGGTTTTTCGTTATCCCCAAGGTTTTAAGATTTTCTTGTACCAAGGGGCCTTTTTAAGTTCTTCTTCTTTTGGGGCATGTTTCGGATTCCCACCCTTAAAGTGCTCGGCACAGTATTCGACAGGCTCGGTTCCTTTAACATAATAAGTCATTCTTGAGACGGGACAATCCTTTGTGGCCAATTTTCCGCTTACGGGATTCACGTTTACCCCGATTACGTTTTCGGTTTCCTTAAATGATTTTGCCGGTTTACCTTTTAGACCCTTTTCCATATAGGAAGCCCAGATTTTCTTTGCATAGCCTTTTTCAGCAGGGATCTCGATCTTTTTGCCTTGGTCATATCCAGTCCATACTCCTGCTACAAGCTCTGGTGTGTAACCGATCATCCAGCTATCCGTCGGGGTGGAGCCTGATTTGCCGGCATATGGGCGGGTCAGCTGGGAACTGATGGTGCTGCCGGTCACTTTCGTATAGCCATTTAACGTTTCATCGAAAACACCTGTAAGCATCTGGGTCATGACAAATGCCTTGTCCTTATCCAGAATCTGTTCTGGTTTCTCCTTTTCATCAAAAATCACTTCACCTTTTTGATTTTCCACCTTTTTGATAAACACGGGTTCAACCTTCTTGCCGCCGTTAGCCAGAATGCTGTATGCGTTCACCATTTCAATCGCCCTAACACCTGACGTACCGAGTGCCAGGGAAGGGACGGCATCCATCTTTGCCGTGATTCCGAATCGACGCGCCGTATCGACCAATGACTGTTCCCCAAGGAACAAATGCGTTTTTACGGCAAAGATATTATCGGAAAGAGCAATGGCCTGAGCCATCGTGATTTCGCCTTCCGCATACTGATGGTTATAATTATGCGGTGTGTAAGATGAGTGACCATCATCGAAAGAAAAGGTAGTTGTCTCGCTTTTCAAGGTGGTGGACGGTGTGAAACCATTCTCCAGCGCTGAATAGTATAGCAATGGCTTCATGGTTGACCCAGGCTGGCGAACGGCCTGTGTGGCCCGATTGAATGGAGACTCGGAATAATCTTTACCGCCGACCAGCGCACGGACCTCCCCGGTATCCGGATCCATTGCCACTATCGAGGCTTGAATGCCTGAAGACTTGGGTATGGTATTGGAAAGGACCTCTTCGGCAGCCTCCTGCTGGGTTTCGTTCAGTGTCGTATACACCTTAAGGCCGCCGAGCTCGATCGTCCGGTCATCTAAATGAAGCTGAGATTTTAAAGCCTGCTTGACGGCATCCTGGAAATAGGGAGCGGTCTTCTTGGTGACCGTTCCGTGTTCCCCTTTTAATGTAAGGGATGTTCGCAGTGCTTCCGCGATATCCTTTTCTGAAACGTAGTTTTTGCTTTTCATGGATTGCAGGACAACTTTCTGCCTTGATTTCGCTTTTTCAAAGTTATCCAATGGAGAATAGTTTGACGGCCCTTTTGGTATTCCGGCCAGCATGCTCGCTTCAGGAAGAGTCAGATCCTTGGCATCCTTGCCAAAGTAATATTGACTTGCAGCTTGGGCTCCATATGCGCCATGGCCATAGTAAATCGTATTTAAATAGCCTTCTAGAATTTCCTTTTTGGAGTAGTTCATTTCTAAACGTATCGTATAAAAGGCCTCATTAAGTTTACGCGACCACGTTTTGTCATGCCCAAGAAACAGGTTCCGGGCATACTGCTGGGTAATGGTGCTTGCACCCTGGACCTTGGACATTGCCTTAATATCGGCAAGGATGGCACCGCCGATCCGCTTTATATCAAATCCATAATGAGTGTAAAATTGGCGGTCTTCAACGGCGACAGTCGCTTTGATGAGCTGTGGTGAAATCGACTCCATTCCGGCCCAATAACGCTTCTGGCCATTATCTGTTTCACCGATCACATTTCCATCATCACTGTAATAGAGAGTGGACTGCGGCACGACCAAAGGAGGCGGACCTAATATTTTTGCGTAAATCAGTAAAGAGAGAAGCAATACAAAGAGTATTGTCAGCCCGATTGCGGCAAGGATAATGAAGGCCCGTACATATTTAGTTGTCCTTTTAAATCGTTCGCTTGGAATCAATTCCATTGCTTTCACCTCTCTTATCGGGTAAGAATCTAGTATCTATTACTATTATGGAAAAAAAAGAAAATTTTAAACATAAGAACTGCATTTAAGAAATTTATCTTGCAATTCTGCTAGATTCGTCTATAATTTTTCTAGCTAATGACTATACCGATTTTGGGGAACCTATAAGGTGACTGACAATATGAAATGGAAAAGGAGCGTTAATAAATGAGCATTTGGTTTACTGAAAAACAAACAGACAACTTTGGTATTACGATGAAAGTGAATCGTACTTTACATACGGAGCAAACTGAGTTTCAAAAGCTTGATATGATTGAAACGGAAGAGTGGGGCAATATGCTATTGCTGGATGACATGGTAATGACTTCACAGCGCGATGAATTCGTTTACCATGAAATGGTAGCCCATGTTCCTTTATTTACCCATCCTAATCCAGAAAACGTTTTGGTTGTAGGTGGAGGGGACGGAGGAGTTATCCGTGAAATCCTTAAACACCCAAGCGTAAAAAAAGCTACATTGGTGGATATCGATGGGAAAGTCATCGAATACTCAAAGAAATACCTGCCGGAAATTGCAGGCATGCTTGAAGATCCGCGTGTAGACGTACAAGTTGGGGATGGCTTCATGCACATCGCCAAAAGTGAAAATGAATATGACGTGATCATGGTTGATTCAACTGAACCTGTCGGACCTGCTGTCAATTTATTCACAAAAGGTTTTTATGCCGGGATTTCCAAAGCTTTGAAAGAAGACGGGATTTTTGTGGCACAATCCGACAACCCTTGGTTTAAAGCGGACTTAATTCGCGATGTACAACGTGATGTGAAAGAGATATTCCCAATCACGAGCCTGTATTTAGCGAATATCCCGACGTATCCAAGCGGCCTTTGGGCGTTCACGATCGGATCGAAAAAATATAATCCATTAGAAGTGACTGAAGATCGTTTCCATGAAATGGAAACTAAATATTATACAAAAGAACTTCATAAAGCAGCATTCGTTCTGCCTAAATTCGTTCAAGATTTAGTGAAGTAAGGGAGGCGTGGACCATGAAATTCGATGAAGCCTATTCAGGCAATGTATTCATTAAAAGCCACCCTGTTTTTGAGGAATCTGAAGCTGTGCTATACGGCATGCCGATGGACTGGACGGTAAGTTTCCGTCCGGGTTCTCGCTTCGGCCCTACCCGGATTCGTGAAGTTTCGATTGGTTTGGAAGAGTACAGCCCGTATTTAGATCGTGAATTAGAGGAAGTTAAATTCTTTGATGCCGGGGATATTCCATTACCATTCGGCAATCCGCAGCGCAGTATCGATATGATTGAAAAATTTGTCGACAGCTTGTTGGATGCAGGTAAGTTCCCAATGGGTATGGGAGGGGAACATCTTGTCACATGGCCTGTCATCAAAGCCATGTTCAAAAAGTATCCCGATATGGCCATCATCCATATGGATGCCCATACAGATTTACGTGAGGATTATGAGGGAGAGCCGCTTTCCCATGCGTCCATCATCCGTAAATCCGCAGAACTTATCGGCCCGAAAAATGTATACTCTTTCGGCATTCGTTCCGGTTTGAAGGAAGAATTCCAATGGGCAAAAGAAAATGGCATGCACATCTCTAAATTTGAAGTTCTTGAACCTTTGAAAGAAGTACTGCCGCAGTTAGCTGGCCGTCCTGTATATGTGACGATCGACATCGATGTTCTTGACCCTGCGCACGCGCCGGGAACAGGCACCGTTGATTGTGGAGGCATCACTTCCAAAGAGCTTTTAGCTTCGATTCATGAGATAGCACGGTCTGAAATAAATGTGGTCGGCTGCGATTTAGTAGAAGTCGCACCAATCTATGATCCATCCGAGCAAACTGCGAATACGGCGAGCAAGCTGATTCGCGAAATGATTCTAGGGTGGGTTCAAAAAGGTTAATGATGGAAGACTTGACTGTTCCTGTTTTTTTAGCGGGAATGGTCTTTTTTTATCCGTGGATAGAATTAAGGGCTCTTTTTGAATAATTCCGCCCAATGAGTCATTATTGCGTTAAAATCAAATGGATTGCAACAACTTGATTTCGACAGCACACTTCTGGTTTAACACTTTATTTTCCGCTCCAAGTTGAAACTTCCTTGAAGAATATTTATACTTATAAAGTTAAGAACGACATGATGAAGGAAGTGTAGCTTTGACTCTTCATGATATAGATAAGCATGCTATTAAAGTGACTTTACAGACAAAAATCAAGCACGGTTCAGAAACGGAAACGTATGAGCTAGTCACATTTGGTACAAAAATGTATAAAGGTGCAGATTTATATTTGCAATATAAAGAGGAAAATGAAACTGGTCAAACACAAACGACCATCAAGCACAAACCGGATGAAACGATCCTGCTTAGAAATGGTGCCATTAAAATGAGGCAGCTTTTCCGCTTGCAGGAAGCGACAAATGGGCATTACGAAAGTATATATGGCAGGTTAGGATTACGGACGACCGCGAAGAAGATCCATCATCAATGGGATGAGCAGGCCAAACAAGGGAAACTTGTCCTTAAATATACGTTACATATGCAGGGAAGCGAACCCGGTCAATATGAGATGACTATTTCCTACAAGGAGGAAGCATAACGCATGAATATAGTAAAAGAGGTACAGGAAAAACTGAAAGAAGAGATTAAAGCGGCAGTCATTAAAGCCGGTTTAGCAACAGAAGAGCAAATTCCGAATGTTGTATTGGAGCTGCCAAGAGATAAGACTCACGGAGATTATTCCACGAATATGGCCATGCAATTAACGAAGATTGCAAAGAAAGCGCCAAAGATGATAGCAGAGGCAATCATCGAAAACTTTGACAATTCAAAAGCATCCATCGAAAAAATTGAAATTGCAGGACCGGGTTTTATCAATTTCTACATGGATAATGCTTATTTGACAGAACTGGTTCCTGTCATTTTGAAAGTGGATGAAGCATATGGGGAAAGTGACTTTGGTAAAGGCGAAAAAATCCAAGTGGAGTTCGTTTCCGCGAACCCGACCGGTGATCTCCATCTTGGTCATGCCCGTGGTGCAGCAGTAGGCGATACGCTATGTAATATCCTAGCTAAAGCAGGTTATGATGTTTCACGTGAATACTATATCAATGATGCAGGTAACCAAATCAATAATTTGGCCATTTCCATAGAAGCCCGTTATTTCCAGGCACTTGGACTCGAAAAGGATATGCCTGAGGGCGGTTATCATGGCGAAGATATCATTGGCATCGGTAAGACGCTTGCAAGTGAGTATGGGGATAAATATGTAAATGCCGATGAGAAGGAACGTTTTGAATTTTTCCGTGAGTACGGCTTGAAATATGAAATGGAAAAACTGAAAACGGACTTGGGTAATTTCCGTGTCGGATTTGATGTATGGTACTCCGAGACATCCCTTTATCAAGACGGTAAAATTGATGAAGCACTTAAAGTGTTGAGGGAAAGGGGCCATGTTTACGAGGAAGATGGGGCTACATGGTTCCGCTCTACGGAATTAGGCGATGATAAAGACCGGGTGCTTATTAAGCAGGATGGGTCTTACACATATCTGACACCGGATATTGCCTATCACCGTAATAAATTGGAACGCGGCTTTGAAACGCTGATCAATATCTGGGGTGCCGATCACCACGGCTATATCCCTCGTATGAAAGCGGCGATCGAAGCATTAGGGTACAACCGCGAGCAGCTTGAAGTGGAAATCATCCAGCTTGTTCACCTGTACAAGGATGGCGAGAAAATGAAGATGAGTAAACGTACCGGTAAAGCAGTTACGATGCGTGACCTGATTGATGAAGTGGGTCTGGATGCAACACGTTATTTCTTTGCAATGAGAAGTGCGGATACTCATATGGACTTTGATTTAGATCTTGCGGTCTCACAATCCAATGAAAACCCGGTTTATTATGCACAGTATGCCCACGCCCGTATTTCCAGCATTTTGCGCCAAGGTGTGGAACAAGGGATCAGCTATGAAGGAGTCTCTGATTTCTCTGCCCTATCTACTGAAAAAGAAGTGGAGCTTTTGAAGAAATTAGGAGAATTCCCGCAGGCAATAGCGGAAGCAGCCGAAAAACGGATGCCTCACCGTATGACGAATTATATATTCGACCTAGCTTCTACATTCCACAGTTTCTACAATGCAGATAAGGTTCTGGATGTTGAAGAAATGGAAAGAAGTAAGGCGCGTCTTGGACTGGTCAAATCCGTCCAAATTACGTTAAAGAATGCATTGGCTATCATCGGGGTTTCGGCACCGGATAAAATGTAATGGAAAAAAGCGGCTGTTTCTAGCGAAACAGCCGCTTTTTTTAGGTTATTTAGCACTCAATGGCTCCGCCGCTCACCCTTTTTACACCTCGAATCTTAGCCATATCTTCAATCAGCTGCAACATTGCCCGATCCTTCATCTTGGCCTCGATCATGAAATCCACGTCCTGTCCAAGATCCTTAAGCACTTTAAAAAGGGGCATGATGAAGTCCAAATCGATATAATCTGCATGCGAGCGAAATTCACCTGCCGATTTTGGGGATGAAATATGAATCTTTGGTACCGCCCCTGCTTGATTCCAAGTGGTGAACACCTCGGTGAGCAGTTCGTTAAGCGGCTCATCTGAAAGGTTTGCAAGATGATGGTGATAATCGAATACAAGCGGGATTCCCTCCCTTTTACATACGCCAAGGGTTTCAGATGCTGTATAGGTTTTATCATCATTCTCCAAAGTCATTCTTTTCTTGATGTGCATAGGCAGTGATTTAAGGTTGTCATGAACCCTTACAAGGGCGGACTCTTTATCACCATAGGCCCCACCGACATGGATATTGATGAAAGAGGTGTCCGCAATGCCCATTGCATCAAGCATTTTATAATGGAACTCCATATCTTTCACGGCATTTTGTGTGATCTCGGGCTTAGGGCTGGTGAACAGCGTAAACTGATTGGGATGAAAGCTGAGCCTCATCTTGTGTGCAGTGGCCCAATCGCCAAGCTGTTTCCACTCTTTCTTAAAAGGAGTGACGAAATCCCATTCGATTTCGGGATGTGTCGCTAAAGGAACAATGGAACTGGACATCCGGTATACTTCTATTTGGTGTGCCGTGTTATATTGAAGGACCCTTAAGGTATTTTCAATGTTCTGCCTTGTCACATCCAGGAGCTTTTCCATTCCTTTTTCTGCACCAAGTGTGCTATATCGCTTGAAAGTAAGTGTCTTAGCCGGAGAAGCCTCCCATAAACAGGTGGCATTGGATACGAACCCAAATCTTATTTTCATTATATTTTTCTCCTTGAGCAAAGGGTTGTCAAAGAAAAGGAGAAAGGATGGAAGCCAGCGATTCTTTTGCTGAACGGACTACATTCATGCTGGAAAGAGCGTCCCCGTTCAGCGGTTTGGATTCGGCCAGGTCCACTGCCAATTCCTTTTCTACATCTTTTATAAATGTCCGGTCAAATACGGTGCAGTTCATTTCACTGTTTAAAAAACAACTGCGTTTATCAAAATTAGCCGTACCGATATCACACATTATATCATCGATCAGCATCACTTTAGAATGGTAGAACCCTCTTTGAAATTGCATGATTTCCGCCCCGTCTTTTATTAGTACCCGAAAATAGGGAAAAGAAGCTTCTTTTACAAGGGCGTGATCTGAAATTTCAGGTACGATGACCGTAACGGAAACATTGCGTGCAAGGGCATCCCTCAATTCCTGAAATAAAGTTTCACTGGGAATGAAGTATGGAGTCCCGATAATGATTTTTTTAGTCGCTTGACGAATCATGTGTGTCAGTGACTGTTCAAGATCACTGCCATTCGAGACGACAAACTGATGGGCCTGCGTCCCGGGATTCAATGTCGGAAAATAGGCAGGCGTTCCTCTGTAATCCTCGTTTGTATCATAGAACCAATCCGAGAGGAAGACTTCCTGAAGGTCCTTTACACCTTCCCCGGTCATTTTTAAATGGTAATCCCTCCAGGGGTTCAGCTTCTCCCCTTGGTTTATATACTCCTTACCGATATTAAAGCCGCCAAGATAGCCGATCTTTCCATCTATCACCGAGATCTTACGGTGATTTCTTTTTTGTATGGTATAGAAAAGGAAGGGGAGTTTCGGTTTAAAGCTGAAAGAAAAATGAACGCCGCTTTCAGTCAGCTCCTGAATGGTTTGGCGGGACATTTTTTTACTCCCTATCCAATCGACTAAAAGCCGCACTTCCACGCCCTCTTCCGCTTTTGACTGCAGTAACTTCAAAAAGTCCTTGCTGAATTTATCGTTTTTTACTATATAAAAAAGGATATGGATGGAATCCTGAGCTTGCCTGACTTCCTTGATATAATCTTCAAACAGGATTTTCCCTGATGTGAATACAGTTATTTCGCTATTCCGAGGCGGATATTTAATGTTGGTTGCGTGCTTCAAATAACGGTTATGCCCTACCTTAAGATCAACCCAGCACCAAGAGAAGATCAATAAAAATATAGAGGCAATCGTGGTGATTATCTTCAAAAAAAATCCCCCCTAAATGATTATATTTAGTTTGGCTCTAATTCCCTGTCAGTAACCATTAAAAAGGGGGAAAGGGTCTTCATTTTTTTTGAATGCAGAAGGGTAATGCATGGATTTGTCGAATTATATAATTAAGGGGCAGAAAAATTAAATGGTTTTTAAAAGAAAAAAGTTGACTGAATGCTCATTCATTATATAATGGAATTAATCAAATTTCAGAAAAATGCCAAATTTCCCATAATGGTACCTGGCATTTTGCAATTTACTAAAGAGGGGGAAAGACTGCATGGAAATGAATGGTTTACTATGGATCAACTTAGTTGCATTCCTGCTTGTAACCGCTTACGCCGCCGGTTTGTTTATCTATTTGATAAAGACTCGTATTGCTTATATAAAACTTGGCAAAAAAGTGGAATTCGATAACCGTGTGAAAGATCGTCTTGTCAAAATAGGGGTGTATGTATTTGGACAGAAGAAGCTCTTTAAAGATAAAAAGAGCGGGATCATTCATGCCTTGTTATTTTATGGTTTCATATTAGTGCAATTTGGTGCACTTGATTTTTTCGTTAAAGGCTTAAGGCCGGGGTGGCATTTACCGTTCGGCCCTGTTTATCCGGCCTTTACTTTCTTCCAGGAAATTGTGACGCTTACCGTTCTTGTTGCAATCCTATGGGCGGCATACCGCCGTTATGTCGAAAAGCTTGTTCGCTTGAAAAGGGATTTCAAAGCAGGTTTGGTTGTCATCTTCATTACCGGTATCATGATCACCGTACTACTGGGGAATGGAATGGGAATGATCTGGCATGGACACGATGCAACCTGGTCAGAGCCAGTCGCATCAAGCATCGCTTTCCTATTCGGCTGGATGGGGACAACAGCGGCAACAGTCGTTTTTTATGTAGCTTGGTGGCTGCATTTACTGATCATATTATCTTTCCTTGTTTATATCCCGCAATCTAAGCATGCTCACTTGATTGCCGGTCCGATAAATGTATTCCTGAATCGACTGGACAATCCGGGGAAATTGAAACCGGTTGATTTGGAAGAAGAGGTTTTCGACAAAGAAGGCAATCAATATTACGGTGCCAAATATATCGAGGACTTGACGCAATATCAAATGGTGGACCTCTATGCCTGTGTGGAGTGCGGTCGCTGTACGAATATGTGCCCAGCCACAGGTACCGGGAAAATGCTGTCCCCGATGGATATCATAATCAAGATGCGTGACCATTTAACTAATACAGGCGCTGCCGTTACAACGAAGCAGCCATGGGTGCCATCTTTTGTTTTTGGAAATACGAAGGGAAATAAGATCGCTCTGGCTGGTGCCGCGCAGGGGGTGCAGGAATCAGCTGCAGCAACTGAAGCATACAGTCCGAGCCTGATTGGCGAAGTCATTACGGAAGAAGAACTTTGGGCTTGCACCACATGCCGGAACTGTGAAGATCAATGCCCGGTAATGAATGAACATGTCGACAAAATCATTGATATGCGCCGTTATCTAGTGCTTACTGAGGGCAGACTTGATCCCGATGCACAGCGTGCCATGACGAATATCGAGCGTCAAGGGAACCCGTGGGGATTGAACCGTAAAGAGAGAGAAGATTGGCGGAGCCTTCGGGAAGATGTCAGCGTCCCAACCGTGAAGGAATTAAAAAAGGCAGACGAAGAATTCGAGTATTTATTTTGGGTGGGTTCAATGGGGTCATACGATAACCGAAGCCAGAAGATTGCCCTTTCCTTTGCTAAATTATTGAATGAAGCGGGCGTCACATTTGCAATTCTCGGAAATAAGGAGAAAAACTCAGGGGATACTCCACGTCGATTGGGTAATGAGTTTGTTTTTCAGGAACTTGCCATGAAAAATATAGAAGAATTCCAAAAGAATGAAATAACGAAAATCGTGACGATCGATCCGCATGCATACAATATCTTTAAGAATGAGTATCCGGATTTTGGCTTGGAAGCGGAAGTGTATCACCATACTGAGCTGTTGGCCAAACTTGTCAGTGAAGGCAGGCTGGTGCCGCAGTATCCGGTGAATGAGACGATTACATTCCACGATTCCTGTTACTTGGGAAGGTACAATGAAGTTTACAGCCCGCCGCGTGAAATCTTACAATCCATTGATGGAGTGAAACTTATTGAGATGGAGCGTAACCGTGAGAAGGGTATGTGCTGCGGAGCTGGAGGCGGTTTGATGTGGATGGAAGAAGAAACTGGAAACCGCATTAATGTCGCCCGTACCGAACAGGCGCTGGCCGTCAGTCCAACAGTGATCAGTTCAGGATGTCCTTATTGCCTGACCATGCTATCTGATGGGACGAAGGCAAAAGAAGTTGAGGAAAATGTTAAAACGTATGATGTAGCTGAACTACTCGAAAAAGCGGTCATTGGTGAAAAAAAATCGATTGCCTCTTAATTTTAAATGGAATTGCCTGCTTCCTCTAAATGAGATTCAAATGGAAGCAGGCAATATTTTCAATATTTATAAACTAAATATTTTCATTTTTGAGAAAAATGTGTAATATAATATAATATTAAGCGCTTACAACACTATTTTTTTAACTCCAAATTGAGCGAGCGTTCAATCAATGTTACTTATAGGGGGAAATAATGATGGCGAAAACAGTGATTATTAGCGGTGTGAGAACACCTTTTGGTAAATTCGGCGGTGGTCTTAGCAGTTTGACGGCATCACAGCTTGGTGGAATAGCAATCAAAGAGGCACTTGTTCGGGCAGGGATTGAAGGAAGCCAAGTGGACGAGGTCATCATGGGGAATGTGCTTCAAGCAGGCCAAGGCCAAATACCGTCCCGCCAGGCAGCCCGTCATGCTGGATTGCCTTGGGAAGTGAAAACGGAAACCATTAATAAAGTATGCGCATCAGGACTTCGCAGTGTCACATTGGCTGATCAGATCATTCGCTTAGGTGAAGAAGAAATCATTGTTGCCGGCGGAATGGAATCGATGAGCAATGCACCTTATATCCTTCCAAAAGCAAGGTGGGGCCTAAGGATGGGTGATGGGGAACTGAAGGATACGATGATATCGGATGGACTTAGCTGCAGTTTTACGGGCGTCCATATGGGGACTTACGGTAACAGTACAGCCGAGGATCTTGAAATCACCCGTGAGGAACAAGATAACTGGGCTTATGAGAGTCACCAAAAAGCGATAAAAGCAATCGATGGCGGAATTCTTGCAGAAGAAATCATTTCCGTACAAGTGCCGGTCCGAAAAGGCGAACCAATTACCATCGAACATGATGAAGCCCCAAGAAAAGAAACATCTGCCGGAAAGTTGGCTAAACTAGGTCCAGCTTTCAATAATGAGGGGACCATTACGGCTGGTAATGCACCAGGTGTCAATGACGGGGCGGGTGCTCTCGTATTGATGAGTGAGGAACGTGCTGAAAAAGAAGGGAAAACGCCTTTTGCCTATATTTTAGCTCATGCAGAAGTGGCAGTGGAAGCAAAGGACTTCCCTAAAACGCCAGGTCTGGTCATAAATGACCTTCTGAAGAAGACAGGTAAATCGATAGAGGAAATTGATTTATTTGAAGTGAATGAAGCATTTGCTGCGGTTGCATTGGCCAGCGGGAAAATTGCCAACATCGAGCCAGGAAAAGTGAATGTAAACGGAGGGGCCGTAGCATTAGGTCACCCAATCGGGGCAAGTGGTGCCCGCATCATCATTACGCTGATGCATGAACTGAAACGCCGCGGAGGGGGATTGGGCATCGCAGCGATCTGTAGTGGCGGCGGTCAGGGAGATGCCATTTTAATAGAAGTGCCTAAGCAAGGATAATAGTTTCATAGATAAATGAGGAGGGATATTCCCATGGGCATTCAAAAAGTGATGGTCATTGGTGCGGGACAGATGGGATCTGGCATTGCCCAGGTCTGTGCAATGAGCGGTTATGAAGTTCTTTTACACGATTTAAAAGATGAGTATGTAGAAAAGGGTTTAGGGACTATTGCCAAAAACCTATCGCGGCAGGTTGAAAAAGGGAAAATGGAATCCGAGGAGAAGGATGCAATCCTTTCACGGCTTACTTCCTCAACGATTTTGAAAAATGCAGCTGCAGTAGATTTGGTGATTGAAGCGGCAGTGGAAAACATGGAAATAAAAACAAGAATATTCGCCGAGTTGGATGAAATCACGCCCCGGCACGTCATTCTTGCATCCAATACTTCTTCGCTACCGATTACCGAGATAGCCGCTTCTACGAAAAGGCCGGAAAAGGTAATTGGCATGCACTTTATGAACCCGGTTCCAGTCATGAAGCTGGTTGAGGTCATCCGCGGCCTTGCTACAGCGGATGAAGTTTATCAAGAGGTTGAAAAGATGGCTGAATCCTTGAATAAGGTACCGGTGGAAGTCAATGATTTTCCAGGTTTTGTAGCGAATCGGATTTTGATGCCGATGATCAATGAGGCCATCTATACACTTTATGAGGGCGTCGCTACTAAAGAAGCGATCGATGACGTAATGAAACTGGGCATGAACCATCCGATGGGACCGCTTACGCTAGCTGACTTCATCGGCCTGGATACATGCTTGTATATAATGGAAACCCTTCACCAAGGACTGGGAGACGATAAATACCGACCGTGTCCGCTGTTAAGGAAATATGTAAAGGCAGGGTGGTTAGGCAAGAAATCAGGACGGGGCTTTTATGAATATAACTAATCATGGAAAGATGTGCAGCCAGGGAGGGATGTAGGATGGATTTCAAGTTTACCGAAGAACATGAAATGATGCGGAAAATGGTAAGCTCTTTTGCGGAGAATGAGATCACTCCTCATATCGAGGCAATGGAAACAGGCGTGTTTCCAAAAACGATTCTGCAAAAAATGGGAGAGCTTGGTTTGATGGGAATTCCGATTTCAGAAGAATACGGTGGCGCGGGTATGGACTTCATGTCTTATATCATTGCCATCAATGAGATTTCCAAAGTAAGTCCCACTCTCGGTGTCATACTGTCCGTTCATACATCTGTTGGCACAAATCCAATCGTTTATTTTGGAACGGAAGAGCAGAAGCGAAAGTATGTGCCTAAGTTAGCCGCTGGTAAAAATTTAGGGGCCTTTTGTTTGACTGAGCAAAGCTCAGGTTCCGATGCTGCGAGTTTGAAATCGAAGGCAGTGGCAGTAAAGGAAGGCGGACAATATCGAATAAATGGGTCCAAGGTTTTTATCACCAATGGCGGGGAAGCGGATGTGTTCATTGTTTTTGCCTCGACCGATCCACAGAAGGGAAGCAAGGGAATCTCTGCTTTTATTGTAGAAAAAGGGACGCCGGGCTTAATCATCGGTAAAGATGAACGTAAAATGGGCCTTCATGGTTCGAGCACCGTACAGGTGACGTTCGAGGATATGAAAGTCCCTGCAGCCAATCTCCTAGGTAAGGAAGGGGAAGGTTTTAAGATCGCCATGGCCAACTTGGATGCTGGAAGGATCGGGATTGCCGCTCAAGCGCTAGGAATTGCTGAGGGTGCCATGGAACATGCTGTCCGATATGCAAAAAGCAGGGAGCAATTCGGAAAACCCATTGCAGAACAGCAAGGGATTGGTTTCAAACTGGCCGAAATGGCAACGAGCATAGAAGCTTCAAGGTTACTCGTCTATCGCGCGGCGTTTTTACGCTCACAGGGATTAAAGTCCGGTAAAGAGGCGGCAATGGCTAAGCTATTCGCTTCGAGGACGGCCGTTGAGGTGGCGATAGAAGCAGTCCAAGTGTTCGGGGGCTATGGATATACAACGGATTATCCGGTCGAACGATATTTCAGGGATGCAAAGGTAACTGAAATTTATGAGGGTACAAGCGAAATACAGAGGATGGTCATCAGTAAAAGTCTGTAATTACGAGAAATTTAGGAGGCATTGCCATGCAATTTAAACTAACGGAAGAACATGAAATGATCAGGAAAATGGTGCGCGACTTTGCCCAGAATGAAGTGGCTCCGACTGCTGCCGAGAGGGATGAAGAAGAACGATTCGACCGTGAAATCTTCGATAAAATGGCTGAACTTGGATTGACCGGGATTCCGTGGCCTGAGGAATACGGCGGAATTGGAAGTGATTACTTAGCGTATTGCATAGCGGTTGAGGAACTTTCCCGCGTTTGCGCTTCTACTGGGGTGACTTTATCAGCCCATACTTCGCTCGCAGGATGGCCAATATATAAGTTTGGCACTGAAGAACAAAAACAAAAATACCTTCGCCCGATGGCACAAGGTGAAAAAATCGGTGCATATGGCCTTACTGAGCCCAGCTCAGGCTCAGACGCCGGAGGGATGAGAACGACTGCAAAGCTTGTGGGTGATGAATATGTTATCAGCGGTTCCAAAATCTTCATTACGAACGGCGGGATTGCGGATACATATGTCGTTTTTGCATTGACGGATCCTGAATCGAAGCAAAAAGGAACGAGTGCTTTTATCATTGAAAAGGACTTCCCGGGCTTCAGTGTTGGTAAAAAAGAGAAGAAGCTTGGAATCCGTTCATCACCGACTACGGAAATCATCTTTGATGAGTGCCGTGTTCCTAAAGAAAATCTCCTTGGAAAAGAAGGGGAAGGCTTTAAAATCGCGATGATGACGCTTGATGGCGGCCGTAATGGAATTGCAGCCCAGGCTGTAGGGATAGCCCAAGGTGCATTGGATGCCGCGGTTGATTATGCAAAAGAGCGCGTCCAATTCGGCAAGCCAATTTCTGCACAGCAGGGAATCGGTTTTAAATTGGCGGATATGGCAACGGGTGTTGAGGCTTCAAGGCTATTAACCTATCAGGCAGCCTGGTTGGAATCAGTGGGCCTTCCTTATGGGAAAGAGTCGGCCATGTCCAAACTTTTTGCCGGAGATACAGCAATGAAAGTGACGACGGAGGCCGTACAGGTTTTCGGGGGCTATGGATATACAAAAGATTATCCAGTGGAGCGGTATATGCGTGATGCGAAAATAACCCAGATTTACGAAGGTACACAGGAAATTCAAAAGCTGGTCATCTCACGGATGGTTACTAAATAGGGTTGAAACTGTGGTTTTCCGATGAGGCTCTGCCTTTACAGGAATTCCCTTTTCAATTTCTTCAGAATATCAATGGTTGAATAATGGGCTTTCAAAAGGAGTTTGGAAATGGAAAAAAGAGAGGTTCTTGCATCTGTAAAGGATGAGCGGCTGGTTGAAAAAAGGCGTACTCAAATGATTAAAGGAGCGGTGACCCTTTTTAAAGAAAAGGGATTTCATCGTACGACTACCAGGGAAATTGCCAAAGCGGCAGGCTTTAGCATTGGCACATTATACGAGTATATCCGGACCAAGGAAGATATATTATATCTCGTTTGTGACTTTATTTATGATGAAGTCCAGGAAAAGCTTCAGAAGGAAATAGAACAGAGTGATGGGACACTTGAAAGCTTGAAGTTGACGATCGCCTATTTTTATAAAGTGATGGATGATATGCAGGACGAAGTGCTTGTCATGTATCAGGAAGTGAAGGCCCTGACGAAAGATGCTTTACCATATGTTCTGAATAAAGAACTTCGGATGGTGGGCATGTTCGAAAAAGTGATAACGAAATGTGTTGAGAATGGGGAGCTATCATTAACGGAAAAACAAATAAGCCTTGTTTCACATAACATTTTCGTACAGGGACAAATGTGGAGTTTTAGAAGATGGGCTTTGCATAAACAGTACACGCTTCAAGAGTATGTTGAACTGCAGACGCAATTATTGATTCAAAATGTATCGGGTTCCAAAGTGCACTGATATAAATAAGTTTCAATAAGGGGGAGCTAAATGAGTACAGTTGAGGTGTATAAACCGAAGAACCATATTAGATTCGTTACAGCTTCGAGTTTATTTGATGGACATGATGCATCCATCAATATAATGAGGAGAATCCTTCAGTCCAGCGGGGCGGAAGTAATTCACCTAGGTCATAATCGTTCGGTGGAAGAAATCGTGAATGCGGCCATCCAGGAAGATGTCCAAGGCATAGCCATGTCATCTTACCAAGGCGGACATGTGGAATATTTTAAATATATGTATGACCTGTTGATGGAAAAGGGAGCCGGGCACATTCGGATTTTTGCCGGCGGTGGCGGGGTCATCATCCCTAGGGAAATTAAAGAACTCCATGATTATGGGATTGCCCGTATCTTTTCACCTGATGAAGGGAGGGAATATGGTCTTCAAGGAATGATAAACGTTTTGATGGAGGAGTGTGATTTCTCGACAGTCAAACCATCTTTACAGGAACGTTTTGATGAATTGATTGCCGGGGGAACGAATGCCATTGCCCAATTCATTACCTTTGCCGAAAATAGACTCGATGTTTCACAGGAATCAGCGGCAGCGGTGGAGAGTCTTTTTGAGCAGATCAAGACTTCCGAAAAGAAGGTTCCTGTTCTGGGCATCACGGGGACTGGCGGAGCTGGAAAAAGTTCATTGACTGATGAATTGATACGAAGGTTCATTAACGAAATTCCGGACGAGAGAGTCGCCATTCTATCTGTAGACCCGACCAAACAGAAAACGGGCGGTGCCCTTCTTGGTGACAGGATCAGAATGAATTCGATCTTTTCAGAGCGTGTTTATATGCGGAGCCTAGCCACGCGCCATTCAAAAAGTGAGCTGTCTTTGGCGATAAAGGATGCCATTTCCGTCGTGAAGGCAGCAGGCTTCGATTTAATCATCGTTGAAACGAGCGGGATCGGTCAGGGTGATGCAGAAATTGCCGAAATATGCGATGTATCCATGTATGTAATGACGAGTGAATTCGGTGCTCCTTCGCAACTTGAAAAAATCGATATGATTGATTATGCAGACTTGATAGTCATTAACAAATACGAGCGCAAAGGTTCCGAAGATGCAAAAAACCAAGTTCAAAAGCAATACCAAAGAAGCCGTACGCTTTTTGATCAAGATCCATCTGAAATGCCAGTATACGGTACAATCGCTTCCCAATTCAATGACCCAGGCACCAATGCATTATTCGCTGCACTGATTGAAAAGCTTAATGAAAAATCAGGAACGGCTTGGAGTACGGCCTTTTCGAAAGAAGCGGATGTTTACAAGCAAAATGTCATCATTCCAACTGACCGCCGGTATTATTTACGTGAAATCAGTGATACGGTCAGATCGTATCATAAGCGTGCCGCTGAACAAGTGCGTATTGCCCGGAGGCTTTTCCAGCTTGAAGGAGCCATTGATGCAGTTAAGGAAAAGGATAACAACGGCGATATGGTGGCTTCTTTAGAAAAACTGAAAAAGGAAACCGCTTCGAATTTATCACCTGAATCTAAAAAAATTCTTTCTGGATGGATGGATTTAAAAGAAAAGTATGCAGGAGAGCAGTTTGTAACGAAAGTAAGGGATAAAGAAATCGTGACAAAGCTGAAAACGAAAAGTTTATCAGGTTTAATGATCCCGAGAGTATCACTGCCGAAATATGTGGATTATGGAGAGATTTTGGGATGGGTATTCCGTGAGAACGTTCCGGGCTTCTTTCCTTACACAGCGGGAGTCTTTCCATTCAAGCGTGAAGGGGAAGACCCGAAGCGGCAATTTGCCGGTGAAGGATCGCCCGACCGTACCAACAGGCGTTTTCATTATTTATCAAAGGATGATACGGCTAAACGGCTAAGCACGGCTTTCGATTCTGTAACTTTATATGGCGAGGACCCTGATCACCGACCTGATATCTATGGAAAGGTAGGAGAAAGCGGAGTCAGCATCTGCACGTTGGATGACATGAAAAAGCTGTATGCAGGTTTTGATCTTTGCCACCCCTCAACCTCTGTATCCATGACCATCAATGGACCGGCACCAATCATTTTGGCCATGTATATGAATACGGCAGTCGATCAGCAGATTCAACGGAAAGAAGAAGAGCTAGGCCGTCCCCTTACAGACGCCGAAGCTGAAGAAGTGCAGGCTTATACGCTTCAGACGGTACGCGGAACTGTTCAGGCGGATATTCTGAAAGAGGACCAAGGCCAGAATACATGCATCTTCTCTACGGAATTTGCTCTAAGGTTAATGGGCGACATTCAAGCATATTTCATCGATCGGAAAGTCAGGAACTATTACTCTGTATCCATTTCTGGCTATCACATTGCAGAAGCGGGTGCCAACCCAATTTCACAGCTGGCTTTTACATTAGCGAATGGCTTTACTTACATCGAATATTATTTAAGCCGCGGAATGAATATTGATGACTTTGCCCCGAATTTGTCGTTCTTCTTCTCAAATGGGCTCGACCCGGAATATACGGTGATCGGGAGGGTGGCAAGAAGGATCTGGGCGACAGTCATGCGGGATAAATATGGTGCGAACGACCGCAGCCAGAAGCTCAAATATCATATACAGACATCCGGGCGCTCGCTTCATGCCCAAGAAATTGATTTTAATGATATCAGAACGACACTTCAAGCTTTAATGGCACTGCAGGACAACTGTAATTCCCTGCATACTAATGCGTACGATGAAGCCATCACGACGCCTACAGAAGAATCCGTGCGCCGGGCAATGGCCATCCAAATGATCATTACGAAGGAGCATGGTCTTTCAAAAAATGAAAACCCGATGCAAGGTGCCTTCATCGTGGAGGAATTGACGGATCTGGTCGAAGAGGCCGTCCTGCAAGAGTTCGATCGCATCAATGATCGTGGCGGTGTGCTGGGTGCAATGGAAACGCAATATCAGCGCGGGAAAATCCAGGATGAATCGATGCATTACGAAATGAAAAAGCATACGGGAGAATTGCCGATCATCGGTGTAAATACGTATTTGAATCCAAATCCTCCTTCCGAAGAAGCGGTGAACAGCATGGAAATTGCCCGTGCAACCAAGGAAGAAAAGGAAGGGCAAATCATAAATCTCCGGGCATTCCAGGAAAAAAATAAGGAGTTCACGGATGAAGCGTTAACTAAACTGAAATTGGCAGCCATGAATGGGGAAAATATCTTTGCTGAGCTCATGAACTGCGTGAGGGTGGCCAGTCTGGGTCAGATAACGAGGGCGTTATATGATGTAGGCGGTCAATATCGAAGAAATATGTAAACTTGGAAGGGGGCTCCGAACGTTTAGGGGCCCTTTTTTTTAATAATTCCCGTCTTTTTTAACAAAATGAAGATTTTACCTTATAATTATTCTGAAAAGGGGCAAAAATGAAGAATCAGCCCTATTGGAGTTGAGGAAATGAACCTGAAGATGATTGGGTTGATCATAGGTTACATTCTTGCCATCATTTTTTTATTTGAGCTGTATGAGCATCAATTGGGAGCCATTTCTTTTTTTATCCTGACTGTTGTCTTTTTTACGGCAGCCTATCGTCAGAAATCGAAAAAGAAAAAAAGGAATGATCTTTAGCTTTTGGTTTCCTGTGAATGATAGACAATAAGGTAAATCTGTGAAAGTATCATATAGAACTAGCATAAACCCATTTAGATTGTTTATAATGGAGTATATGTCTAGCAGGAATTGTCGTTATTTTATCGAACTACTGTTTTAGATTATTTTTTTATGTGAAAAAACACGGAATTCAGTGTTTGAATAGAGAAGGGAAGTGCGGAATTTGAGTTTAAAACAATACTCAAAAGAGCAATTATTGGAAATGTCCTTAATAGAGATGGCATATGATTTGTTAGTTGAAAGAAATGAACCGATTCCATTTAAAGACTTAATTAGTGAATTAGCTTCGCTGCACCATTTATCCAAAGCGGAAGTGGAAAAGAAAATTGCCCAATTCTATACGGATTTAAATGTGGATGGCCGTTTCACTTCACTTGGAGACAACCGCTGGGGATTGAAAACATGGTACCCAGTTGACCAAATCGAGGAAGAAGTCGTACATGTTGTAAAACCTAAAAAGAAAAAGAAAGCCAAAAAGGCTGCTGTCGTCATCGATGATTTCGATGAACTTGAAGACGAAGACCTTGACTTTGAAGAGGATATCGATGATCTGGACGAGGATGAAGATGACGACGATGATGATATTCTAGGTTCTCCAGTCATCGACGAAGTGCTTTTGGATGATGACGTGGATGATGACGACGACCTGGAAGAAGAAATAATCGAAGATGATGCATTTGTCCTGGAAGATGATGAGGACGAAGATGAAGACGAAGATGACTTGGATGACTTGAAAGAAGAGGATGAGAAATAAATAATCGCCCTTGACTTTTTAAGGCGAAATTTGTAGAATCATTTTTGGGCTCCTTAAAAAAGGACACAATGATTAAATTATATCGCTCCCTTACTTTTTTGTAAGCGGAGCGTTTTTGTTTTTAATGATGGAATGAATAAATGACATCATTTTTTTATTTTTAAAAATGATTTCTCGTAGAATTGTAAAAACTATAGAGAACATATTTATGTTAACTGTCATTTAAGGAAATTTATTCTTGTTCATGTATCCTGCATGACTCTCACTAAAGACCTTTAAGTGATTAATGGTTTGTACTGGTTACGGTTTTTAGCTTTTAACCGCTCATGTGGCGGAAGATTTGATTCAGGTTCCGATCTAATGATGTGAAGAACTGAATTGGAAGAAAACATTCTATTAGGAGGATATAAGATGACAAAATATATTTTTGTGACAGGTGGAGTAGTTTCTTCCTTGGGAAAAGGGATTACGGCCGCTTCTTTAGGAAGATTATTAAAAAATAGGGGATTGAATGTTACGATCCAGAAGTTTGACCCTTATATCAACTTGGATCCTGGTACGATGAGTCCATATCAACATGGTGAAGTGTTTGTAACGGATGATGGTGCTGAAACGGATTTGGATTTGGGGCACTATGAGCGTTTCATCGATATCAACCTTGGTAAACACAGCAATGTGACTACAGGCAGAATTTATTCAACCGTCCTGAGAAAAGAACGCCGTGGCGATTATCTAGGTGGAACGGTTCAAGTCATTCCCCATATCACGAATGAAATTAAAGAACGGGTTTTCCGTTCAGGCAATGAAACGAATGCCGACATAGTCATCACTGAAATTGGCGGTACTGTAGGGGATATCGAGTCTCTTCCATTCCTTGAAGCGATTCGCCAAATCAAGAGTGATATCGGCATCAATAATGTTATGTATATCCACTGTACACTGGTTCCCTACATCAAAGCTGCAGGTGAAATGAAAACAAAACCGACACAGCATAGTGTAAAAGAATTACGCAGCCTTGGCATTCAGCCAAATATCATCGTTGCACGTACAGAAAGCCCGATTTCACAAGATATGAAGGATAAAATCGCTTTATTCTGCGATATCGATAAAAATTCTGTTATCGAATGTCTTGATGCGGATACACTTTACTCCATCCCTCTAGCGCTTCAAGCGCAAAATATGGACCAAATCGTTTGTGATCACTTGCAATTGGACTGTGGCGAAGCGGATATGGAAGATTGGAAGGAACTAGTCAAAAAGGTTACTTCTTTATCAAAGAAAACGAAAATCGCCTTAGTCGGAAAATATGTTGAATTGCAAGATGCTTATCTTTCTGTAGTGGAAGCACTTAAGCATGCTGGTTACGCATTTGATGCAGATGTTGAAATCGACTGGGTGAATTCCGAAGATGTAACTAAAGAAAATGTTGCAGAACTTCTTCAAGATGCAGATGGAATCCTTGTACCTGGAGGTTTTGGAGATCGTGGAATCGAAGGGAAAATTGCAGCGACTGAATTTGCCCGCACGACAAAAAAACCATTCTTCGGAATTTGCTTAGGCATGCAGTTGGCGTCCATTGAGTATGCACGCAACGTCTTGGGATTGCCAGAAGCACATTCAGCTGAAATTAAGGAGGATACTCCTGATCCAATCATCGATCTTCTTCCTGAGCAGAAGGATGTAGAAGATTTGGGCGGAACACTTCGTCTTGGTCTGTATCCATGTAAGCTTATCGAAGGTACTAAAGCGTACGAAGCTTATAATGACGAGGTTGTTTATGAACGTCACCGTCACCGTTATGAATTCAATAACCACTACCGTCAAGCTATGGAAGAGGCAGGATTCGTGTTCTCCGGTACAAGTCCAGATGGCCGTCTAGTCGAAATCATTGAACTGAAAGATCATCCTTGGTTTGTGGCTTCCCAATTCCATCCGGAATTCACGTCACGTCCTAACCGTCCACAGCCGCTATTCCGCGACTTTGTCGGTATGTCATTAAAGAACGGCGAAAATCGTTAATAAACAAAAAAACAGCCCCTGTGGCTGTTTCAGACTGTAGGCAAACTTGAAGAAAATCGAGTTTGCCTACGGTTTTTTTATGGTTTGTACTTTGGGAGGTTGATGGCCACTCCAAGCACCGCTTAGACGTGCTTTCCCGCATGAGTCCCGCACACCCCCGCTCCAATCAAATTTGTTTTAACATTTAGATTAGAGGGTGGTCAGTGGGTTCGGGAACATCATTTGATGAAAGATATATTTTTCCGAACCTTTTTAGATGAATTCATCATTCTTCATCTTCATATTCTTTTATGATTTCTTCAAGAGTGAATTTAATTCCATGATAAGCGAAAAGAGCGGTAAGGAGGGTAGGGTACCCATATCTATTTCCGGTTTCATCGGGAATCAATCCCCGTTGGATGCGTAAATCAATATGTACGTCAGCCAACTCCAAAAGAGAATCTTCTTCGGAAGGGACGGATGTAGAAACCGCAACAAATGGGATATCTTTTTCCTTGAGTTGTTTTGCCAGCATCAATGCTTCTGAATCATCCGAATGGCGGCTGAATATAAGAAATCGATCTTCCTTGGAAATTGTTTCACTTAAATCATAGCTTTTTGCCTTAGGAAAGGGTTCCTCCCCATTCAATGCCTCGGCAGTGACGCCCTGCATTTCATCAAAACCGTGAATGAACACAGAACCGTCCCCAACCACAGCCTGAGCCAGCAGGCGTCCGGCATCCTCCATTTCAAAGGCTTCATTTTCAATCATTTTTTTAAATAAACCGCTTATCTGTGTCGAGAAAATTTTTAACATGATCAGGGACTCCTTTAAAAAATAATATACTTATTATAAAGGACTTTCCTTTGCATTGACAGGTTTCAGGGTTTTTGGTCCAAAGGGCAGAATTAACTAAATCGGTCGAAAAAACAAAAAAATTAAAATTCCTTTTAGCCATACAGCAGGAATTTTGTTACAATTATCGAATATGAACATAGATGTCATGAATGAATAAATGCGTTGCTCAAGTAATTTGACGCAATCTATGTAACTACCCTTTTTCGGGTAATAGGCCGAATAGGCTAATATATTAATGGATGAACCGGGAAGGGGGAGGTGATAAAATGCCAGGGAAAATATTGATTGTTGATGATCAATTCGGGATTCGTATTTTATTGAACGAGGTGTTACATAAAGAAGGGTATGAAACATTTCAAGCAGCTAATGGCATTCAAGCCTTGGAAGTGCTAAATAACCATTCACCCGATCTTGTATTGCTGGATATGAAGATTCCGGGAATGGATGGCATTGAGATCTTGAAAAGGATGAAAGTCGTCGATCCGGACATCCGGGTCATAATCATGACGGCATATGGTGAACTTGATATGATTCAAGAAGCAAAGGATTTAGGTGCAATGACACACTTTGCAAAGCCGTTTGATATTGATGATATTAGAAAAGCCGTTCGTGAATACTTACCGATTCAATCGAGTTAACGGTCTTGAAAGTTTAATATTATTGACGGGGAAATTACCGCGGCTATCTTTTTTTTAGATGGGCCGTGTTTTTTTGGAATAAAATTTGAGACATGGTACAGTTGTAATTGTTGCTGTTTTTTTGATGTATTGATATGCTAAAAGAGGAGAGATATTCTGATTTATAAAGCGTATGCTACTTTGGTTTTAGGGAATATCTAGAAAGAATTAACTTTAAAAATAAACATCCACTAGTAGGAGGAAATCAAATGCCTTTAGTTTCTATGAAAGATATGCTGAATAAAGCCCTTGATGAAAAATATGCAGTAGGTCAATTCAATATCAATAACCTTGAATGGACTCAAGCAATCCTAGCTGCTGCTGAACAAGAAAAATCTCCAGTCATCCTTGGTGTTTCCGAAGGTGCTGCCCGTCATATGGGTGGTTTTAAAACGACTGTCATGATGGTTCAAGGTTTGTTGGAAGACATGAAAATCACTGTTCCTGTGGCCATTCACCTTGACCATGGTTCAAGTTATGATAAATGTAAGGAAGCCATCGAAGCGGGATTCACTTCAGTAATGATCGATGCTTCACATCATCCAATTGAAGAAAATATCGAAACAACCAAGAAGGTTGTCGAATTCGCTCACGCACGTAATGTTTCGGTTGAAGCGGAAGTGGGCACGGTTGGCGGACAAGAAGATGATATAATCGCTGATGGAGTCGTATATGCAGACCCTCAAGAATGTGAACAGTTGGTTAAAGAAACGAATGTCGACTGTTTTGCTCCAGCTTTGGGATCCGTTCACGGACCATACAAAGGTGAACCTAACCTAGGCTATAAAGAAATGGAAGAAGTACGGGATTTAACGAACAAACCTCTTGTTCTTCATGGCGGTACAGGCATCCCTACGAAAGATATCCAAAAAGCGATTTCTCTTGGAACATCAAAAATCAATGTGAATACGGAAAATCAAATTGTGTTCACAAAAGCGGTTCGTGAAATCCTGAATAACGATTCTGAAGTGTACGATCCTCGTAAATACATGGTTCCTGGCCGTGAAGCTATTAAAGAAACGGTCATCGGCAAAATTCGTGAATTCGGTTCAAACGGCAAAGCATAATTTCAAAAGGGTTCCACCCCTTTAAATGTAAGGCAATATTCCCATTGGGGGGCTCCCCCCTAATGGTTTCTTTTAGATTTGGGCTTAATCCGATCTCTATTTTTCGAACAATTAGAATTCAATAGAGAAATAAAAAATCGATTACATACGGAGGATATTTTATGAAATTCTTTATAGATACAGCAAATATGGAAGAAATCAAACAAGCACACGAACTTGGCGTTCTAGCAGGTGTTACGACTAACCCATCACTTGTTGCAAGGGAAAAGGGAGTTTCTTTCCATGACCGGCTAAAAGAAATCACAAGCCTTGTTAAGGAATCCGTTTCTGCTGAAGTCATTGCGCTTGATTTTGAAGGAATGATGGCAGAAGCCAAGGAGCTTGTTGCGATTGCACCTAATATCACGATCAAAGTGCCAATGACTCCAGACGGCTTGAAGGCTGTTTCAGCACTTACAAAACAAGGTGTCAAAACAAATGTCACGCTTATTTTCAGTGCCAACCAAGCATTATTGGCAGCTAGGGCGGGAGCAACTTATGTATCGCCATTTTTAGGACGCTTGGACGATATCGGCCAAAATGGTTTGGATTTAATTTCGGATATTGCTGACATATTTGCAATTCATGATATCAATGCTGAGATCATTGCAGCTTCCATCCGCCATCCGATGCATATTACAGAAGCGGCTCTTAAAGGAGCACATATTGCAACGATTCCTTATAAAGTTTTAATGCAATTATTCCACCACCCATTAACGGATAAAGGGATTGAAGCTTTCTTGAATGATTGGAATTCACGTACAGAAGCATAATGCCTTGCCGCTAAGTCGCTATAGATTGCACTGTTTTGATAAAATTAACATAAATTAGAAATTTTTATCTTTTTTTACATGAATTTTCTACTTTTGTGTAAACTAAAGAACTAGATAGTAAATGTTGTCGGATTATGCAAATTTCTTGTGGTAAAATATTACTTTTTGGAAGTAGCTTCTAAGTGCTTAGCGTGGAAGGGAGTTTATTATGGAAAAACTTAAAATTGCCGGTGGCTATCCCCTAAAGGGAAGCATTCGTGTCAGCGGAGCAAAAAATAGTGCGGTTGCCCTTATTCCGGCAACAATTTTGGCGGACTCTCCCGTAACGATTGAAGGCCTGCCTGATATCTCGGATGTACAGATGCTGAAAGAGTTAATGGAGGAAATTGGCGGTGAGGTGTCCTTTGACGAAGGACAGATGACAGTCAACCCCAGCAGGATGATTTCAATGCCTCTTCCGAATGGCAGGGTCAAGAAGTTACGTGCTTCGTATTATTTAATGGGGGCAATGCTTGGTAAATTCAAAAAGGCAGTGATCGGCTTGCCAGGAGGCTGCCATTTAGGACCCCGTCCGATAGATCAGCATATTAAGGGGTTCGAAGCACTTGGCGCACAAGTGACGAATGAACAAGGAGCCATTTACCTTAGGGCGGACGAGCTCCGGGGAGCACGCATATATTTGGATGTCGTTAGTGTAGGGGCAACGATCAACATCATGCTTGCCGCCGTTTTGGCCAAAGGCCGCACTGTGATTGAAAACGCTGCGAAAGAACCGGAAATCATCGATGTCGCCACATTGTTGACCAATATGGGAGCAAAAATTAAGGGTGCTGGAACGGATATCATTCGTATTGATGGTGTGGAAAGTTTGCATGGTTGCAAGCATACGATCATACCGGATCGGATTGAAGCCGGTACTTTCATGATTTTAGCCGCTGCTGTCGGTGAAGGGATTCTGATCGATAATGTCATTCCCCAGCATTTGGAGTCATTGACTGCCAAATTGAGGGAAATGGGGATCAATATTGAAGCGGGTGATGACCAGATATTTGTCTCACCGGGAGAAAATTATAAATCCGTTGATATCAAGACGTTGGTTTACCCTGGATTCCCAACAGATCTTCAGCAACCTTTCACTTCCCTTTTAACAAAAGCAAGCGGTTCTAGCATGGTGACCGATACGATATACGGGGCACGATTTAAGCATATTGATGAACTGCGACGCATGAATGCGAAGATCAAAGTCGAGGGCAGAGCGGGCATCGTCGATGGTCCTGTCCAACTTCATGGGGCAAAAGTGAAGGCAAGCGATTTACGTGCCGGAGCAGCTCTGGTAATTGCCGGTTTAATGGCAGAAGGGATTACAGAAGTGACAGGGCTTGAACATATAGATCGCGGATATAGCCATCTTGTTGAAAAACTTTCAGGTTTGGGAGCGACGATTTGGCGTGAAGAAATGACGCAAGAAGAAGTGGAGCAGCTTAAAAGCTGATCCCTTTTCTTGTTACCTCATTGTGTTACTATATATGATATAATGTGTTATACTAATATATAAATAAATCATGCTAGTGTACATGAGGGGGAACCGGAAATGGAAAGAAGTTTATCGATGGAGCTAGTCCGCGTAACAGAGGCGGCGGCACTAAATTCAGCTCGTTGGATGGGAAGAGGAAAGAAAGACGAAGCGGATGATGCAGCAACAACTGCGATGCGGGATGTTTTCAATACCATTCCCATGCAAGGAACGGTTGTAATCGGTGAAGGGGAAATGGATGAGGCGCCAATGCTTTATATTGGCGAAAAACTTGGAACTGGTCTTGGACCACTAGTGGATGTTGCGGTTGATCCATTAGAAGGAACGAACATCGTTGCATCTGGCGGCTGGAATGCATTGGCTGTATTGGCGATAGCCGATAAGGGGAACTTGCTTCATGCCCCGGATATGTATATGGATAAAATAGCAGTCGGACCCGAGGCAGTTGGTCAGATTGATATCAATGCTTCCGTGTTGGACAACCTGAAAGCGGTAGCCAAGGCAAAAAATAAAGATATCCAAGACGTGGTTGCAACAGTATTGAACCGCGATCGTCATTCGAAGATCATTCATGAACTTCGTGAGGCAGGGGCACGTATCAAGCTGATCAATGATGGAGATGTCGCAGGAGCGATAAATACGGCCTTCGATCTTACCGGTGTTGACATCTTATTCGGATCTGGCGGAGCTCCAGAGGGAGTCATTGCAGCCGTTGCCTTGAAATGCCTTGGAGGGGAAATTCAAGGTAAGCTCGTTCCACATACTGATGAAGAAGTGGAACGCTGTGGGAAAATGGGCCTTGAATTAGGAAAAGTCCTCAGAATGGAAGATCTTGTTCGCGGAGATGACGCAATTTTTGCTGCAACAGGTGTGACTGACGGAGAACTTTTACGCGGTGTACAATTTAAAGGGCATTACGGCGAAACGCAATCCGTAGTCATGCGTGCTAAATCTGGTACCGTTCGATTCATTGATGGGCGTCACAGTCTTAAGATTAAACCGAATGGTTTGATTGACTGATAGCGTTTTTTAGAAAAATCACTTTTAAAAAGCGAGCGGTTTCATCGCTCGCTTTCTCTTTAAAAAAATTTAAGTTGAATAATTAAAATAAAAAAAGTAAAATAAAGCTTGGTCTACTATTAATAATTTAAAATCTGCCCTTTCACTCCAAACTTCAAGAAGCCTTCAAATAATTTTCTTCTTTACATGTAAAAATGTATCATCCTTTCTAAGAAAACTCTGGTCGGGTACATGGATTGCGGTTTTTCTTCCATCTAACAAACCAATTCTTTTTCAGTATGGGTGAAAACGTTTAATTAATAAAAGTGTGGTGTCATAATGAATTTAACTATTTCTAATTTAGAAAACATGAAACTTAAGGATCTCTATGAGCACGCTCGTGAATATAAAGTTTCCTATTACAGCAAACTTTCCAAAAAGGAACTTATTTTCGCTATCCTGAAAGCGCAAGCTGAGCAGGACGGTCTCCTATTCATGGAGGGCGTTTTAGAGATCATCCCTTCAGAGGGCTTCGGTTTCCTGCGTCCAATTAATTATTCTCCAAGCTCGGAGGATATTTATATTTCGGCTTCACAGATCCGCAGATTCGATTTGCGAAATGGAGATAAAGTGTCCGGTAAGGTAAGGCCTCCAAAAGAAAACGAGCGCTATTATGGATTGCTGCATGTTGAAGCGGTCAATGGCGATAATCCGGAATCAGCTAAAGAGCGTGTCCACTTTCCAGGTTTAACACCGCTGTATCCTAACAGGCAAATTAAACTGGAAACGACACCGAAGAACTTATCGACCAGGATTATGGATGTCCTGGCACCGGTCGGTTTTGGACAGCGTGGTCTGATTGTTGCACCGCCAAAAGCCGGTAAAACGATGCTCATCAAGGAAATTGCCAATGCGATAACCACAAACCATCCCGAATCGGAATTGATTGTGCTGTTGATCGATGAACGCCCGGAAGAAGTGACAGACATTGAACGTTCCGTCGCAGGAGACGTGGTAAGTTCAACTTTCGATGAAGTGCCGGAAAACCATATCAAGGTGGCTGAGCTGGTGTTGGAACGAGCCATGCGCCTTGTGGAGCATAAACGGGATGTCATCATTTTAATGGACAGCATCACTCGCCTAGCCCGTGCTTACAACCTTGTCATTCCGCCGAGCGGACGTACACTGTCAGGGGGTATTGACCCTGCTGCATTCCATCGTCCGAAACGCTTTTTCGGTGCGGCGAGGAATATCGAGGAAGGCGGCAGCCTGACAATCCTTGCTACAGCATTGGTAGATACGGGTTCAAGAATGGATGATGTCATTTATGAAGAATTTAAAGGTACGGGTAATATGGAGCTGCATCTAGATCGTGCCCTTGCCGAAAGGCGGATCTTCCCGGCAATCGATATTCGTCGCTCAGGCACGCGTAAAGAAGAATTGCTAATTCCGAAAGATCGCCTGGATAAACTATGGGCCATTAGGAAAACGATGTCAGATTCGCCTGATTTCTCGGAGAAATTCCTTCGCCGTCTAAAACAGACAAAAGGCAATGAAGAATTTTTCAGTAAGCTGGATGAAGAGATGTCAGAAATGAAAAAGGGTCCAGCGAGCGTAAAACGTTCTTAAACCCTGTAAGAAACAAACAGTTGCACAACTAGTCTTAAGTTGTTATAATGAGTTCATGTGTTTTTACAATAAATGTGAGGGTGCTTTTCCCTCAACTTGAAGTATATAACTCTGTTTCGAATGATTCAGGGCATAAGGAGATGAAAAGAATGAAAACTGGAATTCATCCAAATTATAAGCTTTCAAAAGTAATTTGCTCTTGCGGAAACACTTTTGAAACTGGTTCAGTTAAAGAAGAGATCAAAGTTGAGACTTGTTCAGAGTGCCATCCATTCTATACTGGTCGTCAAAAATTCGCTGAAGCTGGCGGACGTGTTGATCGTTTCAACAAAAAATACGGTATTAAATAAGCCGGACTTTTTAAAAAACAGGCAAGTATTTTTCTTGCCTGTTTTTTCTTTTCCATAAACAAGTAAGAATTTATTAAAAGCCAGGTCGACTTCAATTATGGCCAATGGATCGACAGGTGGAAGGGAGTAGCTGTTTCCATGTATGTAATGAAACAAACAGGCTGGATCGAGCTTATTTGCGGAAGCATGTTTTCAGGTAAATCTGAAGAATTGATTAAACGAGTCAGCCGTGCTCAATTTGCTAAAGAGCAGATAGCTGTATTTAAACCAGCTATTGATAATCGCTATGCGGAAGAGGCTGTCGTATCACACAATGGCTCTTCTGTGATGGCAAAACCGATTGCCCATTCAACGGATATTTTTAAGTATTTGGACAAGCCCTTGGATATCATTGCAATAGATGAAGTGCAATTTTTTGATCATGAAATTATCGGGGTTGCCCAGCATCTTGCGGACAGCGGTTATCGAGTGATTATGGCTGGACTCGATCAAGATTTCAGAGGTGAACCATTCGGCCCTATGCCTGTTCTATTATCGCTTGCAGAATCGGTGACTAAGCTGCAGGCAGTGTGTGAAGTATGCGGCTCACCTGCGAGCAGGACACAGCGCTTGATAGATGGGGAGCCGGCCTCCTATGATGAGCCGATCATCCTTGTGGGTGCATCGGAATCGTACGAGCCCCGCTGCCGCCATCATCACGAAGTTCCGGGTAAGCAGGCTGTTGGGATTAAAGAACATATTTGAATGATGGTGCCCTATGATCCAATGAGATCACAGGGTGCTTTTTTTATGCGGAAAAATGGAAAAACTGTCGAGTTATTCAGGTGGCCTGACCAATACATGGAAGGGAAATAAAAGATAAATATTGCCCCATTTTGGGTAGGCTAACGAGGAAATGTTCTTCTTAACCAGTCAAAATGGAGGGAAAAAATATGAAATCAAAACTGCTTATCATGACGGCCTTTCTGCTTGCTGCACTAACGGCATGCGGTCAAAATGACAATGCAATAAATAATGATTCGGAATATGGGGATCAATCCCGGGATGGCAGGGTTGGCAATGGTTTAAATCAAGTATCCAATAAAGATTGGGATAATGAAGCGGAACGACCATCAGATCAGGTCCTTAACACACCGCATCATACATCCAATAATTCTCCATCCATGGGTCAGCAAATTGATGAAATCCGCGGGGTGATCGAATCGGAAACTAATTATGAGGCCGGTTCCGTTTGGTTTAATGGAAATACCATACACGTTACGGTCCATGATAAAGGCAAAATCAAGACCGAAAAAGAAAGAAAAAAGGAAATGCAGCGAATACAAGGCATGATAAACAGGGTTGTGCCTCAATATAATGTAGATGTCAAATTAAATAAGTAACGGCACGACATTTTTGAATCTCTTTGACGTTGATTATTCACCTATACTATAATTAACCTAGAAGTGAACTGAGCTGGGGCACTGAGCTACTTATTTATAGTAATAAGAGATGGATTACTTCCAAATCGTTTAAGATGTTTTGGAAAATTTATGAGGTGAATAATTTGTTTGATCGTTTGCAAGCAGTAGAAGATAGATATGAAAGATTGAATGAACTATTAAGTGACCCGGAGATCATTAATGACTCCAAGAAGCTAAGGGAATATTCCAAGGAGCAATCCAGCATTCAAGAGACCGCGTCGACTTATAAAGAATATAAAGCGGTTCGTGAGCAACTTCAGGAAGCGAAGGCAATGCTGGAGGAGAAACTTGATGCGGAAATGCGTGAAATGGTAAAAGAAGAGATCAATGAACTTGATGAGACCATACAAGGCCTTGAGGATAAGCTGAAAATATTGCTTATTCCGAAAGACCCCAACGATGATAAAAACGTAATCATGGAGATCCGCGGTGCGGCTGGCGGAGATGAGGCGGCCTTATTTGCAGGCAGTCTATACCGGATGTATAGCCGTTTTGCCGAGGTGCAGGGCTGGCGGACTGAAGTCATTGAAGCAAATCCTACTGGGCTTGGCGGCTACAAGGAAATCATATTCATGATTAATGGCAATGGCGCTTATTCAAAGTTGAAATTCGAAAATGGAGCCCATCGCGTTCAGCGAGTACCTGAAACGGAATCAGGCGGTCGGATTCATACATCTACAGCCACGGTTGCCGTTTTACCTGAAGCTGAGGAAGTGGAAGTTGAAATCCATGATAAGGATATTCGTGTCGATACCTTTGCATCAAGCGGTCCTGGAGGGCAAAGTGTCAATACGACAATGTCAGCGGTGCGCTTGACTCATATTCCGACTAATACGGTTGTATCCTGTCAAGATGAAAAATCACAAATTAAGAACAAAGAAAAGGCAATGAAGGTTTTGCGTGCCAGGGTGTTCGATAAAATCAATCGCGAAATACAGGCGGAATATGATCAAAACAGGAAGCTGGCCGTTGGAACGGGCGATCGATCTGAAAGGATTCGGACTTATAACTTCCCGCAAAACCGCGTTACCGACCACCGCATTGGTTTAACGATTCAAAAACTGGATCAAATCATGGAAGGTAAACTGGATGAAGTCGTTGATGCATTAATCATGGAAGACCAATCTTCAAGGCTGGAAAATGCAGATGAGTAATTCTGCCGTGAAAGTTTTTGAAGCCCTTAAATGGGCTTCTTCTTTTTTAAAGGAAAATGATCGTGATGCCAATGCTGGGGAAATCCTGTTACAGCACTTTTTAAAACAAACTCGCTCCCAAATGCTGGCCAACCTTCATGATGAGCTTAGTGAAGCGGATTTTGGGCAATTTAAGGACGCTATTGAGCTGCATGCTGAGGGGACGCCCATCCAATATATAATCGGCAGTGAAGAATTTTATGGACGGACCTTTTTTGTGAATGAAGAAGTGCTCATACCGAGACCGGAAACAGAAGAATTGATTTATTATACATTACGTAAACTCCCGGCGATTTTTATGGAGGGACAGAAGCTCCGTTTAGTTGATATTGGGACTGGCAGCGGCGCAATTGCCATAACGATGAAACTCGAAAAATCAAACCTGATGGTGACGGCCACGGATATAGCGCAACCATCGCTTGAGGTGGCGAGGAAAAATGCCGAATCACTTGGTGCCGAAGTGGAGTTCATGCAAGGTGATTTGCTTTCGCCTTTCATGAATATAAACGAGAAGGTGGACATTCTTTTATCGAATCCGCCATATATACCAGAAGATGATCATAAATCCATGTCAGTGGTCGTGACTGGTCATGAACCACACCGTGCGTTGTTTGCCGGTATCGATGGGCTGGATTTTTACCGCCGCTTTATGGAACAGTTACCTTTGGTGATGAAGGTGCCAGGACTGATCGGTTTTGAAGTGGGTGCAGGACAGGGGGCGGCGGTTGCCGATTTATTGAAGCGAACCTTTCCTGCCGCGGAAGTATCCATCATAAATGACATTAATGAAAAAGATCGAATGGTCTTTGCTGAATTAAAATGATCCGTCTCCCTTATGTGAGACGGTTTTTTTTAGGGACAGCACCCTCATTATCCTTTGGAATCTATATTTCCAGCTATCAACTTTTTTGTTTTTACTAGTTTAAGATAGCTGAAAAATGGTGAGACTGATTCATGTGAGGGGGCGAAGGCGATGAAAACTAAACATTTAGCCATTATTTATCTATTAATCTTAACTATAGGAACGATCGTAAGTATATATATGCCTAAAGCGGAGATGGTCGGTGCAGAAGATACAAAGGTAATCCCGGATGAGGCGATTCGGCTGCGGATACTCGCCAATAGTGATAAAGAAGAGGACCAAGCGGTTAAACGGCTGATTAGGGATAAGGTAAATGAAGATATCACAAAGTGGGTCGCTGAGCTTACTTCTTTGGATGAGGCGAGGGATGTGATCACCTCGCATCTGCCGGATATCCAGGCGACGGCTGAGGCGGTAATAAAGGAACAGGGTTTGGAGCAGTCGGTGAAAGTGGATTTTGGACAAGCTGAATTTCCGACAAAGCTGTACGGGCAGTATTTATATCCGGCAGGGGAATATGAAGCAGTGATTATCACGCTTGGTGAAGGGGACGGTGCTAATTGGTGGTGTGTGTTATTTCCCCCATTGTGTTTCTTGGATTTTTCAAATGGGACGGCTGTAAGTCAAAGTCCGATTGTCGAGGATGAAGAGGAAGGTTCCTTGACTTCGGAAGGAACGGCGTATGCTGCAACGAATGAAGAGAGTGAACCTGTTGCGGAGGAAGTGGTTGAAGAAGAAGTGCTGGCTGAAAAGGAAAAAAGGCCGGAGGAAGTAGTTGAAGAAGAGGTAATCGAGGAGAGTGTAAAAGAGGAAGCACCGGAAGTAACGGTAAAAGAAGAGGTTGTACAGCCAGAGGTAAAAGAAGAAGTGGCAGTGAAAGATAAGGAACAAGTGACAGAGGAAGTGATTGAAGGGAAAGCTGAAGAAAACAAGGTTGAACTTGCGGCATCCAATGAAAAAGGTCAACAATTATATGAAGGGGAAAAGGAGCCCGAGGTGGAAGTGAAGTCCTTGTTTGCAGAAATCTTCAATGATCTATTTTAAGGAGGGGGCAGAGTCCCTCTTCTTTAAATTCAGATAATTTTAAAAACATATCCACAGGGTTATTAACAAAAAATCAAAAAAGTCTGTCATTAATCATTAATATCCACAAAGTTATCCACGGATTCGATGTGGTTATCCCCAATTTGTGGATAACACTTGAAATATGTGTATACTTCTTTTATACTTTCAAAGTATCTTTTAAGTGGAATTCGTACGTTAAGTTGAAAATACCGTTCATATTAAAGCGATTATATAAAATAAGAAATGTTAAAAGGCGATGGTGTTCAAGATGAAAACGAAAATTTGGTCAGTGGATAAAAATGTGGATAATTTACAAAGTTATCCCCAGATTACACAATCAGCTGAATTATTAAAGGCTAATCAAGTAGTTGCTTTTCCTACAGAGACCGTTTATGGACTCGGCGCGAATGCCAAAAATGACGAGGCGGTCAAAAAAGTGTTCGAAGCAAAGGGGCGTCCAAGTGATAATCCTTTAATCGTTCATATAGCCTCCGATGACCAGTTGTCGGGTATTGTAGAAGAGATTCCGGAACAGGCCCGGAAGCTAATGGCAGAATTTTGGCCGGGTCCTTTGACTTTGATCATGAAACGGAAACCGGGCCAGCTATCGAATCTTGTGACAGCTGGATTGGACACGGTGGCTGTCAGGATGCCGGATCATCAGGTTGCCCTTGGCCTTATTCGTGCGAGTGGTTTGCCCATTGCGGCTCCAAGTGCAAATACTTCCGGGAAACCAAGCCCCACTTCAGCAAAACATGTTGAAGATGACTTGATGGGCCGGATTGCAGGTATAGTCGATGGCGGGAATACAGGTGTGGGCGTGGAATCCACAGTACTGGATTGCACTGTGGAAGTCCCTGTTATTTTAAGGCCTGGCGGGGTGACCCTGGAACAGCTGGAAGCGGTAATTGGGGAAGTCAGGCAAGATGTCGCTTTGAAGAATCAGGAAACGGCGCCAAAGGCTCCGGGCATGAAATATACCCACTATGCTCCGAAGGCCCCTCTATTTTTAGTCAAGGGTAATCAAGCTTTCCTTCAGAAGCTTGTGGATGAAAAAAGAAGTGACGGGTTAAAGGTGGGCATCATTACGGCTCATGAACATCAACAGGATTATAAGGCGGATTATGTGGTTGTCCCAGGTTCACTAGCCGATTTACATACAGTTGCGACAGGCTTATATGATGCCTTAAGACAGTTTGACGAGCTGGAGGTCGATGTCATTTTTAGTGAAATGTTTCCTGACCATGGAATAGGGGCTGCGGTCATGAACCGGCTTGAGAAGGCAGCAGGTCATCAAATCATCAAGGAACATGTGTAATAAGGACTGATTTATCCTTCTATTTCTTTTCGGACATGCATAACATGTAGTAGGCACGTCCGAGGGGGATTGGAATGAATACATTTGCTGGAGAAATCATCACCTTATTGCTAATGGCCTTCGCTTTGGGAATGGATGCCTTTTCAGTGGGCCTTGGAATGGGAATGTTTAAGCTAAGGTTGAGGCAAATTCTGTTTATAGGTTTGACAGTCGGCATTTTTCATATTTGGATGCCCTTGCTTGGAATGGGGGCAGGCCGTTTCATTTCAGAAAAATTCGGGACCTTCGCTACATACGCCGGCGGTCTATTGTTGATCATTCTTGGTATACAGATGTTTATTCCTGGTAAAAAGGATGGGGCTGGTGCCATGCAAAATAAGATGCTGGCTCCTGTCGGGAAAGGTTTAATCATTTTTGCTTTAGGGGTAAGCCTGGATAGCTTCTCGGTAGGGTTGACTCTGGGGATTTACGGTGCCAAAACGATTTTAACGGTTCTTTGTTTTGGGTTTGCCGCCACTCTATTAACGTGGGCGGGGCTTTTACTGGGTAGAAAAATGCAGGGTTTGCTTGGCGTGTATAGTGAGATTCTTGGCGGAAGCATTCTGTGTGCGTTTGGATTGAAACTATTGTTCTCTTTTTGATCCGCCTGAATTCATATCATTCCTACCTCAACTGTTCCGATTAACGGAGCGGTTTTTATTTTTCTTCGGACAAAATGACAGTGATTTTTTGACTATAATAAACGGGCGATAGCTTATAATGAATAAAAAAGGAGGCGTTAAAATGATCCGAGTATTATTTGTATGTACAGGTAACACATGCCGAAGCCCGATGGCAGAAGCGATATTGAAAAACAAGAATATTGCGGGTGTTGAAGTGAAGTCCGCAGGCGTGTATGCTTCGACAGGTCAGGATGCTTCAATGCATGCTAAAAATGTATTGGTTGAAAATGACATAGTGCATAATCATCATTCAACGCCTTTATCCGCGAAGGAAATGGAGTGGGCGACTCATATCTTCACCATGACGGAAGGGCATAAATCGGCCATTACCCGTTCATATCCCCAAATGATCGATAAGACCTTTACTTTAAAAGAATTCATTCTCGGAGATAAATATGATAGAGATATAATGGATCCGTTCGGCGGTTCTGAAGGCATTTATCGGGAAACGTTCAGAGAGCTGCAGGAATTGATAGATGAATTAGTCAAAAGGCTTAAAAATTGAACTGGCGTACATAATGTTGCCGCTGGGGTAAAAGATACTACTAAGCTTGGTATAGGATCAAGGCAGCATTGGCTGCCATTGCAGAATAAGCATCTGCTGGAGCGGAAGAAGTGACGGCTGTCACAAGCGAACAAGGGGCAGTCATGGAAAATGTCGAAAAATCGGCAATGGAACTTAAAGCGAAAGCCGAAAAGTTGAACAGGACCATTACCCGCTAGCAGGAAACCAGAGTAGGTTTCCTGCTTCTTTGCGGGGAAAAGGATGGACATCCTTTATCTTTTCATAATTTTGTGACACAATAAAATCAAATGAAAAAGCTAGAGGAGGATTATGATGAAAGTTGCGATTGCTTCGGATCATGGTGGAATACATATCCGTGAAGAAATAAAGAATTTATTGAATGAGTTACAGATTCCATTTGAGGACTTTGGCTGTGAATGCAGTACGTCGGTGGATTATCCTGATTATGCCTTGCCGGTTGCTGAAAAAGTGGCAAGGGGTGAGTTCGATCGGGGCATTTTAATCTGTGGAACTGGAATCGGAATGAGCATTGCTGCCAATAAGGTCAAAGGAATACGATGTGCATTGGTTCATGATGTCTATAGTGCGAAATTGACCCGTCAGCATAATGATACCAATATGTTAGCGATGGGGGAACGTGTCATTGGCCCGGGTCTAGCCAGGGAAATTGCCCAAACGTGGCTGACTTCGGAATTTGAGGGCGGGCGCCATCAAAACAGGATTGGTAAGATTGCGGAGTACGAAGGTAAGCACAGCTAATTCTTTTGGTTTTTGGAGAGTTCCGATAGTAAGTTTTCTTATTGAAAGGATGCGTTTTCATGACAAGTGATGCTACATTTTCAAATGAGCTTGAGATATGGGAAAACCAGTTTCGGGAACTTTTATACGAGTTCCAAGAACAGACGGCTTTAAAAGAGAAACAGCTACTGGTTATCGGCTGCAGTACAAGTGAAGTGATCGGGAAAAGGATCGGTACTGAAGGGACACTCGATGTTGCTGGGATGATTTTTTCCGTAGTGAGGGATTTTCAAGGAAAAACGGGTGTTCAGGTTGCATATCAATGTTGTGAGCATCTAAACAGGGCCTTGGTTTTACAAAGGGAAACCGCGATTCGTTATGGTTATGAAGAAGTTTCGGTCGTACCTGTAAGAACAGCTGGTGGATCGATGGCGACGTACGCCTATCAGCAATGGAAAGATGCAGTCGTCGTTGAACATATCAAAGCGGATGCGGGGATAGATATTGGAGACACATTCATTGGTATGCATCTGAAGCATGTTGCAGTTCCGATTCGCTCTGCCATTAAAGAAATAGGACATGCACATGTGACGATGGCAAAAACCCGCCCGAAGCTGATTGGCGGGGAGCGTGCAGTTTATCTGGACCTCTCTGAAAACAAAAGTTGTACTTAATGGGTAAGTAAGACAGCATTTCTCGGATGGGGAATGCTGTTTTTTAATTAAGGCGGGCAAAATCGTAACGCTCAAGGTAAAGGATCAAAAGAAAAAACTTTCCTTTATAGTGCTAATAGAATGGTGATTTCGCTCTTGTAATATAAGGTGAAAGAGCTATTTACCATAATTCTGATGTTAAATACGAACATTTTTAAATGAAAAAACATTTAATGTTCGATAAAATTAGACTATCACTTCTAAATTAGACATGTTAAAATGGAGTAGAATTTTCTAATAACTATTGATATGGCTTTTTCATGCTTTTTGAAGGCATGTTGCACATAAATACTAAAAAGCGAATCACGCACAATTTAAGGAGGAATTACGGAATGAATCGTTTAGCAAAGCAAGATGAGCAAGTGTTTAACGCAATTCAACTGGAATTAGGGCGTCAAAGAAGTAAAATTGAGCTTATTGCTTCTGAAAACTTCGTGAGTGAAGCTGTCATGGAAGCGCAAGGATCGGTCTTGACTAATAAGTATGCAGAAGGATACCCTGGAAAACGTTACTATGGCGGATGTGAGTATGTAGACATCGTTGAAGATCTAGCACGTGAGCGTGCGAAAGAAATTTTCGGAGGCGAGTATGTGAACGTACAGCCTCACTCTGGAGCTCAAGCCAATATGGCCGTTTACTTTACAGTGCTTCAAACTGGCGACACAGTGCTTGGGATGAACCTTTCGCATGGCGGTCACTTAACACATGGAAGTCCAGTAAACTTCAGTGGTGTTAACTACAACTTTGTTGAATATGGTGTAGACGAAAAAGATCACCGTATCGATTACAATGATGTATTGGAAAAAGCGCGTCAACACAAACCTAAATTGATCGTAGCGGGTGCAAGTGCATATCCACGGGAAATCGACTTCAAGCGATTCCGTGAAATTGCGGATGAAGTCGGGGCATATTTAATGGTCGACATGGCGCATATTGCAGGTTTAGTTGCGGCTGGATTACATCAAAGTCCAATTCCTTATGCTGACTTTGTAACGACAACTACTCATAAAACACTTCGCGGACCACGCGGCGGGATGATCATCTGTAAAGAAGAATTCGGTAAGAAGATCGATAAATCCATCTTCCCTGGAATTCAAGGCGGTCCTTTGATGCATGTTATATCAGCTAAGGCTGTTGCATTCGGCGAAGCGCTTCAAGATGATTTTAAAGTATATGCTCAACAAATCATCGACAATGCTAAACGTTTGGGTGAAGGTTTGAAGAAAGAAGGGTTCACTCTTGTTTCTGATGGAACGGACAATCACTTAATTCTTCTTGATGTACGCTCTACAGGGTTAACGGGAAAAATCGCAGAGCATGTTTTGGATGAAATCGGTATTACCGTGAACAAAAATGCGATTCCTTATGACCCGGAAAAACCATTCGTTACCAGCGGTATACGTATTGGGACTGCGGCAGTGACATCACGTGGCTTCGGATTGGAAGACATGGATGAAATAGCTGCTATCATCGGACTTGTATTGAAAAATAATGAAGACGCAGCTAAGCTTGAAGAAGCAAAACAGCGTGTTGAATCATTAGCGAACAAATTTGAATTATATCCTTCATTGTAATATCGGGCCGCTCCCTTTAAAGGGAGCGGTTTTTTCATTTATGGAAGTCGGTGTGTTAGAAGAATCCGAATAGTGAAAATAGGTCTGACAACTAAACCTTTATTGAAGATTGAAACATTTTTCTGTAAAATAGGTTGAAGTGAAATTTAAAAGACACGAAAATTTTTCTATTCGATTAGGGAAATCATAAAAAAGCGCAAAACTAAGCAATGGAATTGGAGAGATGCCAAATGGGAAAAGTTTATGTTTTCGATCACCCGTTAATTCAACACAAATTAGCCTATATACGTGATATAAATACAGGAACAAAAGAATTCCGTGAACTAGTGGATGAAGTTGCATCATTGATGGCATTTGAAATCACGAGAGATATGCCGCTGGAAGAAGTGGAAATCCAAACGCCTGTAAGCACAGCGAAAGTGAAAATGCTTTCTGGTAAAAAAGTGGGAATCGTCCCGATTTTACGTGCGGGCATAGGGATGGTGGACGGAATCATTAAGCTGATTCCTGCTGCAAAGGTCGGACATGTTGGACTTTACCGTGATCCTGAAACATTGAAACCGGTTGAATATTATGCGAAGATGCCAAGTGACTTGGCAGAAAGGGAATGCATTGTCGTTGACCCGATGCTAGCCACTGGCGGATCAGCCATCGAAGCGATCCATTCCATTAAAAAACGCGGTGCAGTCAATATTAAATTCATGTGTTTGATTGCAGCTCCAGAGGGTGTGGAAGCTTTAAAAGAAGCTCATCCTGATGTTGATATCTATATTGCGGGTCTTGACGAAAAACTGAATGAACATGGTTATATCGTTCCGGGTCTTGGAGACGCAGGAGATCGTTTATTCGGCACAAAATAAGGAAAGAAACTGAGGTGTCACGAATGAACAAACCGATTAAAGTCATGACCATTTTCGGGACGAGACCAGAAGCTGTCAAAATGGCTCCCTTAGTACTCGAATTTCAAAAACACCCAGAATATTTCAAGCCGATCGTTGCTGTCACGGCTCAGCATCGCCAAATGTTAGATCAAGTTCTCGAACTATTTTCCATACAGCCGGACTATGACTTGGACATAATGAAGGAAAGGCAAACGCTTGCTGACATTACAACAAGAGCATTGAATGGTCTTGATTCAGTAATGAAGGAAGCTAAACCAGATATTGTTCTCGTTCATGGTGATACAACCACAACGTTTGTTGCCAGTCTGGCAGCTTTTTATAATCAAATTGTCATTGGGCATGTAGAAGCGGGGCTGCGCACATGGAATAAGTATTCCCCCTATCCGGAAGAGATGAATCGACAGCTTACGGGTACGATGGCGGATTTGCATTTTGCGCCGACTTCGAAAGCCGAGGAGAATCTGCTGAACGAGAACAAGAAGGATAATATCTTCGTGACGGGAAATACGGCAACTGATGCTTTAAAAACGACTGTAAGGTCGACATATTCCCATCCGGTTTTAAATGGACTTGGAGAAGACAGGCTCATTTTGCTTACCGCCCATCGCAGGGAAAATCTGGGGGAACCCATGAGGAATATCTTCAGGGCCGTTAAGAGAATCATTGTTGAGCATGATGATGTTCAAGTGGTATATCCTGTCCATTTAAATCCGCTTGTACAAGAATTGGCAAACGAAGTTCTCGGGGACGATCCGCGGGTTCACTTGATCGAACCGCTGGATGTATTGGATTTCCATAACTTCGCTTCTAGAGCCTTTCTGATTTTGACTGATTCTGGAGGAATCCAGGAAGAGGCACCGTCACTTGGTGTACCCGTCCTGGTTTTAAGGGATACGACCGAACGTCCTGAGGGGATTACGGCTGGAACCTTAAGATTGGCTGGTACTGATGAACAAACCATATATGATTTGGCACATGAATTGCTCACCGATCAAGAGGTGCACGAAAAAATGTCCAAAGCTTCAAATCCATATGGGGACGGAAATGCTTCGGTACGCATAGCTGAAGCCATCCGGTACTATTTTAAGCAAGTGAATATGCCGCCAACTAGATTTGAACCATAAAAGAGGAAAAGCCATGCGCTTTTCCTTTTTTTATTTGCATACTCCAAGGTTGTTGAGAAAAGATAACTGCTAAGGGGATGATTATGTTGGGAAAGAAAACGTTCATCGTGTTTGTTTTCCTTTTTATATTTATTTATCAATATGAAAAGGGCTTTGCAAAAGTCATTCTGCCGCCTTTACCAAAACTATCTGAATCTAAGGAAGTAACGGTTGTTGTCACGATGGATAAGGCGTTTAATCGAAAAAAGATCGAAAAACTGCTTGAAAAATATCCATCTCTTCAATTACGGAATGTTTATTCGGTTGCCCTGGATGGATTTTCCCTTCATGGGAAAATGAATGAAATAGAACAACTTAAAAAGGAGGGTGGAATTCAGGCAGTAACGGAAGTATCCGTTTATCAAGCCGTTTTGGATAAAAGTGTCCCATACATAGGAGGAGACAGGGTCAGGGGTTTCTTTGATAAGGAGAATCACCGGATCACCGGGAAAGGGATAAAGGTAGGGATAATCGATACTGGCATTGATTATACACATCCAGATTTGCAACGAGCTTATAAAGGAGGTAAGGATCTGGTTGATGGTGATGCAGATCCGATGGAAACCAAAAATCAAGGCGACCTGGATACATTACATGGCACTCATGTGGCGGGCATCATTGCAGCCAATGGAAAAATGAAAGGCGTCGCACCTGAAGCGGAGATTTACGCATATCGAGCATTGGGGCCAGGCGGTTCTGGAGATACAGATCAAGTGTTGACGGCCATTGAGTCAGCCATGAAGGATAAGATGGATGTATTGAACCTCTCTCTAGGTAATAACGTCAATGGTCCTGATTTACCTATCTCCCTTGCGTTGAATAAAGCTGTGGAAAGCGGCATTGTTGCCGTGACATCAAACGGGAATTCCGGTCCGGCTGTATGGACCGTCGGTTCACCCGGTACAGCGGAAAAAGCGATTTCCGTTGGGGCTTCGACTCCGCCCTTAAGGGTGCCGTATATGATTTACGGACTTGGATCAAAAAAGCATCAATCGCATTTAACCTTGTTTCAAGGCTCTAAAAAATGGAACCTGACGTTTTCCGAGGATGTCATATATGGGGGACTGGGTAATAAAAAGGACCTAAAGAATGTTCGGGATAAGATTGTGTTGTTGGAACGTGGCACACTTACCTTCCAGCAGAAAGTATCCAATGCAGAAAAGGCGGGTGCGAAGGGGGTAATTGTTTTTAATAATACGAGCGGGACCTTTACTGGAAGCTTGGAAAAAGAAATGAACATCCCGGCTTCTTCTATTAATAGAAGAGATGGATTGCAGCTCAAGCAAATCATGGAGCAAGGGCAGAGCAAAACCGTTCAATTTGTTTATAAGAACGAGCAGGATAGGCTCGCGGATTTTAGCTCCAGGGGACCGGTAACCGTATCATGGGGAATAAAGCCTGACGTATTGGCACCGGGAGTGGAAATTGAAAGCACCATTCCTAAAGGATATATGTCCCTGGATGGAACAAGTATGTCCGCACCGCATGTTGCAGGAGCATGCGCCTTAATCCTGCAAAAACACCCGGAGTGGACTCCTGATCAAGTCAAATCTGCATTGATGAGCACTTCCAAGCCATTGAGGAAAACAGCAAATCAATTGTATCACACATATGAACAGGGGGCTGGGCGCATCCAGGTCGACGAAGCGTTAAAAGCGGACACGCTCTTGAACCCAAGCTCATTGTCTTTTGGGATGTATACAAAAAAAGAAGGAATTGAAGAGCATCATGAAACGATAGTCATAGAAAATACCGGTACGGAAATGAGGAAGTACTCATTCATGGTCCCATTAAAAGAGACGGGACTCACTTGGGAATTGCCGAAATCCCTTACTTTGAAACCGAAGGAAAAGAAACGGATAAAAGTCGGATTGCAGGTCAACCCAGCCAAGCTTAAAAAGGGAGTCTTTGATGGATACCTCATTATAATGGAAGGAACCAAAAGAATATCCCTTCCTTATTTATATGTAAAAGAAGAGCCTGATTATCCAAGGATAATGGGATTTGACTTTGGTCAAGGGGACCAGGAAGGCACATATCGATACGAAATGTATCTTCCGCGCGGGGCTGAAGAATTCGGTATTGCCCTTTATGAGGAAGATAGCTTGAAATTCGCTGGATATTTGGATTGGTCCAGATCGGCTCCTTCCGGTTTGATCAAAAAAGATGTATTGAAAAAGGACTTGCCTCCTGAAGGAGTTTATAAAGCGATAATCTTTGCAAGAAGGGGCGGAAGGGAAGATCGGATAGAAAAGACGTTACTTATTGAGTGAACAGAGGCTAATAAGTAAAATAAAACGGATGTCAATAGAAGAAAAAAGATAATTTGTGAACAATTCGTTAATAATTACAAACCTGTGACAAATTTCACTAACCACTCATTGACAATGATTCTAGCCTATTGTATGCTAACTAAGGATGTAAAATGAGAGGGGTTTCATACGTTAATAACGTGTCAAATAGAAGTAAGTTTTTGACCTTCTATTTGGACTTGTTACGGGCAAATTCTCCTAAGCTAAACAAGATACTACAATATTTCTAGGGAGATTACATGACAAAATGCTAGAATTGGAAAAGATGTTCAATAGGCAGCTAAAATACATGTTGTATTTAATGGGTATTTATCTACTTGGGGTGGTTTTCACTTCCCATGATTCAGTCTTCCAAGGATTATTGCTTGGAACTGCCTTCAGCCTATTTATATTCTGGTCAATGGTCAAAAAGAACAAGAAGTTCGCCCAAGAGGTTGCCGAAGGAAAGAAAACGCGCTCCCTTGGTAGTTTAACTAGAATGTCTGTAGCGGGTTTAGCTGCAATTATTGCATTGAGATATCCTGGTGAATTTCAGGTTGTCTGCGTGGTTGTGGGATTAATGACAGTTTACTTTGTCATTATGATAGATTATTTTATGCAAAACATACGTAGGTAGTAAAGAAGAGAGGTGAATACTGTTGAATCATGAAGCTCCTATGTGGGAATTTATGAATACCGGAATACATTTCAACTTGGCTAATGTTCTTATGATGACCATCGCAAGTCTCATTGTCTTCATTATTGCTGTAGCAGCAACTCGAAAACTTGCGATGAAGCCAACAGGTATCCAAAACTTTATCGAATGGGTTATGGATTTTGTGAAAAATATCATCAACAGCAATATGGATTGGCGTACGGGTGGTCAGTTCCTAATGTTGGGAATGACGTTAATATTGTACGTATTTGTTTCAAACATGTTAGGATTGCCGTTCTCGATTGTAATAGGACATGAACTTTGGTGGAAATCACCTACATCTGATCCGGCAATAACTTTAACTTTGGCAGTTATGGTAATGGGTTTAACTCATTATTATGGTATCAAGATGAGAGGCATGAAAAATTATGCCAAAACTTATGTTCAGCCAATGGGTTTCTTGTTTCCGTTAAAGATTATTGAGGAGTTCGCTAATACGTTAACTCTAGGATTGCGGCTTTACGGGAATATTTATGCGGGTGAGTTACTATTAACTTTACTTGCTGGACTAGGAACAAGTGGTGTTGTGGGTGCAGCCACTGCTGCATTACCGATGTTAGCTTGGGAAGGGTTTAGTATCTTTGTCGGCTCCATTCAAGCTTTTATCTTTACTATGTTAACGATGGTTTATCTTTCCCATAAAGTAAGTGACGACCATTAATTATAAATATTGTTCATTTAGAACATTATATTGATGAAAAAATAAAACAACATTTCAAGGAGGAAATTTATCATGACAGGTTCTTTAGGTCTTATAGCTGCTGCTATCGCAGTTGGATTAGGTGCACTAGGTGCGGGTATTGGTAACGGTCTTATCGTTGGGCGTACAATTGAAGGAATGGCTCGTCAGCCAGAAGCTCGTGGTATGCTTCAAACTACAATGTTCGTTGGTATTGCATTAGTTGAGGCACTTCCAATCATCGCTGTAGTTATCGCGTTTATTGTAATGGGTAAATAAGATAACTTGAAAAAGTTCAATAATGGCGAAGATGATCCAAGGAGACCCTTCGCCATTGCTCTGTGTTAAAGTGAACATTTATGGCAGTGATACTGTCAATCGAAAATACAGAACTTCAATAGTGAATCTCATGAAGGGAGTGAACCGAGCGTGTTAACAAGCAATTTTGTTCTTGGTCAAGTCCACTTTAATGGTGGAGATATCATATACCAGCTTGTAATCTTTATTATTTTGTTAGCGTTGCTTAAGAAGTTTGCATGGGGTCCGCTAATGGGCATCATGAAAGAACGTGAAGAGCATGTTGCGAATGAAATTGAAGCAGCTGAAGTTAGCCGAAAAGAAGCACTGAAATATTTAGAAGAACAGCGTGAAATCGTAAAACAATCTCGCACTGAAGCGGGACAACTTATAGAGAATGCTAAGCAGCAAGGCGAAGCACAACGCGAAGATATTATTAATCAAGCGCGTGCAGAGGCTGAACGTGTTAAAGAATCAGCAAAACGTGAAATCGTTCAAGAGAGAGAAAAAGCAGTTGCCGCCTTACGCGAGCAAGTAGCTTCATTATCTGTCATGATCGCCTCTAAGGTGATTGAGAAAGAACTTTCATCAGCTGATCAAGAAAAACTAATCAATGAATATATTCAAGAGGCAGGAGAAGGTAAATGAGCGATATAACTGTAGCAGGACGTTATGCTGTAGCTCTTTTCCAAATTGCGAAAGAGCAAAATCTCATTAACCAACTTGAAGAAGAGCTTCGCATAGTGAATGAAGTTTTCACAAATGATAAAGATCTATTAAGCTTCTTGGCTCATCCTAAAATGACTAGAGATGCAAAAAATACAATGCTTGCAAATGCATTTGCAAGTCTTTCGTCTTCCGTTCGAAACACTGTAATGTTAATGGTGGAGCGTCATCGTACAGATGAAGTGATTCCTATGGCACAAGAGTTCATTGAACTTGCGAATGAAGAAAATTCAGTTGCGGATGCGACTGTTTATACAGTAAATCCATTAACTGAAGCTGAAGCGGAGGCTGTGTCTTCAGCTTTTGCTGCAAAGATCGGCAAACGTAATTTGCGTATCACTAATGTTACGGATAGCAATATTCTTGGCGGTATCAAACTTCAAATCGGTAACCGTATTTATGACGGAACGATACGTGGGAAGCTTGATCGCCTTAGCAAACAACTATTAGGTTAATATTCACAGATAGGGGTGAAATTCATGAGCATCAAAGCTGAAGAAATCAGTGCGCTGATTAAAAAGCAGATTGAAAACTATCAGTCGGAAATTAAAGTAAGCGATGTAGGTACAGTAATCACTGTTGGTGATGGTATCGCTCGCGTTCATGGTTTAGACAATGCAATGGCTGGGGAGCTCTTAGAATTTTCTAATGGTTCAATGGGATTGGCACAAAACCTTGAGCAAAATAACGTAGGTGTTGTTATTCTTGGACCATTCAGAGACATTCAAGAAGGCAGTGAAGTACGCCGTACTGGCCGTATCATGGAAGTACCAGTTGGAGAAGAATTAATCGGGCGTGTCGTGAATCCGTTAGGACAACCATTAGATGGTCTTGGTCCGATCGCTACAACAAAAACTCGTCCAATCGAAAGCCCTGCTACAGGTGTTATGGACCGTAAATCCGTTCATGAACCATTACAAACAGGAATTAAAGCAATCGATGCGCTAGTACCTATCGGACGTGGACAACGTGAGTTAATCATCGGTGACCGTCAAACTGGGAAAACATCAGTTGCGATCGATACAATCCTTAACCAAGCTGACCAAGATATGATCTGTATCTATGTGGCTATCGGTCAAAAAGAATCAACTGTTCGTGGAACTGTTGAAACACTGCGTAAAAATGGTGCATTGGATTACACAATCGTTGTGTCTGCATCAGCTTCTCAACCAGCACCACTTTTATACCTAGCGCCATATGCTGGTGTGACTATGGGTGAAGAGTTCATGTTCGCTGGCAAGCACGTTCTTGTGGTTTATGATGATCTTTCTAAACAAGCATCTGCATACCGTGAACTTTCCTTGCTACTTCGCCGTCCTCCAGGTCGTGAAGCATTCCCAGGGGATGTATTCTACTTGCACTCCCGTTTACTTGAGCGTGCAGCTAAATTGAATGACACTTTAGGTGCCGGTTCAATCACTGCGCTTCCATTTGTTGAAACACAAGCAGGCGACATCTCTGCTTACATTCCAACAAACGTAATTTCCATCACTGATGGACAAATCTTCTTGCAATCCGATTTGTTCTTCTCGGGTGTACGTCCTGCGATTAACGCTGGTCTATCCGTATCCCGTGTTGGTGGATCTGCACAAATTAAAGCGATGAAGAAAGTTGCTGGTACTTTACGTCTAGACTTAGCTTCTTATCGTGAATTGGAAGCATTCTCTCAATTCGGTTCTGATCTTGATGCTGCAACTCAAGCAAAACTTAACCGTGGTGCTCGTACAGTTGAAGTTCTAAAACAAGATCTAAACAAACCGATCAAAGTTGAAAAACAAGTCATGATTTTCTATGCATTGACTAAAGGTCATTTAGATGATATTCCAGTATCGGATATCCTTCGTTTTGAAGAAGAATACTATGTATTCCTAGATCGTTCTCATCCGGAATTATTAGATCACATTCGCACAACGAAAGGTCTTCCTGAAGATGCTGCTATCGTTGCTGCAATTAACGAGTTCAAAAAGAACTTCGTTATTTCTGAATAATAAGGTCTAACTAATTTATAAAGGGTGGTGAGAATGAATGGCCTCTTTACGCGATATTAAGTCTCGGATTACTTCAACGAAAAAGACGAGTCAAATTACAAAAGCGATGCAGATGGTATCTGCTTCTAAAATGAACCGTGCTGAAGCTAATGCTAAAGCATATGTTCCATATATGGATAAAATTCAAGAAGTAGTATCAAGTATTGCGAACGGAAGTACGGGTGCATCTCATCCAATGCTTGTCTCGCGTCCAGTTAAGAAAACCGGTTACCTGGTAATCACATCGGACCGCGGATTGGCAGGAGCATACAATAGTAGTATCCTTCGCCACGTTCATAAAACCATTCTTGAACGCCATAAATCCAATGATGAGTTCGTCATTATCGCAATCGGAAGGGTTGGCCGTGATTTCTTTGTCAGCCGTAACATGCACGTAGAGCTTGAAGTAACTGGAGTTCCTGATCAGCCTTCTTTCGCTGACATTAGCTCCCTTGCAAAATCAACAGTGAATTTGTATCTAAATGAACTGTGTGATGAGCTTTACATGTACTATAACCATTATGTCAGCCCAATCCAGCAGGATGTAACGGAAACGCAAGTCCTTCCGTTAGCTGACTTTAATACTTCCAATGCAGCAATGACTTCTTATGAATTTGAACCGAATGCAGAAGAAATCCTTGAGGTATTACTGCCTCAGTACGCAGAAAGTTTAATTTATGGTGCTTTGCTAGATGGTAAAGCAAGTGAGCACTCTGCACGTATGACTGCAATGAAAAATGCGACCGATAATGCTAAAGAATTGATTGATTCACTTTCATTGCAATATAACCGTGCACGTCAGGCCGCAATTACTCAAGAAATAACGGAAATTGTCGGCGGTGCAGCAGCTTTAGAATAAAAATTATTAAAGGGACGGTCGGACCGGACGATGCTTGGCCGTTCCATAAACTAGATTGTCGTTATAAGCAACGTTAGGAGGGAAAACGATGAATATAGGACGCGTTACTCAAGTTATGGGTCCGGTTGTTGACGTGAAATTCGAAGACGGACAACTTCCTAAGATCTATAACGCGTTAAGAATCGAAAATACAGCGTCTGGTACAGGACTAACTCTTGAAGTAGCCCTTCAACTAGGTGATAATACAGTTCGTACTGTAGCAATGTCTTCCACTGATGGTTTAACCCGTGGTGCAGAGACTGTTGATACAGGAGCTCCAATTTCCGTTCCTGTAGGTGAAGTAACACTAGGCCGCGTTTTCAACGTATTAGGGGAAAACATTGACCTATTCGAACCACTTACAGCAGAGGTGCGCCGTGATCCAATTCACAGACAAGCACCAACTTTTGAGGACTTATCAACAACAGTTGAAATCCTTGAAACTGGTATTAAAGTAGTAGATTTACTTGCTCCTTACATCAAAGGTGGTAAAATCGGTCTCTTCGGTGGAGCCGGTGTTGGTAAAACTGTACTTATCCAAGAACTTATCAATAACATCGCACAAGAGCACGGCGGTATCTCGGTATTCGCTGGTGTAGGTGAGCGTACTCGTGAAGGTAATGACCTTTTCTACGAGATGACTGATTCCGGTGTTATCAAGAAAACGGCAATGGTATTCGGACAAATGAACGAGCCGCCAGGTGCACGTATGCGTGTAGCTCTTAGCGGTTTGACAATGGCTGAATATTTCCGTGACGAACAAGGACAAGACGTTCTATTCTTCATCGATAACATTTTCCGTTTCACACAAGCAGGTTCTGAGGTTTCCGCCCTACTAGGACGTATGCCTTCAGCGGTTGGTTACCAACCAACTCTTGCTACTGAAATGGGCCAATTGCAAGAACGTATCACTTCAACAAATAAAGGTTCAGTTACATCCATTCAAGCGATCTATGTACCTGCCGATGACTATACGGATCCGGCTCCAGCTACAACTTTCGCTCACTTGGATGCAACAACTAACCTTGAGCGTAAACTTTCTGAAATGGGTATCTACCCTGCGGTTGATCCATTGGCGTCTTCTTCTCGTGCCCTTAGCCCAGAAATCGTTGGGGCTGAGCACTATAAAGTGGCTCGTCAAGTGCAATCGACTTTACAGAAATATAAAGAACTTCAAGATATTATTGCTATCTTAGGTATGGACGAATTAAGCGAAGACGAAAAAGTAATCGTTCAACGTGCTCGTAGAATTCAAAACTTCTTGTCACAAAACTTCCACGTGGCTGAACAATTCACTGGTCAAAAGGGATCTTATGTACCAGTTAAAGAAACAGTCCAAGGATTCAAAGATATCCTAGCTGGAAAATATGACGAACTTCCAGAAGATGCTTTCCGTCTAGTTGGCCGCATCGAAGAAGTTGTTGCTAAAGCAAAAGAAATGGCTTAATTAAAGGGACCTAGGAGGGAATGAAATGAAGACCATTAAAGTCAATGTTGTTACTCCCGATGGCCCAGTATATGATGCAGAAGTTGAAATGGTAAGCACTAAAGCTAAAAGCGGTGAGCTGGGAATCATGGCTGGACACGTTCCAACTGTAGCCCCGCTTACCATTGGTGCTGTCCGTCTTAAAAATGGAAGCAACACAGACTATGTAGCTGTAAATGGTGGCTTCTTAGAAGTTCGCCCTGATGTGGTAACCATTTTAGCTCAATCTGCTGAAAGAGCTGAAACTATCGATCTTGCACGTGCTCAAGCAGCAAAAGCCCGTGCTGAACAAAGATTGCAGAACAATGATGGATCAAATGATGCCAAAAGAGCTGATTTAGCGCTTAAACGTGCAATCAACCGAATCCAAATTGCAGAAATGCGATAACTTTAATTGATGAAAACACCTGATCAAACCATTCGTGGTAAGATCAGGTGTTTTTTTATCCAGATGGTTTTTGAAGATTATTGACATGGAAATCAGAATTAGGAGTAAAATGTCGAATTATAGAGTAAAGTATTTTCCATTTTAAACCTTAACTCGTCGACATGCTTTTATCCTAATGTTATAATGTATACGCTTACATTTATTGCTTCATACCCCTCCTTTCACGTTGCTTCTAAAAGAATGTTACCCTGCATAATATTTATAACGTATCCAAAATGAAGACAAGCAAACTTAAATTGTAGCCATTTAACATGATATATCCATAAAGGGAGATGAACATGGGACAGCTGCATATTTACCAAAATAATTATTTAATTGTATTTGTTTTCCTTTGTCTCGGAATTTTATTACCTGTGATCGCTTTATTTCTTGGTAGACTGCTAAGGCCTTATAAACCGACAGATATGAAGTATACGACTTATGAAAGCGGAATCGAACCTTTTCAGGATTCAAGGGTTCAATTCAATGTCAGGTATTATCTATTTGGATTGATGTTCGTCATATTTGATGTAGAAACGGTTTTTCTTTACCCATGGGCGGTTGCCTATGATGAACTCGGACTGTTTGCATTGATTGAAATGCTGTTTTTTGTCGTGATCCTTATGCTAGGGCTAATCTATGCTTGGAAAAAGAAGGTGTTAAAGTGGAATTGAAGTTGGATGAACTTACCCCTAAAGAAATGGAAGAAATGCGCCACAGTATTTTCTTATCCACACTTGAACAAATAAAAGGCTGGGCTAGAAGTAACTCACTCTGGCCAATGACTTTCGGTTTGGCATGTTGTGCAATTGAAATGATGGGTGTCGGCTCCTCTCATTATGATTTGGACCGATTTGGTTCTTTTTTTCGGACATCCCCCAGACAATCGGATGTCATGATTGTTTCAGGAACGGTAACGAAAAAAATGGCTCCAATAATAAGTAGATTATACGAACAAATGCCAGAACCGAAATGGGTTATTGCAATGGGCTCCTGTGCAACTGCTGGCGGGCCTTATGTTCACTCTTACTCAGTGGTCAAAGGGGTAGATCAAATTGTACCTGTCGATGTATATATACCGGGTTGTCCCCCAAACCCAGCTGCACTTATTTACGGAATCAATAAATTAAAAGAAAAAATCCGTTATGAGGCGAAAACTGGAAAGCGGGTGATATAGATGAGTGAAAAGGAAGACTTAGCGAAACAAAAGGCAGAGGCCGCGGCCAGGGCGAAGGCTGTAGCATTGGCCCGAAAACAGGCGAAAGAAGAAGCGGCAGAAAAGCCGGAAGTCGACATGGATATAGCGAAGCAGAAGGCAGCGGCAGCGGCCAAGGCGAAGGCAGCCGCTCTGGCCAAAAAACAGGCGAAAGAAGAAGTGGCAGAAAAGCCGGAAGTCGACATGGATATAGCGAAGCAGAAGGCGGCGGCAGCGGCCAAGGCGAAAGCAGCCGCGCTGGCCAAAAAACAGGCGAAAGAAGCGGAAGAAAAGCCGGAAGGTGAAATGGATATAGCGAAGCAAAAGGCGGCGGCAGCGGCCAAGGCAAAGGCAGCCGCGCTGGCCAAAAAACAGGCGAAAGAAGAAGAAGCGGCAGAAAAGCCGGAAGTCGACATGGATATAGCGAAGCAAAAGGCGGCGGCAGCGGCCAAGGCAAAGGCAGCCGCACTGGCCAAAAAACAGGCGAAAGAAGCGGCAGAAAAGCCGGAAGGCGAAATGGATATAGCGAAGCAAAAGGCGGCGGCAGCGGCATTGGCCCGGAAACAGGCGAAAGAAGAAGCGGGAGAAAAGCCGGAAGGCGAAATCGATGCAGCGAAGCAAAAGGCGGCGGCAGCGGCCAAGGCGAAGGCAGCAGCCGCTGCCAAAGCGAAAGCGGCTGCTGCTGCGAAGAACAGGACAGCTGTACAGGAAAGCGAGGAAGCTGACACCCCTAGCGAAATTTCCCCAAATCAGTCGAAACTCGATCAAATTGTTTCTGCTATTGAAAGCCATGTAGGACAAGGGGCATTATTAGAGAGCTATATTAATAGACTATCAAAAGATGTACCCACTTTAGTGGCTAATCCGGATACATATTTCTCAATAGCCAAATTTCTGCGGTATGATGAACAGCTTGACTTTTCGTATTTATCGGAACTTCATGGTACGGATTTTGAATCCCATATGGAAATCTATGTACATTTACACTCATTCAAAATGAACCAATCAGTTGCCTTGAAGGTGAAGCTTGATAGGGATACTCCCGTTATCCCATCATTGGTCCCATTATGGTCAGGTGCAAATTGGCCAGAATGTGAGGCGTATGATTTATTGGGCATTAACTTTTATGAACACCCTGATTTAAAGCGGATTTTACTTGGGGAAGATTGGAAAGGGTATCCCCTTAGAAAAGATTATGAGCCATATGATGTGGAGGTATAAGCCCTATGTTAAGGACGGAAGAAATGCTTCTCAATGTCGGGCCGCAGCATCCGAGTACACATGGTGTTTTTCGGCTTGTCATCAAGATTGACGGTGAGATTATCAAAGAGGCTACACCTGTCATCGGGTATCTGCATCGCGGTACGGAAAAACTAGCGGAAAATCTGCAATATACTCAAATAATCCCATATACTGACCGGCTCGATTATCTGGCGGCAATGACAAATAATTATGTACTTTGCCATGCTGTTGAGACAATGATGGGGGTGGAGATCCCTGAAAGGGCAGAATATTTGCGGGTCATCGCAATGGAATTGGGCAGAGTTGCAAGCCACCTCGTCTGGTGGGGTACATACCTGCTGGATATAGGTGCGACGAGTCCTTTCCTTTACGCATTCCGAGAACGTGAAATGATCGTTAATTTATTGACTGAATTGTCAGGGGCCCGCCTAACATTCAATTATATGCGTGTCGGAGGTGTGAAATGGGATGCCCCTGAAGACTGGATTGCGAAGGTTGCCGAGTTTGTCCCTTATATGAGGGAGCAGCTTGCCGGTTACCATGAGCTTGTGACAGGGAATGAAATCTTTGTTAATCGGGTTAAGGGGGTGGGCATCTATTCGAAGGAAGAAGCCTTGCAGTATTCGCTTAGCGGTGCCAACTTAAGGTGTACAGGTGTGAAGTGGGATTTACGAAAAAATGAACCATATTCCATTTATGACAGGTTCACATTCGATGTTCCTACAAGGGAAGAGGGTGATGCCTTTTCACGCTATCATTGTAGAATGGAAGAAATTGAAGAGTCACTGAAAATCATCGAGCAGGCGGTTGTGCAATTTCCAGAAGGGCCGGTCCTTGCTAAGGTCCCTAAAATAATAAAGGTTCCTAAGGGTGAGGCATTTGTCCGAATTGAATCACCAAGAGGGGAAATAGGCTGTTATATAGCGAGTGAAGGGAAAAAGGAGCCATACCGCTTGAAATTCCGCAGACCTTCGTTTTATAATCTGCAAATTCTTCCGAAATTATTGGAGGGGGAAAATATGGCGAACTTGATAACGATTTTAGGTGCAATCGATATCGTGTTAGGGGAGGTGGATGGATAAATGATCAAGGATCTTCTCCATTCCGCTCCAAGCCTGCTGAATTTTGGCATTTTTTTCGGTTTGGCAGTCCTGCTCCTGTTTGTCGTATTAGGGTTTGTAACCTATGGAATCCTTTCAGAGCGTAAAATCATGGGATTCATGCAGATGCGTGTCGGCCCAAACCAAATTGGAGGGAAATGGGGTCTTTTACAGACCGTTGCTGATGTTTTGAAACTTCTGATCAAGGAAGATACGATACCCAAGAAAGCTGATAAGCCGTTATATATTTTAGCTCCGGTAATTGCTTTTGCTCCCGCTTTCATGGTCCTTGCCACCTTGCCGTTCACCGATGCCTTCCAATTTGCTGATATAGGTGTCGGGCTGCTTTATTATATGGCGATTTCCGGCATATCGACCATCGGCATCGTCACTGCAGGTTGGGCATCCAATAATAAGTATTCTTTGATTGGCGGAATGAGGGCAGCCGCGCAAATGATATCTTATGAGATCCCTTTGGTGATGTCACTAGTAGGCATCGTCCTCATAACAGGCAGTTTAAACTTGAATGATATAGTCGCAGCCCAGGAAAAGGTTTGGTTCATTTTTCTTCAGCCTGTTGCGTTCATCGTGTTTTTCATTGCATCGGTTGCCGAGTTGAACAGGGTTCCTTTTGACCTTCCGGAAGCGGAATCCGAGCTTGTAGCAGGCTATCATGTTGAATACTCTGGATTTCGCTGGGCCTTCTTTATGTTATCCGAATATGTGTATATGTTTGCAATGGCAACGCTAACCACTGTATTATTTTTAGGGGGATGGAATTCTATTCCGTTTTTGGATTTTATTCCGGCGGCCATCTGGTTCGGTCTGAAGTTCAGTGCCGTATTCTATATATTGGTCTGGATCCGTGTAACCTTTCCTCGGATAAGGGCTGATCAATTGATGGAATTCGGATGGAAAGTGCTGCTTCCGGTTGCATTGGCAAATATATTTTTGACGGCAGTAATAAAAGAATTGCTTAACCTTTTTTAGAAACTTAAGCTGGTCGGAAAGCGAGGGATTTATATGCTTGGTTTAGCAAAAGGTTTAACCTATACATTAAAGAACTTGACGAGGAAAAAAGTGACATATGACTACCCGAATGAGCCGCTTCCGCTCCCTGACCGATTTCGCGGAATCCAAAAATTCTATCCTGAAAAGTGTATCGTATGCAATCAATGCGTGACGATTTGTCCAACGGATTGTATTCAATTAACTGGTAAGAAACATCCGGACCCGTCGAAAAAAGGGAAAATCATCGAGACGTATGACATCAATTTCGAGATTTGCATTTTATGTGATTTATGTACGGAGGTCTGCCCTACAGAAGCGATCGTGATGACGAATCAATTCGAGCTTGCCGAGTATAGCCGTGATCATCTATTTAAAAACCTGGAGTGGCTGGATGAAAATGATGAAAATATCCGGAAGGTGAATAAAGTATGAGTTTGTCGGGTGAATTAATTGCCTTTATTGGTTTGGCACTTGTCGCGATAGTAGGCGGGGTGTTGCTGATTACCTTAACAAAAGTGGTGCACATGGTTATCGCACTTGTTTTTACTTTCTTGGGCATTGCAGGCATTTATATGTTGCTCTCGGCAGAGTTTGTCGCCATTGTCCAAATCCTTATTTATTCAGGGGCAATTACGATCGTGATGCTATTCGGGATTATGCTGACAAAACACCAGGAAAATGATGCACCGGCTAAAGGGGGCTGGGGGAATTTCTCCTTGCTGGCAGCGATTGCCGGATTTGCCGTAGCGGTGTATCTGGGGATTTATAATCTGGATATACCTGTACAGCCAACGGCGTTGCATGAGGAAAATACAAAGCAAATAGGAATCGAACTTTTTTCAAAATATGTAATTCCATTTGAAGTGATGTCGGTACTCCTGCTTGTTGCTTTAGTCGGTGCCATCGTATTGGCTAAAAAAGATGATGAGGAGGGAGATCGATCATGACGGGAGTTCCTTTGTCGGCTTATCTTGTATTGGCTCTCGTTTTATTTTGTATAGGGCTGTATGGTGCCTTGACGAAAAGAAATGCGGTCATTGTTTTGATTTCAATCGAGCTGATGCTGAACGCTGCAAATATCAATTTAGTGGCCTTCAGTAAATTCGGGGTAACGCCATCCATTACGGGTCAAGTTTTTTCCTTATTCACGATTACGATTGCTGCAGCAGAGGCAGCTGTAGGGCTGGCCATTCTAATGTCCCTTTATCGCAATCGTAAGACGGTCAATGTCGATGAAATGGAAATGATGAAGAATTGAAGGTTTATATAATTGAAGAAGGGGATTTGATACGATGATGGAGCACGCATGGCTCATACCGATCTTTCCACTCGTCACGTTTCTGGTTCTGCTTCTATCAGGCGGGCGGTTGCGGGAACGAGGCGCTTTTATAGGAATAATATGTACAGTGGCTTCGTTCGTTTTATCGTTGCTTGTCCTGATCGAGCGATTTAAAGAACCTACTTATAATATATCGATAGATTGGCTTTCCTTCGGAGGGACGCAACTTTCAGCTGGATTCGAAATCAATCAGCTCAATGCCTTGATGCTTGTGGTCGTTTCCCTTGTCAGCCTGCTTGTCCAGATATATTCGAAGGGGTATATGAAGGGTGAAGTGCGATTCTCCATTTTTTATGCTTATCTGGGCTTCTTCACCTTTGCCATGCTTGGACTAGTCATGGCCCCCAATTTATTACAACTTTATATCTTCTGGGAATTGGTCGGGGTGGGGTCTTTCCTGCTCATTGGTTTTTACTTTTATAAACTGGAGGCTAAGGCTGCGGCGAAGAAGGCATTCATCATGACCAGGATTGGGGATGTAGGGCTATTAATCGGCATCATTCTGCTATTCTGGGAAACAGGCAGCTTTGAATATGGAGAGATCTTTCAAGCCGTTCAGTCGGGCATGATATCAAGTGAAAAACTGACATTAATTGCTATTTTGATTTTTATCGGTGCGGTTGGGAAGTCTGGACAATTTCCACTTCATACATGGCTTCCGGACGCAATGGAAGGCCCGACTCCGGTTTCCGCATTGATACACGCAGCAACCATGGTTGCTGCAGGGGTATACCTGGTGGCGGCCATGTTTCCGTTATTCATGGCTAGTTCTGCTGCGATGCAGGTAGTGGCCATAACAGGTGGGATTACAGCCATACTTGCCGCAAGCATTGCCATAGTGCAAAAGGATGTTAAGCGTGTATTGGCCTATTCGACCATCTCTCAGCTTGGTTTTATGATGCTTGCTTTGGGTACTTCGGGATATGTGGCCGGGGTGTTTCATTTAATGACCCATGCCTTTTTTAAAGCTTTGCTGTTTTTGGCAGCAGGCAGTGTTATTCATGCTATACATACACAGGATATGGAAAAAATGGGCGGCTTATGGCGCAAGTTGAATTGGACCGGTCCGCTGTTCTTGACTGGCACGTTGGCGATATCGGGGTTTCCGTTGCTCTCGGGCTTTTTCAGTAAAGATGAAATTCTAATGGCAGCTTGGGAGAATGGTAGTTATATATTGTTTGGTCTAGCGGTGGTTACCTCCTTTTTAACTGCGTTTTATATGTTCCGGCTGTTTTTCATGATGTTTGCAGGTGATTCGCGCAGTCAGGCAGAACAGGTCAAGGAATCACCTTTCATCATGCTAATTCCCATGCTCGCATTGGCTTTGCTTGCTGTAATCGGTGGGTATATCCAAACACCGTGGTTTGGAACTTTTCTTGGGGAGTGGCTTGTGGAGGGTAATGAAGCTCTTCTAGGCGCCAGACATAGTGAGGGGCCCGTTTGGATAATGTTGATGGCCGTGCTTGTGTCGCTGGCCGGGATTTACCTTGCTTATATGATATACGTTAAAAAGAAGTTATCTCGGGAATGGCTTGTCAAAGAAAACTCCGAGGTTTATAGGATTTTGGAAAATAAGTATTACATTGATGAGATTTATCATTTTACTGCAGGCTATGCAATCAAAGGCTTTAGTATATTCCTATCTTATATTGAAAGGTTCATTGTCGGTGGCCTTGTTTCCACTGTAACAAGTTCAATAGAAGGATTGGGGAAAATAGGGTCTAAACTGCAAACGGGACAGGTACAGCAATATGGCATGATAGCCTTTCTGGGACTTGCGGTACTGTTGGTGATTTTTGCAGTAACTGGGGGGTATCTAAGATGAATGTCTATTTGCTCTCGCTTTTAGTGTTTTCACCGCTGCTGGGCATCGTGATGGTTGCCCTCATGCCGAAAAAAGAGGAAAGGACGATTAAACAATTTGGTTTTTTCGGAACACTGCCTCCCCTTTTCCTATCATTCTTTCTTTGCAGCCAATATTATTCGGGTGTGGCCCTATCCATATTTGACATTAAGTTGAATTGGATCAGGTTTGGAAATTTGGAGATGTATGATCCCAAGCTCTTCACGGTTGATTTTGAGTTGGGGCTGGATGGCTTAAGTCTCATCTTCATATTACTGACAACAATCATTTCATCACTGGCCGCAATCGCATCCATTTATATAAAAAAAGAATGGAAAGGGTATTATTTATTATTTTTGATCCTGGAGATTGGAATGCTCGGTGTCTTCACGGCAGAAAATTTGATCCTTTTTTTCATCTTTTTCGAAATGACTTTGATTCCTGCTTTCTTTTTGATTGGCAGATGGGGCTTTCTGGAGAGGGAGAAAGCTTCTTATAGTTTTCTGATCTATAATGGCATTGGTTCGGCTGTTTTATTGGTGGCCATTTTGATTTTGTTTGCCAGGACAGGTACGACCAACATTACAGCATTGACACAGATGATGACAATGGGCGGCGTTTCGCTTTTTGCACCCATATCCGGTTCGATGAAATATGGTTTATGTCTTGCATTTCTCGTGGCATTTGCGATAAAGCTGCCGGTCTTTCCCTTTCATAGCTGGATGGTGCGGGTCCATGCAGAAGCACCTCCATCCATAGTCATGATACATGCCGGTGTCTTATTGAAAATTGGGGCGTACGGAATCATCCGGTTTGGAATGGGGATATTTCCTGAACAATATAAAAGCTTGGCCTTTACCATAGTCCTATTTGGGGTCCTCAGTTTTTTATATGGTGCTTTTCTGGCATTGGTACAAACGGATTTCAAGCTCGTTTTAGCCTATTCATCAATCTCGCATATGGGTATCGTCATGATGGGGCTGGGAGCTTTGAATGAAGCGGGCATTCAGGGAGCTATTTTTCAAGTCATCTCACACGGGCTAATTGCTGCTTTGTTGTTTTTCTTGATTGGAGCGTTGTATGAGCGTACAGGAACCACGATGCTTCCTAGGCTTGGAGGGCTGGCCAAGTCGATGCCGATTTTTTCAGGGTTTATGTTAGCTTCTGGGATGGCTTCACTCGGTTTGCCTGGCATGTCCGGTTTCATCAGTGAATTCATGGTATTTCTTGGCTTATTCAAGAGTCAGCCGTTGCTTGCGGCAATAGGGGTGATCGGACTGGTATTAACCGCTGTTTATGTACTGAGGGCGGTCATGCTTATGACTTTCGGGAAAAATGATAGCTTGATAGAAAAAGAGAAATGGGACCTAAGGGGCTGGGAGTTTTTGCCGGCGTTGGTTCTTCTCGGTTTGATAATATCTGTTGGGGTATACCCAAATTTGTTAGGCGGGCCTCTTCAAGGAACGATTGAAGCCATGATGCTTGCTCTAGGGGGGCGATGAAGGATGGATTGGAACACGATGCTTTCTTATGATTGGGGAGCGATGATGCCGGAATTCATCATTCTTGGAACGACCATGATTCTTTCGATACTGGATTTATTCTGGCCGAAGCACTTTAATCGGAGAAAACTGGCATGGCTCGCGCTAACCGGAATCATTTTGGCATGTTTGTCACTGATTAGCCTGCTGTCCTTTGAGACAGTCAGTATCTTATCCGATACGTTTCGTTTAGATTCATTTGCAAAAGCTTTTAAGCTGCTTCTATTATTCGGAGCGGCCCTGATCATCCTTCTGGCTGAAGGATATGAACCGCGAGAGGGGCTGCGGGAGCACCGGGGGGAATTTTATTATCTGTTCCTGACCGCTTTGCTTGGAGCGATGGTCATGTCCTCAAGCGGTGATTTGATCACGCTGTTCGTTGGACTGGAACTTCTTTCACTTTCGTCTTATATATTAGTCGGAATGCGCAAGCATGATCGGAAGTCCAACGAAGCGTCCATGAAGTATGTGATAAACGGAGGCATTTCCACAGCAATCACTTTATTCGGGATGAGCTATTTATATGGAGTGACCGGTTCCGTCAATCTAGGCGAAATGAGCAGGACGATGGCTGCGATGACCGACGGGCAGCTGCAATACATCATGGGGCTCGCTTTCTTCATGGTATTTGTCGGTGTATCCTTCAAGATAGCTGCCGCACCGTTTCATATGTGGGCGCCGGATGTCTATGAAGGGGCACCGACACCGGTCGCAGCCTTCTTGAGTGTAATTTCGAAAATGGCGGGTTTCGTCATCATCCTGCGCCTTTTTCTTTCGTTGTTCCTAACAGCTTCCGGTGATACGTTCGGGGCGCTAGATTTTTTGGATAAAAATAATATTTATATAGCTTCATTGGCGGGGCTGACGATCATCATTGGAAATGTGGTTGCGTTAAGGCAGCAAAATTTAAAACGAATGTTTGCCTATTCAAGCATCGCTCATGCGGGTTACCTGCTTGTGGCGGTGGCAACATTGGGCGGGGGATATTTCCTGCTTGATACTGTCTGGTTTTACCTAATGGCTTATGTATTAATGAATATCGGTGTATTTGCAGTCATTCAGCTGCTCTCCAGTCAAAGTGGGTCCGAAGATATCAGCATTCTTGCAGGAATGGGGAGGAAATCCCCGTATCTTGCCATGGCATTCACCGTATTCATCCTGTCGCTTGCTGGAATTCCCGGGACGACAGGTTTCATTGGCAAACTCAATATTTTTCTTGGGACATTCATAACGGAGCCTGGACATTTCGTCCTTGCGGGAATCATGATTGCAGGTACCATTGTGTCCTATGTGTATTATTTCGGATTATTGGTGCAGGTCTTTTTCCGACCGATTCATTCAGAGAAGGTCATTAAAATTCGTCCGGGTCTTCACATCGTATTGATCATATGCGTAATAGGCACCATACTTTTCGGGGTGGCGCCAAATATTGCCTTTGATTTTATTCATGATCAATTTGGTGATTTTACAGACTTTATTTCGAGTAAATGATATAATGCCTGTATCAGAGGCTTGTTCCATTGGATCAAGCCTCTATTTACAGTTTTAAAAAGATATTTTGCAATTCTTCCTTTTTAATTCCAAATATGAAGGGGTTTTGTGTTAGAATAGAACTCGGGTGTCTTTTAGGAGGTATGTACATGTTTTCAGCAATGGGACAGCAGGCTTTGACAGGAATAATTGCACACTTGTTTTTCATCGCAGTTACCTGGTGGGCTTTACAGGCATTACATTTTGATAAAATGTTAAGATCCAATTCGGTCATCAAGGCCAGGGTATTATATATTTTATTAACGGTTGCCATCGGTTCAGTTGTAAGTAATTTCTTCCTCGACTACCTGGGATTTGCAAACCAACTTCCGTATATGTTTAGTAATGACTGATAAGCTGTAAGAATATTCTTATAGCAAAATATGATTCTACTCTTGTATTCGCTATTGCTTCCTGCAAGTTTAAGGGGAAGGTGTCACCAATTGTCGGAAAACTCGAAGTATGATCTCTCTCCTTATGGAAAGAATGTGTAAAAGGGGAGGGATTTAACATGTATTTTTTAAATAAAAAAATGTTAACATACATAGTATTTCTCGGTTTGACGGTGATTTTAATTGGGAATAGTACGATTGTGGCAGAAAGTAAACCAGATATAGTTAAAATGGTGGGACTGTTACAGGAAGATAAAGATTTAGACATAGGGGATTGGTCTGTACTCACTAGAGAAATAAATAAAGAGATTACAACTAAACAAGAGTTTGAAAGCGAAGTTACAGCTTTAAAACGAAAATACCCTCAATTTCAATGGCATCGGAAAGATGATGCTTCCGGCTGGAAGGCTGAGGCATTAACTTACAATGTCGATTCAGGTCTGACCGAGTCTATCAAAGTAATGACAACGGAAGAGAAATTTGATAAAGTTACCTATGTTATTTACGAAGTGAAGGGGAAAAAGTGGAAGAAAGCCAATAATGCCTTTTTTACCGCTACGTTCCAAAACAGGGTGAATGACCTATTTATAGGAACTCCTACAATTTTTTCTTGTATTAAAGGGTCTATCAATGATAATATGGATTCGGTTTTAAACTCTAAAACTGAAGACCTGTTAGATATGTTCCAAGCAAGGGAAATTGAGAGTGTGCACGAAACAAACTTTACATCAATATCTGCACATTCAACTTTGTTTAAACAACCTTTGACAAAAGAAAAATTAAATTTGCAGTTTGGGCTACGGACAGAAGGATTGGGTGACCGAACGAACTTTGTAGTTGGCACACCAATCATAACGTTTGAATATTAATATAGAGAAAATGGACGCGGAGGGGAATACTTTTGGAAAAAATCATCGTCCGCGGCGGAAAAAGGCTTAGCGGGACAGTTAAAGTAGAAGGTGCTAAAAACGCCGTTTTGCCAGTTATCGCTGCAACATTATTAGCAAGTGATGGGAAAAGTATCATTAAAGATGTTCCTACGCTCTCCGATGTATATACAATCAATGAAGTATTGCGCAACTTAAATGCAGATGTTGCCTTTCATGACAATCAAGTAACTGTAGATGCATCAAGAGAGTTATTAGAAGAAGCACCATTTGAATATGTACGTAAAATGAGAGCTTCCGTTTTAGTGATGGGCTCATTACTAGCAAGGAATGGCCGGGCCCGCGTTGCTCTTCCTGGTGGCTGTGCCATCGGATCACGTCCTATCGACCAGCATTTAAAGGGCTTTGAAGCGATGGGAGCAAAAGTGAAGGTCGGCAATGGTTTCATTGATGCCGAGGTAGAAGGCAGACTTAAGGGTGCAAGAGTGTATCTTGACTTCCCAAGTGTTGGTGCCACCGAAAACATCATGATGGCTGCTACGCTTGCTGAAGGTATTACGATTCTTGAAAATGTGGCCAAAGAGCCTGAAATTGTAGATCTTGCGAATCTCCTTAATAAAATGGGTGCCAAAGTCAGAGGTGCCGGTACTGGTACGATGAGAATCGAAGGTGTCGATAAATTATATGGCACTGAACATACGATTATACCTGACCGTATCGAAGCTGGTACATTCATGACAGCGGCCGCTCTTACTGGCGGCAATGTTCTTGTTCAAGGAGCTGTACCTGAACACCTTACTTCCCTTATTGCTAAAATGGAGGAAATGGGCGTTAAAATTCTTGAAGAAGAAGATGGATTACGCGTTATCGGTCCAAAAACCTTGAAGGCCATTGACATCAAAACAATGCCGCATCCTGGTTTCCCGACTGATATGCAATCGCAAATGATGGCATTATTACTGCGTGCTGAAGGAACAAGTATGATTACGGAGACCGTTTTCGAAAACCGTTTCATGCATGTTGAAGAATTCCGTCGCATGAATGCCAATATTAAAATAGAAGGCCGTTCCGTTATCGTTAATGGTCCAACTAACATTCAAGGTGCTGAAGTAGCTGCAACAGATTTACGTGCCGCTGCAGCGCTCATCCTGACTGGATTGGTTGCAGATGGCATTACACGAGTTACAGAATTAAAGCATCTTGACAGAGGATACGTGAATTTCCATGGTAAATTGGCATCTCTAGGTGCTGATGTGGAACGTATTAACGAAGATGTGCCTGCTGAAACAAAAATTGCAGATTTAAACGCATAAGTAGCTTATAAAACCATTCACGTTCGAGTCTCCGAACCGTGAATGGTTTTTTTTATCATGTTCCGGATTCTTGGCCGACAGTTAAATAGTTGTCGTTTTTCTATTCATAAATGCTTGTCCTTCGACATACATTTGTTATGTAAAGATACCTGCTGGATACGATAATACGGCAGAGAACAAGTGTAGGGAGGCTCAGGAATTTGAAAGCAATCAAACCGATGGTCGTACTATTCATAGCAGTAGCATTCGTAATTATCATGATTCCGGCAGTGCTTGTGCTTCCATTTTCAAATGATAAGACAAGTGGGCAGTTAACCGAGCAGTTGGAAAAGAAAGGGAAGAGTGAGGGCAAAGAGGTAGCGGCAAATGAAATGAGTTCCGTAGAAGTTGCCGTTTACCGCACATCAGCAAAAAGGATTGAAAAACTGCCAATTGAATCGTACTTGAGTGGTGTGGTTGCAGCTGAAATGCCAGCAGATTTTGAAGAAGAAGCGCTGAAAGCACAAGCGTTGACGGCGAGAACCTATATTGTCAATCAGCTCATAAGCGAAAGTCGATTAGGCTTGCCCGATGGTGCCGATGTAAGCGATACGGTCATGCACCAAGTTTATAAGAATAATGATGAGCTGAAAAAACAGTGGGGCTCTGATTATAAATGGAAAATGCAAAAAATTAACAAGGCCATAAAAGAAACGGCAGGTCAAATCTTAACCTATGAAGGAAAACCGATTACTGCCACTTTTTTTTCGACAAGCAATGGCTATACGGAGAATTCCGAGGACTATTGGCAAGCCGAATTCCCCTATTTAAAAAGTGTATCCAGTCCATGGGATAAAGAAGAATCACCAAAGTTTTATAATAAAGTAGTAGTCGCTACTGCAGATTTTGAGAGAAAATTGGGTGTAAGTCTTTCTTCGGGAACATCCATAGGAACTGTCATTGAAAGAACATCAGGTAATCGCGTAGGTGTAGTGGATATCGGAGGAAAGAAAATGACAGGAAAACAGATTCGTGAGAAGCTCGGGCTGACATCTTCCGATTTTGACTGGGAGCGTCAAGGCAACCGGATTGTGATCACGACAAAAGGATCTGGACACGGAGTTGGAATGAGCCAATACGGTGCTAATGGCATGGCCAGGGAAGGGAAAACCTATGAAGACATCGTGAAATATTATTATAAAGGCGTCAAAGTTCAGTCTTCAAGTAAGTGGCTGAATACGATGACGGCAAAGAAATGAGAGATGGGAATTCCCATCTCTCATTTCTTTTCGTTTAATTTTTCTATAAAGGTCAAAAAGCCCCGTTTACGCTTGAAATAATGATATTGGACATGAAAATAAACTGCAGCTACCCCAATGATATCTTTAATGACATCTATTATGCTGGAGGAGCGGTACGGGACGAAAGATTGATGGTATTCATCAATCACTCCATAAAGGCAAGCTACAAGGGCAGCCAACAGGCTTAAACCAGGTCTCAGTTTTTGGTGTGCAGCAAGTGCCGAAACAAATAATATATACAAAAGGGCAAATTCGACCAAATGAAGTGCCTCTTTGATAAATCGGTCAAATGACGATGAGGGAAGATCAAGAATCATATCATCGGGGTTGCTCGACATTATCCAAATGGCAATCATATATAGAAAAGGCAATAACGTTAACACAAGTTTAAAAGCTTTTTTCATGATTTAAACATCCTTCAACAGTAAGATACCAAACATTTTACCATTCTACGAATAAAATCGGTTTCATTTCCACAAAATAAATCTAAAAAAAATTTTTCCTGAATGTATATAATTTTAACAAAATGTTCAGAATGATTGCTGAGGTGATTAATATGAGAGAGGAAGAAAAGAAACCAACTTCCACAATCCGACGTATACTAAAACAACGTTGGGCATTATCAGCAATCTATATCGCAAGTGCAGCCTTAATCTTAGCCGCGGCCTTCTTATTACAAAATAGTTTTAATGATTCAGCTAAAGATGGCAAAGAGGAATCGGCTGAAACAGGAAAAAACTATGGTGAGCCTTCTGTAGAGGTTAATAGCAATCTTGAGACAATCAAGATGCCTGTGGCCGATGCAGACAAATCGGTTATCAAGAAACAGTTTTATGATGTGAATGCGGATGAAAAGGCACAAGAAGAAGCATTGGTTTTCTACAACAATAGATATGAGCAAAACAAAGGTATAGACATTGCAATGGAAGATGGAAAGTCTTTCGATGTAAAAGCTTCCTTAAGTGGAAATGTAACGAAAGTTCAAGACGATGCGTTACTTGGAAATTTAGTTGAAGTAGAGCATGAAGATGGTGTTGTTACTCGTTATCAATCTGTTAAAGACATTAAGGTTGCAGTCGGTGACAAAGTGAAACAAGGACAAGCAATTGCTACAGCCGGAAAAAGCCAAATCAATGAAGAGGCTGGCGTACATGTCCACTTCGAAATCAGAAAAGATAACATTGCGTTAAACCCGCTTGATTTTGTTGATAAACAAGCTTCTGCGATTCAATCTGCAACTGAAGCTGAAGCTGATAAAGAAGAAACACCTGCGGTCGAAGGATCAGAAGCTGACAAAGAAACACCTGCAGTCGAAGGATCAGAAACTGACAAAGAAACACCTGCAGTCGAAGGGTCTGAAGCTGACAAAGAAGAAACACCTGCAGTTGATGAAACTGACGAGAGCACTGATTTAGAGAGTGGCACTGACGAGGAAGGCTCTGTCCCTGGTGAAGATACAACTGAAGAAAGCGATTCCTTAAAAGATTCGTTAAATCAATCTAATTAAGATTAAGATTTTTAATAAAATCAAAACAAAAACCTAGAGCGTTACGAATGACAACAACTGAAAATTTGGTAAAAGGAGGCCGTTCACTTTGAACGGCTTCTTTTTTTCTTTCGGGGAAATATTGGCCAATATGCTGAAACCTTTGAATTTCTGACAAATTTCTCGGGAAATAATTTACGTTTAATGAAAGTAAACAGATGAAAAATCAGAAATAAATCCAAACCTCCTGTCCCATTAGGCATATATTCTTAACCAAGCTAATAAGATGTTATAAACCATGCAAAGAGAGTGTTTGAGGTGAGGAATCGTTTATTACAAATTATCTAATAGGTGAATAATTCTATCTTTCATTGTTTATAGGGCAGCGGTATTCGATTCGAAAAATACGAATCTCATTTCACACTTCTCACATCCAATTTGGGGAGGTCGAGTGGTGTGCACGATTACATCAAAGAAAGAACTATCAAGATAGGAAAGTATATCGTGGAAACTAGAAAAACAGTCCGTGTCATTGCAAAAGAGTTCGGAGTCTCTAAAAGCACAGTGCATAAAGACTTAACTGAGAGGCTGCCAGAAATTAATCCTGATTTGGCTAACGAAGTGAAGGATATATTGGATTATCATAAATCCATTCGTCACCTTAGAGGTGGAGAAGCGACAAAATTAAAATACAAACGTTCTGAAAGAGAAGAAGAAATCGTTAAATGATACTTGAATCATTCCGGCAATTGGAAGTGAATCGGGCTATCGGGGAATGAATAAGGGGACATGAAAGTGAGTGTCAGCTTTTTCTTAACCTTGATGCGGTTCCATGCCGGGATTTTTTTTAATGGTAAAATACGGTAAGGTGGTACATAAGGCATTGATTTTTTTTACATATTGTCAAAATAGGAAATAATAGTCTGTATTAGTGTTTATTTATAATTCATACTTACTTGTGTCAATGCAATATGGTAAAATAAACAATTAGGACAGAAGTAGGTTATATGTGAGGATATTCAAGGAGGATTTAAGAAATGTTTGCTAGAGATATTGGGATAGATCTTGGAACAGCCAATGTTCTTATACATGTCAAAGGTAAAGGAATTGTGTTAAATGAGCCTTCGGTAGTCGCGATTGATAAGAATACGAACCGTGTTCTTGCCGTCGGGGAAGAAGCTCGAAAAATGGTAGGCCGTACTCCAGGAAACATCATCGCAATCCGTCCTTTAAAAGACGGTGTCATTGCAGATTTCGATGTAACAGAATCGATGCTTAAGCATTTTATCAATACATTGAATGTGAAAGGCTTTCTTTCAAAGCCTAGAATTTTAATTTGCTGCCCGACCAACATAACAAGTGTCGAACAAAAGGCGATTAAAGAAGCTGCCGAAAAAAGCGGCGGGAAGAAAGTATACCTTGAAGAAGAGCCGAAAGTGGCCGCAATCGGTGCCGGTATGGATATTTTTCAACCAAGCGGCAATATGGTCGTAGACATTGGCGGGGGTACAACGGATATTGCCGTTCTTTCAATGGGGGATATCGTTACATCTTCATCCATTAAAATGGCCGGTGACAAATTCGATAATGAAATATTACATTATATCAAGCGGAAGTATAAGCTCCTGATTGGTGAACGTACAGCGGAGAACATTAAAATCCAGGTTGCAACCGTCTTCCCTGGATCTCGTAATGAAGTCATCGATATCCGTGGGCGTGATATGGTATCGGGATTGCCTAGAACCATTTCGGTCAATTCTGAAGAAATTGAGGAGGCACTTCGCGAGCAGGTTTCCATCATTGTACAAGCTGCAAAAAGCGTACTTGAGCGGACGCCGCCAGAGCTTTCTGCTGATATCATCGACCGCGGCGTCATTTTAACAGGCGGGGGAGCCCTGCTTCACGGGATTGATTTACTTCTTGCTGAAGAACTTAAGGTCCCAGTACTCGTTGCCGAACATCCAATGGATTGTGTAGCAATCGGAACAGGTATCATGCTTGATAATATGGATAAATTGCCACGGCACAAATTCAACTAAAAAGCGGGTGGAAATCCGCATCATAAGATAGGGGTCTAAGGTTCAGACAAACGTGAGGCATAGTGAAAGTGCGTGCAGTTCCAGTACTGATGAGCAATAGGCCCTCTTCTTTTAGTCGAGATTTTAACACCATTCCTTTAAATTTGACCCAACCTACGATATGACAAATTCTTCTGCCTAATGCTTCTCCTTTTCCTTAAGATACTGATGTTCATGACCGATAAGATAGATATGAGATATTGAACGGATAAGTTATGTAGATTGGGGAGTGAAGAAGATGTTAAGAGGTTTTTATACGGCTGCTTCCGGGATGCTTGCACAGCAAAGGCACACGGAATTACTCACAAACAATATGTCCAATTCGAATACAACAGGGTATAAAGCGGATCAATTGAGTGTAAGGTCTTTTCCGGAAATGCTCATAAGCAGCATGGGTGGTGAAACGGTGCCCACGGAGAGCAAATTGGGCATGTCCAGCTTTTCCCAGGTTGAGGGGCTGAGTACGGGTGTTTACGTACAGGCTAATCCCTTATTTACCCAGGGAACATTGGAGGAAACCCAGCTTGATACGGATATTTCCCTTGTTGATGAAAACCTACCGATCAATGAGGAAACGGGTCGGCAAGGCTCGTTGTTTTTTACTGTCCAGGATGGCGATGGTGCTATCCGTTATACGCGTAACGGCAGTTTCACCCTGGATGGGCAAGGTTATCTGACTACGCCGTCCGGTCATTATGTATTGAACGAAAATAATGAAAAGATCCAGCTTGATAGCGATCGATTCACAGTAGCGGAAAACGGTGTTATTTTAGAAGGAAATGTTCAAATCGCACGTTTGGGGATCTGTTATTCGGATGATCCGTCATTACAGCTCATGAAAGATGGCGAAGGTCTATATAAGGCTGTGAATGATGGGGATTTACCTAGCGCATACGCGGCTGCGGATGTCGGTTTTTCTACTAAGCAGGGCTTTCTTGAAGGCTCCAATGTTGACCAATCGAGAACGATGACAGAAATGATGTCGGCATACCGCTCTTTTGAAGCAAGTCAAAAGGTGCTTCAAGCCTATGATAAAAGTTTGGATAAAGCGGTCAATGAAGTTGGCAGGCTTTAATTGAGCAGTAGGTGAAATTCGGAAATTTGAACTGTAAGGGGAAAAACCATGAACCGGACGATGATGACGGCGACGAATACGCTGAACCAACTTCAAAGTAAAATCGATCAAATAAGTAATAATATCGCGAATGTGGACACGACAGCCTTCAAAAAGACCCAAACGAGTTTCAATGACTTATTGACACAGAGTTTCAATAATCAACCGAGTGAGACCAAGGAAAAAGGAAGGTTGACCGCACCTGGCATCCGGCAGGGAACAGGTGCTATGTTAAGCCAATCTCAATTGGTGCTTTCACAGGGTGCCTTAAAGACGACGGACCGCAACCTTGATGCAGCATTCACCCGGGATGACCAATTCTTCACCGTAAGCGTTCAGGACGATAATGGGGTCAATACAAGGCTTACAAGGGATGGTGCCTTTTATTTATCCCCTAATGCTAACGATCAAATGTTGCTTGTTACCTCTGCTGGACATAAAGTACTTGATGAAAATGGTGAACCGATCCTTATAGAGGGAAATATTAAAGGCATTAAGATTTCGGAAAATGGCTTATTGATAGTGGATACGGAAGAATATGGCGAAAAGAGTTTTGGGCTCGGAATAGTCTCGGTCAAGAAACCGCAATTACTTGACCGGCTAGGCGGGAATTTACTTGGCCTGCCCAAAAACTTCAATGCCTTGGGTGTTACGGAAGACGATATCATGACTGCATTAACAGGGGATTCCCGCAACCAGGCAGCAGTCCGTCAAGGTACCTTGGAGTCCTCGAATGTCGATCTTTCCAAAGAAATGACGGATCTAATCAATGTTCAGCGGTCTTACCAATTTCAATCCCGGGCGGTAACGATGGCAGATCAAATGAGCGGATTAGTCAATGGAATCCGTTAAGGTACCTGGTAAATAAAATGTCTCCCTGCGGAATTAGAGCAAATCGGTTATAATGAATTCATAACAAAAGAAATCATTCGTGCCGACCATTTTGCATAGCTGCTGAATTTCTGGCGTATCGGGGAAATCAGTCGGCGAGTTTTCTTAAAAGGAGCTTTCACATTCTATATGGAACAAAATCGTGTAATGAGACAACAAATTGAAGAAGAGATAAAGGAAGTTGAGGCGAAACCGAATCGTAGGATCAAGGTCCGTCTTTTGCCAATTTGGCTTCGTTTACTCATTGTTATCGGATTGATTTTCATTGCTGTATTATCCGGGGCACTATTAGGATATAGTGTGATTGGCGGAGGACATGCAATGGATGTTTTCCAAAAATCCACATGGACCCATATTTTTGATATAGTGAACAAGGGCGCGTAGTTCCATGTTTTTTTGAAGTAGTTGCTGTCGTTAACGGATTTATATTTCATGGCAACTACGCCTCTGTCTAGATGACAGGGGCGAGTTTACGTTATGTTTGAAATATTTAAGTCATAGGAGGAACAAGTATGCTAGATATCACACAAATAAAGGAAATTATTCCGCATCGTTACCCATTCTTATTAGTCGACCGGATCATAGAAATTGATGAAGGGAAAAGAGCGGTTGGATTGAAGAATGTCTCGGCAAATGAAGAATTCTTTAATGGCCATTTCCCCGATTATCCAGTTATGCCTGGAGTTTTAATTGTAGAGGCCTTAGCGCAGGTTGGCGCTGTAGCCGTCTTGAAACAAGAAGAATATAAAGGCCGGCTTGCATTTTTCGCTGGGATTGATAATTGCCGCTTTAAAAAGCAAGTTAAACCAGGTGATCAGCTGCGTCTGGAAGTGGAAATAGTGCGTATGAGAGGTTCAATGGGTAAAGGGAAAGCAGTTGCAACGGTTGATGGGGAAACAGCATGTGAAGCCGATATCATGTTTGCTTTTGGTGACAAATAAGATTCTTTTTCCTTAACTATATATTTCAAAAAGAGGTTTAAGGAATCGTGAAGCGGTGTATATAAAAAGCACTGCATTGCTTTTTTAAAGCAAGAGCGGTTTTTAGATCTTTCTATTCTCCCTTTGAATGCCGGACATTTTTATGTCCGGCATTTTTTAATGTTTAATTCCAAATAGCAGATTTTCTTTTTAAATTTAAAATAGGACGCAAGTTATTTTCATATTCGGGCAAAATACCTAATGATAAAGAAAGAAGGGAGGTTGCCAAAAATGATGAAGAAAATTTTTGCACTACTTGGGGGATCTTTATTATCTATTATGTTCCTTGCTGGATGTGGAAATAATGATAATGATAATGACAAAAATCCCGCACCAGAAGATGATAACAACATCATAGAAGATAATAAAAATGGTGTAAATGATAACAACGATGATAACGATATGAATGATAACGATGATGATGGAGTGCTTGATAACGACGATGATAACGACGATAATAACGTCAATGATAACGACGATAATAACGTCAATGATAACGTCGATAATGATGCGGATGACTTGATTAAGAAAAAAGACGACAACAATAAGTAATTAGCAGAATGACAAAGACTGGCTTAGGTAAGAAGAGGATTTGTATCCTTATTCGTCTAAGTCAGTCTTTTTTATGTGCATTCGATTAGGGATGGGAATTAAGGGAAGGGTTTTATTTATTAGTTGCTAATTTAGGCTTTGAGCGGATTTTTTGCTTGAACTCTTTTATAAGTTCATCGCCGACGAGACCTTTTTGGACCAAATCTTCAAGAAGGAGTTCTGCATATTTGCTCCGTGTTTTTTGGATGTGACCAACAAATAAAAGGCTATAATGATTGCCCACTTTTCTTATTGTACGTAAAACAGTTTGAAACAAAGCCGGTTCATTGTCCTTTTTGGTAATGACTGCCTGGATATACACCTCTCCGTCTATATCGGGAAGTGAGGGTTCAAGCTCTTTGAAATGTTTTTCTTCTACAAAGGCTTCCAGTAACCATGATCTAGCATCGTTTTCTTTATTTATGATCAATCCATCTGTTAATGCAATATCAATCAAGTTTAAATTTTCAGTAACAATTTGCAACGAGATCAATTTGAATGATTTCATCTAATTCCTCCGTTTCTTGCAAGAAAGAGCGGCGATTACCTCTCTTAAACGTAAATTTTAAAGGGTACATATCGATAAATCCTTTTAAAGGTAATTATATCATACTAAAAAAAAGTCTCTTAATGAAATGAAAACCCAACATTTGTCTAAATTATGAAGGAAGGAATAAAAATTTGCAAAATATTTAATTTTGTTAACTATTCGTTTTTTACCTGATTTTAATCACTAAAAAATGTTTTTGCACCAATCCAAACGACTTTTTATGAAGAAAAACGGTGTAATAAAATCATTTCCTCCATTTTTTAATCGATGGAAGAAAGCGTATGATTAAAATAATTAAAGAGGAAGGAGTGAAACAATGATTAACCAAGTTACCCTCGTCGGCAGGCTTACGAAGGATCCAGAATTAAGATATACACCTGATGGCAAGGCTGTTTCCAATATCACATTAGCAGTCAACCGGAACTTCCGTAATACTGTCGGTAACTATGAGGCAGACTTTGTACAGTGTATCATATGGAAAAAGTCGGCTGAAAATACTGCTCAATATTGTAAAAAAGGAGCCATAATCGGCATAACTGGCAGAATACAAACAAGGAGATACGAAAATCAGGAGGGTAAATATGTATATGTAACTGAAGTGGTCTCCGAGAGGGTTCAATTCATCGGAACTAAACAAAATGATGGAAAGCCCAAGGATTTTGAACATATTGGTTTATAGTGTTACGTGAAGGTTGGGCATGCTAGCTTGCTTAACAAAGAATTGTTTTTAAGAAAATGTAAGATCTAAATTCGATACACAAATAAGTATTTATATGACCATAATGAATAACCAATGCATAGAATTACAGGGATTTTTTATGAAACTCGGCAGTAGCATATAGAATTTTTTTTCATCCATTCATTCCCCAAAGCTAATATAGCTTTTTCTTCGCAGTAAACCCCGATTTACCCTCAAAAAAATTGAGTTATATGATTTCCCCCTTGTAATGACTGCAAATAAGCAGTCTTTTTTTTGTGCCAAAATGTGTGTAAATAGAAAAAAATAAAAAATAATTCTGTTAAATTAGAATTTTTAGAAAATATATTGTAATATTTTAATTTTGATGCAATAATAAACCCAATAATATAATGGAAAATAAGTTATATATAGGAAGTGATTTGATGGACGAACCAATTATTAAGGTTAATGGGCTTCGAACCAGTTTTCGTACGGACGATGGGGTGATCCCTGTCGTGAATTCAATCGATTTTCATGTCAATCCTGGTGAGGTTTTAGGGATTGTAGGAGAATCGGGATGCGGAAAAAGCGTAACTTCTCTGTCCATCATGGGTCTGGTTTCTTCACCGGCTGGTAAGGTGGAGGGGGAAATCCTTTTTAAAGGGGAAAACATCGCAAATGCCTCTGAAGCGAAAATGAGAAAAATTCGCGGAAATGATATAGCGATGATATTTCAGGAACCGATGACAAGCTTGAATCCCGTGTTCACTATTGGCGAGCAGTTGGTCGAGACGCTTCGGATACATAAAAAATGGAATAAAAAGCAGGCACGAAATAGAGCGGTGGAAATGTTGAAGCTGGTTGGGCTTGGCCGTGCCGAGGAATTGCTCAAAGAGTATCCGCATCAGCTTTCTGGCGGAATGAGACAAAGGGTCATGATAGCGATGGCCATGATTTGTGAGCCGAAACTCCTTATAGCCGATGAACCGACAACGGCTTTGGATGTGACGATCCAGGCACAAATCCTGGAATTAATGAAGAATTTAAATAAAGAAACAGACACGGCAATCATGATGATTACCCATGATCTTGGGGTAGTGGCGCAAATGTGTGAGCGTGTCATAGTCATGTATGCCGGCAAGGTGATAGAGGAAGGAAATGTGCAAACGATTTTCCAAAACCCTAAGCATCCTTATACGGTCGGTTTACTTCAGTCGATTCCCGATATGCGAATAAAGAAAGAGCGCCTTTACTCGATACCGGGTAATGTGCCAAAACCTGGGACAAGCAACCTCGGGTGCCAGTTTGCCCCCCGCTGCTCCCATGCCATGGAGCAATGTATAAATGAGACCCCGTCTCTATTGGAATTCGATGAGGGTCAGCATGTTCGCTGCTGGCTTTATGAAGATGGGAAAGGAGCTTCCTTGCATGAATCAAACATTGGTTAAGGTAGAAAACCTAAAGAAGCATTTTCCGATAAAAGGAGGGGTTCTGGGACAGACAATTGGAGAGGTCAAGGCAGTTGATGGTCTGTCTTTTTCCATTTATAAAGGGGAAACCTTGGGGCTTGTCGGTGAAAGCGGTTGCGGAAAATCCACGACGGGAAGGTTATTGCTTCGATTGCTTGAGCCGAGCGAGGGCAATGTTTATTTCGAAGGAAAGGACCTGACAGCTTTATCTTCCAGTGAAATGAGAAAGATGCGCCGTGAAATGCAGATGGTCTTCCAGGATCCATTCGCCTCCCTCAATCCCAGGCATACTATTGAAAAAATTTTGGAAGAACCGCTCATCGTCCACGGGGTTAAAGATAAAAAGGCGCGAAAGGCCCGTGTACAGGAACTTCTTAAGGTCGTTGGCCTAAGCAGTTACCATGCTAAAAGGTATCCGCATCAATTCAGTGGGGGCCAGCGGCAGCGTATTGGCATCGCGAGGGCACTTGCAGTCAATCCCAAACTGATCATTGCAGATGAGCCGGTATCTGCACTGGATGTGTCGATTCAAGCCCAGGTCTTGAATCTGTTGCAGGATTTGCAGGAAGATTTTGATTTGACCTACTTGTTCATTGCTCATGATCTTGGAGTGGTAAGGCATATCTCCGACCGTGTCGGTGTCATGTATCTTGGACATATTGTTGAATTGACGGAAAGTGAAGGGCTTTATGAAAATCCGCTTCACCCATATACACAGGCTTTATTATCGGCCGTGCCCATTCCGGATGTGGAATATAAGGGGGATAGGGTAATCCTGCAGGGAGATGTTCCAAGCCCATCAAACCCGCCCAGCGGCTGTCCATTCCATACGAGATGTCCGAAGGCGATGGCAGAATGCAATACGGACAAGCCGATCCTGACTGAACATAAACCTGGTCACTACGTTGCTTGTCATCTATACAATTGACACGACGTATACATAAATTCGCAATAATAAGGGGGAAGAATATGAAGAAAACATTGGCATTGTTGCTGACTGGCATCCTGGCTCTTTCGCTGGCGCTTGCGGGATGCTCCTCGTCTACATCAAAAGAGAAAGATGATGGTAAAGGGGGATCGAGTGAAGCGAAGGGCGGAGTATTGATATACGGTAAAGGCGGAGATGCTGTCGGTCTTGACCCAGCTATTGTAACCGATGGGGAATCATTCATCGTCACTCAGCAGATTTTTGAAACGCTTGTGAAATATGGGGAAGATGATACGGAAATCAAACCGGGTCTTGCAAAGTCATGGGAAGTGTCCGATGACGCGAAAACATACACATTCAAATTGGAAACCGGAATCAAGTTCCATGATGGTACGGATTTCAATGCAGATGCGGTCGTAAAAAACTTTCAACGATGGGCAAAAAGTAAGGATGAAGGGAAATTTGCGTACTATGCCTCCATGTTCGGAGGATTTGAAGGCGATGAAGGTCATGTTATCAAAGAAGTAAAAGCGATCGATGCCAGCACGGTGGAATTCACTTTGAACCGTCCGCAGGCGCCGTTCCTGAAAAACCTTGCCATGCCTACATTTGCTATAGCCAGTCCTGATGGAATTGAAAAAGAGGGTGACGACTTCACTAAAAACCCATCTGGTACAGGTCCTTTCAAGTTCAAATCATGGAAACCTGGCGATACGATTGAAGTGGTGAAAAACGATGACTATTGGCAAGATGGACTGCCTAAACTTGATGGAGTCACGTTTAAAGTCATTAAAGATAACTCTGCGCGTTTAAATGCTGTAATCAAAGGTGAAATCGACCTAATGGACGGTTTGAACCCAAGCGATATCAGCAAAGTTACAGGAGATGACAAACTGCAGTTATTCGAACGTCCTTCCATGAATGTCGGCTACTTTGCATTCAATGTTGAAAAAGCACCATTCGACAAAAAGGAAGTACGCCAAGCTATCTCTCACCTAATTAACAAAAAAGAAATCATTGATAACTTTTTCGAAGGCACGGCGGAGCCTGCCAAGAATCCAATGCCACCATCCGTTTCTGGATACAATGACAACATTGAAGACTATGATTACGATGTCGAAAAAGCGAAAGAACTTCTGAAAAAGGCCGGATATGAAAAAGGATTTAAAATGGATCTATGGGCAATGCCAGTACCACGCCCGTATATGCCAGATGGTCAAAAAGTGGCTGAGGCCATTCAAGCGAGCTTAAAGCAGGTTGGTATCGAGGCAAATATCGTTTCATACGAATGGGCTGCATATTTAGAGAAAGTGCAGGCTGGTGAGGCTCAATCCTTCATGCTAGGCTGGACAGGCGATAATGGAGATGCAGATAACTTCCTTTATGCCTTATTGGATAAGGATAATATCGGCTCAAATAATTATTCCCGTTATGCAAATGATGAAGTGCACGATCTATTGATCGAGGCACAGTCCACGGCAGATGAAGACAAGCGTAATGAGTTATATGGAAAAGCCCAGGAAATCATCCATGATGAAGCTCCATGGGTTCCGCTTGTACACTCTTTACCGCAGTTAGCCGGATCTAAGACGGTCAAGGGGTTTGTTCCACATCCAACTGGTTCACAATCCCTTGTTAATGTTTCTCTAGAAAATTAACCGTACGAACCGGGTAGTATGGAGTCTTGCATGCTTCCCGGTTTTGTTATGGAATGCATTTCAAAATGATCGAGGGCGCTTCGAAGGACCCTTATTTAAAAGGCGGGTGATTGTTTTGTTCTCCTATACCGTACGACGTTTAGGATCTCTCATTCCGGTGTTACTTGGAATGGCGTTTATTGTGTTCATGATGATACGGGCAATTCCTGGAAATCCAGCACAGGTGATTTTAGGGCAGCAAGCAACGGAAGAGGCAGTCGCTGCGATGACAAAGGAACTTGGCCTGGATAAACCTTGGTTCATTCAATTTTGGGATTACTTGTCAGGCCTGTTAAAGGGGGACCTGGGTGTTTCGTTAAAAACGAATAGTCCGGTTTCTGAAGAAATTGGTCCATACTTAATGGCCACGATAGAACTGGCCTTGATCGCGATGATCATCGCCGTGGTCATAGGCGTGAATGCAGGGATAGTATCAGCTTGGTTTCAAAACTCATGGTTTGATTATGTCGCCATGGTGATTGCGTTGATTGGTTTGTCCATGCCTATTTTCTGGCTGGGATTAATGGAGCAATACATCATTTCAATTCAATGGGATTTACTTCCGACGACAGGGCGGGACAATATCAGGGATCCTGTTGAGGCCATAACCGGCCTGTATTTGATAGATACACTCATGGCTGGTAGGGTTGATCAGTTTTTCGAGGTGATCAAGCATCTCATTTTGCCGGGGATAGCGCTTGCTACCATTCCGATGGCGATTATTGCAAGGATGACACGTTCGTCCATGTTGGAAGTCATGAGATCGGATTTCATTCGTACGGCTCGTGCTAAAGGAATGAAAATGTTTTGGGTTGTTTACAAGCATTCCTTTAAGAATGCCTTGATTCCAGTGGTGACGGTTATCGGTCTGCAGACAGGATTACTTTTAGGCGGCGCCATTTTAACGGAAAACATTTTTGGATGGCCAGGTATCGGTACATATATTTATGATGCAATCCTATCTCGGGATTATCCGGTGATACAGTCCGGAATTCTCGTCATCGCCTTTTTGTTTGTCATGATTAATCTAGTTGTGGACTTGTTGTACGCAGTGATCGATCCTAGGATTAAGTATAAATAGGGAGGGAAACTCATGCCTGAAATAGCAACGAATACTCCGCCAATCCTTCCTCCAAAAGAGGCAGAGGAAAAAGTCATCTCTCCCTGGAAGGAAGGCTGGAAAAGCTTTAGGAAAAACAAGGTAGCCATCGTGGGTCTGGGGATTGTTTCATTTTTCATCTTAATCGCCATCTTCGCGCCCGTTATAGCACCTTATTCATTTGATGGGCAAAAGCTAAGTGATAAACATTTGGCCCCGTCTGCGGAGCATTGGTTCGGAACGGATGAATTTGGCCGGGATATTTTGAGCAGGGTCATTTATGGCTCGCGCATTTCAATAGGGGTCGGCTTCTTATCTGTTGCCGGATCTGTTGTGGTTGGGTCTTTTTTGGGGATCATTGCCGGTTATTACGGCAGGTGGATAGATACGATCATATCAAGGATCTTTGATATTATTCTGGCCTTTCCTAGTATCTTGCTTGCCATTGCTGTCGTTGCCGTTTTGGGGCCCTCCCTTCGCAACGCACTTATTGCCATCGCCATCGTCAATGTCCCGATATTCGGCCGGCTTTTACGATCACGGGTCTTAACGGTGAAAGAAGAGGAATATGTAACGGCTGCAAAGGCAATTGGAATGGGGGACGGCCGCATTCTCCTTCACCACGTCCTTCCGAATAGCCTTGCACCGATTATTGTTCAAGGTACCTTGGCGATTGCAACAGCCATCATTGAGTGCGCAGCACTCGGCTTTCTCGGTCTCGGTGCACAGCCGCCAGCACCAGAGTGGGGGAAAATGCTCGCCGATTCCAGGGCGTTCATCATTCAAGCGCCATGGACGGTTCTCTTCCCTGGACTTGCGATCATGCTTACGGTACTCGGCTTTAACCTAATGGGGGATGGGCTGCGTGATGCCTTGGATCCAAGAATGAAAAACTAGAAGTAAAAGGGTGATGTTAGTTTAACATCACCATCTTTTTGCCGTTTATCTTGTAAATCTAACAAAATATGAAAAATAATAAAAAAATCCTAGTTCTAAATAGGAAAATAGTGACTATTACCCCTTAAAATCACCCCAAAAGTTGTGATACTTTTATACTCAGTAAGAATATTCCAAAAATTGTTTATTTTAGAGGAGGAAAGTTCATTGATCAAACGTAGCTTGTCCATTCTAGCAATCTTTCTATTAGTATTTACTGCAAGCGTTTCCGCAGCCAAGCTCCCAGATCCCCCGACAGGCTCGGGCGGTGCAGGTAAGAAGAATCAGGAAAGCATTATAAAGCTGAAGAAAAATGACATGGGGAAGAAATACAAAAGCAATGAGAAGGTCAGGGTCATCGTAGAGATGAAGGAAGCCCCGGCAATAGAAACCGCTTCGAAAGAAGGAAAGCTTTTTAAACAATTATCAAAAAATAAGAAACAACAATTAAAGTCTGAAAAGCTAGCTACTCAGAAGAAATTGAAAAAAAAGGTGAAAGAGAAAAAAATAGCTTTCAAGGAACTTGAGAGTTTTACGACAGTCGTCAATGGATTCAGCGGTGAACTTCAGTATGGTGAGATCAAAAAGGTGGAAGCCATGCCTGAAGTTGCTGAAGTACATATAGCGAATGAATATGAACGTCCTGCAGAGAAACCCGACATGCTATATAGCAAAGAGCTTGTCCAAGCCCAGGAAGCATGGCGGGAATATGGATATAAAGGGGAAGGGATGGTCGTCGGGATTATTGATACTGGAATCGACCCATCTCACCGTGATATGGTCCTGAACGACGAGAATAAGGCTGAACTGACTGAAAGTGAAATCAGCGCGATGAAGGAATCCAGCCATCTATTAGGCAATTACTATACGGCCAAGGTTCCTTATGGATACAATTACATGGATGAAAATGAAGAAATCCTTGACCTTGGTGAAGAGGCTTCCATGCATGGGATGCATGTGGCAGGTACTGCCGGAGCCAATGGAGATGAAGAGAATGGCGGCATTAAAGGGGTTGCTCCTGAAGCCCAGCTGCTTGCATTAAAGGTCTTCGGAAATGATCCCGACATGCAGACAACATGGGGCGATATATATATTAAGGCGATTGACGATGCCATCATTCTTGGGGCGGATGTGCTGAATATGAGCCTTGGCTCCACTGCAGGCTTTGTATCGGCAGACGATCCGGAGCAGCAGGCGGTATCCAGAGCTGTTGATAATGGGATCCTCATGTCGATTTCAGCAGGAAACTCGGCACACTTTGGAAATGGATTTGCCAACCCATCAGCCTCGAACCCGGACATTGGCGTTTCAGGTTCACCTGGACTTGCTTACGATTCTGTACAAGTGGCATCGGTAGAGAATAATTATATGGATTTGGATGCAGCGACTTATGAAATAAACGGTCAAGCAGGAAAAGCCCCATTCATGTCGGCTTCAAGCGTGCATCCCAATGCCTTGAAGGATAAATCACATGAATTGGTGGCTGCTGGTCTTGGGACGCCAGAGGAGATTTCCAAAGTGGATGTTAAAGGCAAGTTCGCCCTCATCGAGCGCGGCACGCTTTCTTTTATAGAAAAGGCGCAAAATGCCCAGGCAGCAGGAGCGACAGGAGTCATAATTTACAATAATGCTGACGGATATATTTCCATGGCTACAGATCCAAGCATCACCATTCCCCAGCTGTTCATGTTGAAATCGGATGGTGCGAAGCTGAAAGCGGCCTTAGCGGATGGCGAAAAGGTGATGATTACCTTTAATGGTGATAAAACAAAAGCTGTAAATCCAGAAGCAGGGAAAATGAGCTCATTCAGTTCATGGGGAGTCGCACCGAACTTGGATTTCAAACCGGAAATCACCGCTCCGGGCGGACAAATTTATTCAACGCTGAACAATGATGAATATGGAATGATGAGCGGTACTTCGATGGCGGCGCCGCATGTTTCCGGCGGCTCGGCACTGGTTCTGGAAAGAGTGGATAAAGACTTTAAATTAGAAGGCTCGGCCCGGGCTAATTTAGCGAAGAACCTGATGATGAATACATCAAAACCATTAACGGATCAGGGGGTCGTCAATAAGGCACTTGACTGGAAAAATCCTTACTCGCCTCGCAGGCAGGGAGCCGGGGTCATGCAGCTGCAATCCGCATTGTCAACACCTGCTGTCGTGACCGAGGCATTCACGAAAGAAGCGAAGGTTGCCATGAAGGAGGTCGGCAATAAGTTCGCCTTTACTTTAAAGGTTGAAAACTTCAGCAACAAAGCAGTCAAGTATGATGTAAAAGGAAATATCCAAACAGACTATGCAATCCAGGGACAACTGGGCTATTCCGCTAACGTGCTGGAAGCACAGGAAATTAAGAACGCTACGATTAAAATCAATAATAAAAATACAAATAAGATTACCGTTCCTGCAAAAAAATCGATTACATTCGAAGTGAAAGTGGACATATCCGACGCAAAGGTACTTGGTGATGACCTTCAAACTCTTGTAGATATTGACAAGGTGTTTCCAAACGGCTATTTTGTTGAAGGGTTCATCTCATTGAAGGATCCAGCCGATACGAATCCGGAACTGAATGTACCGTATGTAGGATTTAAAGGGGAATGGGACAAAGCCCCGATCCTGGATGGCACCAAATATGACAAAGAATCTTTCTATGGCATGGCAGGGGGAGTATCAACAGCAGGTGAAGATTTCACGTATCTTGGCTATGACCCTGCGGGGAAAACATTCAATGGCAAAAATATCGCGATTTCCCCTAATGGCGATGGTGCACAGGATGACTTCGTGCCTGTCCTATCATTCTTAAGGAATGCGAAAAAGGTAGAATACAATATATTGAATGGTGAAAACAAATCAGTCCGGAAACTTCGCACAGAGAATAATGTACGCAAGGACTATTATGATGGCGGACTAGGGACCGCATACACGCTGGATCCGGCCCGTAAATGGGACGGTAAAATCAATAATGCACTCGCTAAGGATGGGGTCTATTATTTTGAAATCAAAGCGATGATAGATTACGAGGGTGCAAAATGGCAGACGGTTAAAATGCCAATCAAAATCGATACGGTAAAGCCGACGGTCAAGATTTCGAAAAAGGGCAATGTTTTAACCATCCAAGGTAAGGATAATTTGAATGGTTCAGGGCTTGCTTATTACGATGTACAAGTCGATGGAGCATCCATTATGGAAGAGCCGCTCCCGGCGAATGCTAAACAATTCACCCTACCTGATGTAAAAGGGGAAAAGGTTCAGGTTGTGGCAATCGACTATGCAGGTAATGAGAAAACGGCTGAAACCGAATTGGCCGGTGATTCGGCTCCAATCGATAATCATGCACCAGCTGTAAAGATCAAGAGTCCTGAAGCCTTGAGCGTGAACAATAAAAATAAAATCAAAATAACAGGAGAAATTGAAGAAGCGTCGGAAATAAAGGAATTTAAAATCGACAATAAAACGGTACCTGCAACGTATAACAAAACGAATAAAAAATATGAATTCTCATATGAAAAGAAATTCGAAGATGGTGTCCAAAGCTTCACCGTTAAAGCAACCGATAAATGGGATAACACGGTTTCCTTTAAAAGGACGATAATGGTCGATGCAACAAAGCCGGGTTTAAAAGTTAAAGGCGTACCGGAAACTGTGGGATTCAAAGGCAAAAATCCAAAAGTGGACGTGACGGTAGAAGATAATTTCGATGAAATCCGCCTTTACCTGAACGGAAGTGAAATATTCTATCATGAATTCAAGGAACCATACAAAATGCGTTCCTATAAGAAAAAGATAGAGGATTTGGAACTGCCGCTTAAGACTGGCAACAACAAGATTGAATTTAAGGTGACCGATCTTGCAGGAAATGAATCGAAAAAATCCTTTAACATCAATAAAGCAAAAAAATAAACGAAACGCAGCCCTCTTATTCAAGAGGGCTGTTTTTTGTGGACAAATACGAAGAAAGCGAGTTTGCCTACAGTTTTTTCTTAATAAGTTCCAGTGATTTCTTCTAGCTAATGAGGATTTCATTTCATATGAAAAGGTAAAAATTAATGGAGGATAAACAATTCTTCCTTTCTTCATGGTTCGGGTTAATCCATTTCGAAGCACCTTTTGTACGAAGCCTACAGTATGCTTTTAAAAAAAATACCAGTTGATTGAAACGAAAGGTACGGGACTCCTGCGGGAAAAGCATGTCCAAGGGAGACCCCGCAGGCGCAAGCCGAGGAGGCTCCCCGACCGCCCGCGGAAAGCGAGTGCCTGGAGTGGAAATCAACGTTTCAATTGTACTAACCCTCAAAAAAACTGTAGGCAAAATCAATTATTATCGAGTTGTTCTATAGTCTAAGCCCTCTTACCCAAGAGGGCCGTTTTTGCGTAATAAGATATCCGGATTTTGAATTTTTCGTGAAGCTGGAGTAGTTTACTGTAATTTCACCGTGTTAATATGGAAATCTCTTGGTGAGGAAGTTTTTTCATTATCCGGCAGGTATATCGAATAGGATAAAAGAATTAGGTATAAAGGGTTTATTAAAAGGAGGGTATCTATGAATTATAAGAAGAAATCTAGCAATAAAGTAACTAGTATTGCAATTACAGTGAAATTCGAAAGGAGAGGAAGCGACAGGTCATATCTTACAAAAACGAGTTTCTTTGATGCACTTCAGCACGTCCATTCTCCCTTTGAAAAGGATCCCCGCTCAGATTCACCCTATCAGGATTTTCCTCTATGTCAGGAGGTAACCCTTTCTTTTTTTGAAAGTGGTGCTAAAACATCTATTAATTATGACCCCCACCAAGGAAAAGTCATCATTGAGGAAAGTTCAGAGACTTATCAGCTGAATAAGGGGGAGGCGCTTACTGCAATCCTCGATCACATCATGATCAATCATGGCTATCACCATTCTTTTTTCATCATCCAGCAAAAAGAGCGGAACGTAAAAATGAAAGCTGCCAATAAGTGATATGGTTGGAGCTGCCACGGCAGCTCCATTAATGTTTCGCCATGATGAGCGTTCCTATCCTTGGAGATGTCAAACCAACCGCCGAATGATCTTTGAAAGGGTTTGGATGCCATAAGCTAATTGTTCCTCCGAGGCGTATGAATATGAAAGCCGTATATGTGTATGGTTATTTGGTTCGTATATGTATCCCGGATTAAGAAGTATGTTTTCCTTTATCGCTTGCTTGAAAAGGTTTGGATTCACGATGGGTTTACATAATTTAAGCCATATATAAAATCCGCCTTGAGGTATTTGCCATTCGGCCAGCCCTTTAAAATATTGATTGAGAAGAGTTAATGTAAAATCCCTGCGTTCCATCAACTCTTGCCTTAGCCACTCTATATGCTTTGAATATTGACCAGTTGCTAACCATTCTGCCACAAGGTGTTGGGAAAGTGCACTGGAACCGTAATCCATTTGCATTTTAATGTCCGCTAAACGTTCAATCACAGTTATGGGGCCAGCAATCCAGCCGATGCGCAATCCTGGGCTTAATGTTTTGGACATGCTGCCAATGTGCAATACAAGGCCATCTACATCAAGGGATTTTAATGGCGGCGGCGGTTCCTCACCAAACCACAAATCACTATATACGTCATCTTCAATAATCGGGATCTGTTCTTTTTTGCATAGTGATAGGAGGTTAAGTCTTTCTTCTTTTGACCATGTAGTATTCGTTGGATTGTTAAACGTTGGGACAGTATAAAACAGTGACGCTTTCTTCCGTCCATTGATGCGCTTCATTTGTGTCGGGATACTTTCACGTCCTTGTTTTGATAAACCTACTAAATGCATGCCGGCAGATTGAAAAGGGTGGACGGAATTTAAATAGGAAGGGGACTCATGTAAAATCATCGATCCCTTTTGAAGTAAACCAACTGAAATCAACTGGAGGGCCTGAAGCCCGCCAGAAACGACCATGAGGGAGCTGGGACTTGCGTTGATCCCTTTTGTTTCTAAATAAACACTTATACATTGGCGAAGTCTCTTGTTACCCTTGGGTTCGGAATATCCTAATGAGTGCGCATCAAAGGAAGTGGAGCGCAACGTCTTTTCGATTTGCTTTGTAGGCAATAGAGCTGGAGATAATTCACCAGTGCCTAGTCTGATGATGGCAGTGTCCGTTTCATACTGATTAATATCCTGAATCGTTTTTAAATTAGGTTCATGAAGGCCATTCCGGACATAGTTTTTCCAGTCGGGCTGTTTGCTGGAGACGAGCACATTCCATGTATTATTGGAAACGAATGTGCCAGAGCCAAGCTTAGTTTCCAATAATCCGTCTGCAATCAACTCATCTATGGCTGTGATGATGGTACTTCGGTTTACGCCAAATGAGTCGGCCAATGAGCGTTGTGATGGAAGCTTAGTGCCAACTGGCCATTCCCCCCGTGTAATTTGTTGTTTGATCCAATCTACTATTTGTTGGTGAAGTGATTGCGCGGAAGACCGGTTTGGTCCCCATTCGATAAACATACGAAAACCACTCCTTTCATGTTCTATATTCATTATAAATTGGTTGGTTTGAAGACCAACCAATTGGATGGTCAATTCCTTTGTTTAATTCATTATACTGAATATGAAGGAAGGGGGTATTCATATGGGGCCATTTTTTCATGGATTATTATTGGCATTAGGGCTGATACTTCCATTGGGAGTGCAAAATGTTTTCATTTTTAATCAAGGAGCAATCCAACCTACAATAAAAAAAGCATTGCCAGCAACGATCACGGCTGCAATTTGTGATACGGTGCTCATTCTGTTAGCTATTTTAGGTGTATCGTTGATTGTCATGCAATACGATTGGTTGCGCCTTACATTAATCATAATCGGCGTTATATTTTTATTGTATATGGGCTTTCAGATTTGGTTTGCCAAATCAAACTCACAGTCAGGTGTCCAATCCATGCAGATGTCGACAAAAAAACAAATTGTATTTGCTCTATCCGTATCAATACTGAATCCGCATGCAATCCTGGATACGATAGGTGTAATCGGTTCGAGCTCACTTGTTTATTCAGGAAAAGATAAAATGATTTTCACCATGACGTGCATCTTTGTGTCATGGTGCTGGTTCCACGGATTATGTCTTGCGGGAAGATTGCTGAAAAAGGTTGATACATCTGGAAAATTCCTTGGAATATTAAATAAAATTTCTGCAATTATCATTTGGATCACAGCCCTCTATATGGTGAAGTCGCTTTTTTGAATCAGATAAACGTTTTCGAACCAAACGAGGCCATGTATAACAGGACGTCTATGTATAAAAAAAGGGGAATGCATATCACATA
>NZ_JBYCZT010000010.1:0-253035 GCF_057586375.1 Peribacillus sp. SRI_006 | reverse complement strand
GCTGTCTTAAAGACAGCTCCGATCTTCAGCTAACGCACCCGTTAGTTCATTAAGATATCCGGTATGTAAACACAGAAAATAAATAAAGAGATAACAATGCTCATATATCCCCAAAAGCCTTTTCTGTCTTTTTGAAGTTCGGATAATCCTGTAACTAATATCATTGCCCCCAAGAACAACATAGAATACGGCATCAACTCAAAATTTTCAGTAATTAGCTGATAGGCTGATAAAGCAAGAACAATTATTGCTAAGATAATTCTAACTATCTTCAAGAATATATTTCCCCCTAAAAATTATGTTGGTACAATTTTTTATTTAATCATACCATTTAACACCTTTTCATTTGTGCAGAAAATGGAAATTCCTTCTTTAACTATCCTGCCCCTTTAGTTCATTAAGAAAAGCGATTCTTATTAAAGAATCGCGCCTTTTTCTTGAATAAACAAGAAGCTCATATTAGCCGGTATTGTGGAGGCAATTAACTTATTCTTGCTGGTAATGTTAAATATCGTAGAAGAGTGAGATTACTTTGGATCAACAATTGTTTGATTAAAGTTATTCGTTAGCTCAAAGAAAGATCTGTGTAAACATCTCTCGATCCTCAACTAACGTCACCTTTTTGAAGAAAAAATGGATTACTCTTCTCTTGCCTATTTATAATGAATAACATTTCAAGAATACCAATAAAAAGCATAATCAGTCATAACTGAAGAATCACCCAACTGATGTAACATAGCTGAAATATTCCCTCTATGATAGGTTCCATGATTCACAACGTGTAAGACCATTTCAGATATACTTGTTTCTCTTAATCCTGCCCATGGATTATCCAACATTATTCTCTTTTCCATATCTTCCTGTCTGGTCAAAAAGGATTTAAACCGAGATGTTAAAGTGTGAAATTCCGTTTCTAAGTCTTCAATGGGCAGTTTCTCAATCTTTTCTTGAATTTGAAATGAAGATTGCATTGCTTCATTCATACTCTGACCCTCTAGGGTATTAAGCCATCCATATTCCACCAAATAGAGATGAGATAAAACCTTTGAAACAGAAGAAAAGACACTTTTCATTTCCTTTTGATATTTCTCAGGAGAAAGTGTCTTAAGATGATCAATAATCCGTTGATTTGCCCATACATGATAGTTATATAGTTTTTCTACATGATTTGCCATACAATCGCCTCCTTGTCATCACGTTTTTAATATTCTTTATCAGAATGAATTATTCCTTTAAATATTATTGCTTATCTGATGAGATCTTCAACTAAATGGCCCAATTGTTGAACAAAGGTCAAAGCAATGTTCAACTAACCTGCCCCTTTAGTTCATTAAGCAAAAAGGCCACCCAATGGCAGCCCCGGATTCAGTTTAAGAATCATTTAATCTTTGCATATAACGTGGAACGTGGAACTCCTGTAGTTTTTACAATGTCCTTTACACTCATTCCGTTTGTTTCACGTTCATTATATAGCTTAATAGCACGTTTTAAAGTCTTTTCATCTTGCCCTGGTCTTCCCATATGTTTCCCTTGCCTCTTAGCTCTCTCCCGACCTTCTGTAGTTCTTTCTACAATAAGATCCGTTCAAATTGTGCGAATGAACCTAAAATATTAAAAAGCAGTGTTTGTAAGCTGTTTCCTTCGTTTGAACCATCAAACTTCATATCTTCTTTTACAAATCTTACATTAACCCCTTTTTCAGCTAGTTCATGAACTATCTTACTCAAGTCCATAATAGAACGAGCTAAACGATCTATTTTAGTTACTACTAATGTATCCCCTTCTCGTGCAAATTCAATAGCTTCATAAAGTTGGGCTCTTTGTTTTGTACTTGTTCCGGTTACTTTTTCAACAAAAAGCTTTTTACACCCTTCACTTTCCAAAATTTCCTTTTGTGTTTCTAAATCTTGGCCAGTAGTTGAAACCCTCGCATAACCAATTAACAATATGTATCATCCTTTGTCTATAAGTCTAAGAACTTTTATACATTTAGTTATAGACTAACTTTTAGATAATAAACAAGGATAAATTAACAAATATGTCACTTTAACTGATAATTTGCGTATATTTAAGTGTTATTTTGCACATCCAACTTTAAAAACCCAGCTATCTTCACATGAGAAGATTAGCTGGGTTTCTTAATATTCACATCCAATCTCATAGAATTGAATTGTAATTAAAGTGCTTCTGAGGCTTGACTAACCAATAAGACAAGCTGTTCGAAATCAATCGTATCCCCTTTACGGAGCTTCATTGTCTTTCTTTCTGGAGGTCCATCGAACATGCCTTCTGGAAGATCCAATGTGACGGCATTAAAAATGGTAAAGCTGACTGCTGCTTTAGATGTCGAGATAACAGCAGCGTACTTTCCGTTTTTTAGAAAATGTGGCTTTTTGTATTGAATGCGTTCATGTACATCTGGTATGGCCTTGTGGACGGCCTCCCGCAGATTAGTGGCAATTTCTCCCTGCCAGGGTTCTTTTAATGCATCAATAAAATCAGTTATTTCTTGGTTCATTTTTACACACGCTCCTTTTCATAGGGTTTATATACTGCCTGAAAAATCTTTTCTTGAATAAAACAAATAAACTTTACGAAATTGACATTATAAATTTTTCAACATATTAAGCTGATCTTGTAAAGAGGCTTCCATCGCCTTTATTCCAGGGTCTTGTATGGACTCTAGTTTCTCTTTTAGTCTTCGCAATTCTATCTCGTACTTGCCTCTCACCTTTGGAACCGGCATTCTTAGCGCCCAGTTTAGCGCCTCGTCCTCCGTACTCACATTAATCAACATATATTCCATGATAAGGTCTTGATTTACCGGAAACGGGCCAGCCAATACCTGTGGTTTTCCACCTTTCTTTGGATACGTTATTCTTAACCCGGTTGAACTTGGCTGAAGCTCTTCATCGGCAAGAAGTGCACCTTTTTTAGCCAGTGACTTCTTATACGAAATCATTGCCTCGCAGTAATCCTTTCCGTCGGCTAGTCCTGCCTCCGAGTACTCTGCGGCTTTGATAATCAATAAAAATCTTATTGTTTTCCCCTCCTCGTTTAAGTTGGAAGAAATGAAGAGCAGAACAGGCTACTCAACTATTCCTTTACCAACACGACGAATAAGGAACGAGATAATCGACAAGGCTGGGAAAAAAATTTATGTAGATGTTCCTTTTCCACATTCCATTGCGCGATTAAGTAGAAGGGTTCGTTCACTTTCATTCTGGGTTAGTGATGCAGCACGTTTAAATTCTGTCCGAGCTTCATCGTAACGCTCTAGCTTCACCAGGAGATCCCCGCGAACACTCGGCAATAGATGATATTTCTTTAAGGATGGGTCAGCATTCAACTCGTCTACAATCTGGATGCCAATGTCCGGACCAAATGCCATGGATATAGCAACTGCCCGGTTTAATTCTACGATTGGCGAGGGCATTACAATCGAAAGAGCTTCATAAAGAGCAGCAATTCGTGGCCAATCTGTCTCCTCTGGAGTCGGTGCCTGAGTATGGCAAGCAGAGATGGCTGCCTGCAATGAATATGGCCCAAGTGAACGCCCTAACTTCCGGCTGCGCTCCAGTGCTGCCAAACCACGGCGAATCAATAATTGATCCCACTGTGCCCGGTTTTGATCCATAAGAAGAACAGGTTCTCCTTTCGAATTAATTCGAGTTTTGAACCGGGAAAATTGAATTTCCATTAAAGCAACTAGTCCATGAACTTCCGGTTCATTAGGTGCGATCTCGGCAAGGACACGTCCCAGTCTCAGTGCCTCTTGGCATAGTAAAGGACGAATCCAGTGGTCCCCTGAAGTTGCTGAATATCCTTCATTAAACATAAGGTAAATTACTTCAAGTACGGTCGACAGGCGATCATTAAGTTCCTCTCCAAGAGGTACCTCAAAAGGAATCTTTTTTTCGTTAAGGGTTCTCTTAGCACGGACAATTCTCTGAGCAATGGTTGATTCCGCGACGAGGAATGAACGCGCAATTTCTTCCGTGGTAAGTCCGCATAACAGGCGCAGTGTCAAGGCAACTCTGGCATCCTGTGATAATACTGGATGACAGGTCATAAAAATCAGACGAAGGAGATCGTCACCAATCTCCTCATCCAGAACATGATCTATGTCTTCCTCAGTATATAAATCCGTATTTTTAGCAATCTCTACATACTTTTGATCACGAATCTTCGTTCTTCGCAAAAGATCAATCGCACGCCGTTTCGCCGTCGTCATCAGCCATGCACCAGGATTGTCTGGTATCCCGGCATGCGGCCATTTTTCAAGAGCAATCACCAAGGCATCTTGAGCCAGATCCTCTGCAAGACCAATATCCCGTACCATCCCGGTTAACTTTGCAATGAGTTTTGGTGACTCTATTCGCCATATCGCTTCAATCGTTCGTTGTGTTTCGGGCAAACTCACGACTTTTTTCGCTCCTCTACATGTTTCCGAAGTGCTGCTTCTTTTTCCAGGAATTCTGGATTATCTGTCAAGTCCACCGCCTCAAATACCTGTCTAAGCTCAATTTCTCCCTGTCCAAATCCATGTGGATCTGGCATCCTTAATGCCCATTCAATAGCTTCTTCTCTTGATTTAACTTCAATCAAGGTATATCCCGCAATTAATTCTTTTGCCTCCGTAAACGGACCGTCCATAATCTTTGGTTTACTACCTGGTTCCGGATAGGAAATCCTTATTCCGTTTAAACTAGGATGTAATCCATCTCCTGCTAATAAAACACCCGCTTTCACCAATTCTTCGTTATACTTCTGCATCGCCTCAATAAGTTCCGGGGTAGGCATTTTTCCTTCCTCTGAGTCTGTAGTCGCTTTTACAATCATCATAAATCTCATAAGTAAATAACCTCCTATTTTTTATGGGGAAGCTTCATTCTAATAGGTGTAAAATTGCAAGTAAATCCGCTTCTATTTATACAACGAATACCTGCTGTTAAATCAACAATCGAAATTATTTTTTTCATACTTTTTGTGAAAATTTTTTGCCTAATTAGTGATTAGCCGTAAAAAATACTGTAAGCTCCGGTGATATCTTTTTTGTATCAAGCTTCTTAGTATGGCCGAGACCTTTTTTACTCAACAATTGCGCATTGGGGAGTGCGTTTGCCAATGCTTGAGCACTATGACGAAGAGATGCAGGGCTCTCTGTCCCTTCTAATACCAACGTTGGCATTGTAACACTGCTCCACCATTCAGCAGACAGTTCCTTTCCTTCCATATAGCCATCCAACAAAGCAGCATCATATGGAAGCGTATGTGCAACCGCCATAAGCTTAGACCACACACCTGGCATAATCCGCATCATGCTGACAACAAATGATGGTGCCCCCATGCCCTTAGTCATAAAGTACTTAATTGCTTCAGCTCTGTTATCCTTGGAAATAAGTTCAGCAGTATGCCTTGTAAAATCTTTCGGCGGCTTACGATCCTCCGTTTTTACCACGAAAGGCGGTTCGTGCAGAGCCAATTTAGTAATGTTTAACCCTTTCTTTGCAGCTAATAGGGCTAGAACAGCTCCCGAAGATAATCCCCAAACATATGCCGATCCACCGGCTTCTTCAATCAAAGCCTGAAGATCTTCAATTTCTCGCCCAACATCATATGGCTGTGTATCACCGCTATCTCCTCGGCCACGGCGGTCGTAGTTGTAAACCGTGAAGTACTCGGACAACAGGTTAGCCAATTCCACCTGCTGCGGAAATTTTCTGTAGCTAAAGGCACCTGCTACCAGGATTAGAGCTGGTCCTCGGCCAACTTTGTCATAAGCGATTTTCGTTCCGTCTTTTGAAGTTACTGAATACATAAATTTTTCCTCCTTTATCGTTGCAACTGATTTTTAGATATTTAGCTTCCAATATTTACGGATTATATCCGCTTCTAATAAGACGACGAACCACTATAAACAAAATCGACACATCCAAAAATAATTTTTATAAATTTTCTTTGCCAAAAAAATTGAATTAATTGGATACTTAAGAATTCCAGTTCATCTTATATACTCCAAGTGTGTAATAATTCCCTTTAAAAAAGGGTACCATTTTGTCTTTTTAGTTCCACAATACTAGATATTTGATAAACGGATTTTATTACTGAACAAATTTAAAAAAGCACACATTTTATTTTTTGTTCCAAAACTCGTCCTTTTCTGAACACATGTCATGGCGCTTTGAATAAGTCTTTTTTGTCACCATTCACGTTATAGAACCCTGTTCATTATTCTACGTCCAATAACCTATTAAAATTGATCTTATTTAGATTTGAAACTAATTGATCAAACTAATACAAGAAATCTTGATAAATGAATAAATAGAAAGGGCATGTTCTGAAAAAGAATTAATCAAAACATGCCCTTATACTATTTAATTGGATTATTCTTTTATAAAAAAGATTGATCATTTTTGTGTTCCTTAATGAACTAACGCACCCGTTAGTTCATTAAGAAAAGCGATTCTTATTAAAGAATCGCGCCCTATTGTTGAAGATTGATTAATTTAAGTCAACTGGTGTTTATTGCAGAACTTTCATAAAGTGTCATATCAGCACAAAAAGGTTGGATATCTAAAAAAGCACCTAACCTTTTTTGTTACCATAACGAGTGTTATAGGCCCAGTGACAGGGTTCTTGCTCTAATTCGTCAGATAGTTTCCAATTACTAGAAAATAGTTCTTGCTAGTATCATGTAATTCACACCTCTGCAGCTTGCATAAGTTCGTATATTTTGCGAGTTGTATTTACATTCCTGATTGTTATTTGTTGATATGCCTTTGAACCAACGAGTTTAGTCATACCGGATTTGGTAATTTTTTTTTTATCAACCGACCATAGAATGGCTCCAGGAACGTATTTCACCGTATCAATTTCTGGTTTGATGACCAGCTTATTAAGCACTGACTCATCATCAATTTCGTCCCATAAAAACAGCACATCGCTTCTCATCTGTTGGTCGTTCGTCCAAGACTCTGGAAGGGAGTGTATGACTTTTTTAACATCATCAAAACTACGGACTAAAACTTTGATTTGTAATCCGAAGTTTGTATGTATAGCCTCTTCTAAAATATGGGATATTGTTGTTTTTGATTGGCCATTCACTGTGAAAATAATATTACCTGAATTGATATATGTAACTACAGAGCTCATACCCACTCGTTCAAAAGCTTGTTTAAGCAACTTCATGTTAATTTTATTTTTCCCACCAACATTGATTCCCCTAAGCAGTGCGACATAGACCATGATAATCCTCCTATTAGTTTGCATTTTATATAAAACATTTGACGGATTAGAGCAAGAACTCTGTCACTGGGCCTTATAGACAGTTTTTATTTTGTCATATTTTATTTTTTAAATTTCTTAGATTCTCCATATCTCCATTTACTATCACATCAATATGAGCAGAAATGATATCAATATCTAAATCCCACCATTTAATTTCCAGCAATTCGTTAATGATTTCTTCTGAGAAACGGGTATTAAGTTTCTTTGCAGGATTTCCTCCAACGATAGTGTAAGGTTCCACATCTTTTGTAATAACCGATTTGGCTGCTACAATTGCACCATCCCCTATTTTTATTCCAGGCATAATGACAGTATCCATTCCAATCCAAACATCATTTCCAATTATGGTATCACCTTTAAACGGCAACTGATCTAACGTTGGCGCATATTTCTCCCAACCGTGTCCGAAAATATTGAATGGGTAGGTTGAAAAACCATCCATTCTATGATTAGCTCCATTCATAATAAACGTGACACCAGGTGCTATGGCACAAAATTTCCCTATGACAAGTCGGTCACCGAAAAATTCGTAGTGATATAACACTTGATCTTCAAAAGATTCACCATTTTTTGCATCGTAATATGAATATTCACCCACAATAATGTTTGGTCTAGTAATTGTATTTTTTATAAATTGCACGACCCGATTTCCTTTAATCGGATATTTATCTTTAGGATTTGGCCCTTGTTGCTTATTTGATTCCATGGATATCCACTGCCTTTCTTTCAGGATTTTTATAATAAACTTAGCCGACCTATTTTATTACATTCCTCAGCGAACCAAATGGCACCATCAGGTCCTAATACAATTCCATGTGGCTCCGCATTTTGTGTAGGAATTAGATACTCCGTAATTTTACCTTGCATTGTAATTCGGCCAATTTGATTACTTCCCCATTCAGTGAACCATAAAGCACGGTCAGGCCCTGTTACTATTGCGTGTGGACGAGCATTTGCAGTAGGGATGGTATATTCACTTATTATTCCAGAGGTAGTAATTCGACCGATTTTATTTTCGTTAATTTCCACAAACCAAAGTGCATCGTCCGGTCCACTTGTAATACCTACAGGACCAGCATGTTTTGTTGGCAAAATGTAATTAGTCACTTCTCCGAGCATCGTAATCCGACCAATTTGATTACTCTGATTCTCAGTAAACCAGATGGCACCGTCAGGTCCAGCAACAATAAAAGAGGGATAGGAGCCAGGATTCGGTATCTCATACTGAATAATTTCACCTGATGGTAAAATTCGCCCTATTCTATTTCCATTCATTTCGGTAAACCAAATGTCTCCATTGTGTCCTTCAGTTATTCCAAAAGGTGCTGAATTTGGACTCGGGAGAGTATATTCGATGATTTCACCTGTTACTTTCAGTTTTCCAATTTTATTCGCCCTATTTTCCGTAAACCATACATCACCCTGAGTTGTGGAGATTATAGATAGCACACCTGCATTGGGTGTAGGAACAACGAAATGAGTGACTTCACCGTTAACAGTCATTCGACCAATTTGATTTGCTTTATGTTGTGTAAACCATAGCGCACCATCTTTTCCAGCAGTTATTCCATAAGGCCCTGAATCTATGTCAAGAAGTTCATATTCGTCAATTTTTATCCCCACTATAATCCTCCTCCTTCCTCTTGTATAAAGTTCTTCTAGTAATTCGTTATAAAATGATTGAATTCCTGCGAAAAAGGTCTTGCATACTCTAATTCATATTAAGTTAACATAATTAATCTAACAGAAGTTCCCCCTCACAAACCCCCTTGGGCGCCAAGAACCTGTCACAATTTATTATTTTTTCAGGATTTTATCTTTGTTAAATCAACGTTTGTGCACACTCGCGCACCTGGTATCCGTATAAAAAAGTGGGATTTTATGCAACTTCTTATTCAAGAAAATGGCCCGATTGCGGAACAAAAAAAATCCTTCATATCAATACAGGACTTTTGATCAAACTTTATCTCCCAACAACTGCCCACTCCAAGAAGTATGAAACTATCACACCAAGAAGAACATATAAAAAACTGTGTTAATCAAAATCATTCAACCTTCGTTCTTTATTTAACGTACATTATAAATTCTATTTCAAATGCAGTATTCCTTGTTGAACTAACCTGCCCCGTTAGTTCCATAAAGAAAGAGCTGCCTTAAGACAGCTCCGAACTTCAGCTAACGCACCCGTTAGTAGAATAGGGAGTTACCTTTTATTCCTCATTTAATTGCTTTAACCACTCTTTAAACCAATCTTGAGGTAACTTTACTTTTGAGAGGTCTAAATTCTTCAATTCCTTTAATGAGTAAGTATTCACCAAAAATAAATCCCATTGACATTCAATATCTCGTGCTATCCCAAAAGCTATTTCACCAAGTTCATTAGATGCTTCAGCTTCCTCAAAAGCCATTGTGAGGTTATCACACCACTTAATAAACTCAAATTGTGAAAATCTGTTTTCTTTTCTACATACGGTATTTAACAAGTTCTTTAAGTTTTCAGACGAAAATGGAAAATCTATAGTGGTTTCATTCCAGTTCCAATTCATATATACATCCCCTATTATTAACTGTAATTAATTACTATCCTCATCACCTTCTACTCTCTAATTTAACATTTTCTTGTAGAACTATCCTGCCCCGATAGTTCCATAAGAAAAAGCTGCCTTAAAGACAGCTCCAATCTTCAGCTAAGGCACCCGTTAGTTTAAGTACAAAATTTCACATACATTTTCAGTTAAATTAACCCCATACTTTTTCTATGCAAAAGCTATACCGTATTCACTGTTTTTTTAGTAAAGATCAGCAAAAAAAAGAATTATTCATCTCCATTACCCATTGCTATACCAAGGCCTACTAAGCTTCTTGGACTTCTTTTTTTAAAAGCTTTTGTACGCTGCTTAAGCCTGGTGCATTAGAAGTTTATTAAAAAGTAAAACCAACTTTAGTACTTTATAAATAAGCGTGAAATAAAATAGTTACAATAATAAGTAATTCTAGACCAATAAAAGAGAGAGCTATTTTGAAATACTAGCTCTCTGCAATTTATTATGTTTATATAATTAAATGGATAGTACTCCGAACAATACACCAACAATTATCATAACTAATGCTGTACCTACCGCATACTTGGCTGTAAAGCGAATATGATCACCTATTTCTATACCAAGAAGCCCCATTAATATATAGATAGAACCTTGGAGTGGACTTAACAAGTGCAAGGGTTGTCCTAATAAAGAAGCTTGTCCAACTTCCATCGGATGGATACCGAAGTTGGCAGCTGTTTCTGCCATAATCGGAATAATCCCGAAATAAAAGGGAGCATTCGCCATGAAAAATGTAAATGGCATGCTTATAAGGGCAACAATGACTGTTAATTTTGGTCCGAGAGAGTCTGGAATAACTGCTATTAGGGTATCTGCCATCGCGCTAACCATGCCAGTACCATCTATAATCCCAGTAAATACACCTGCTGCAAATATCATGGAGACAACAGTTAATATATTACCTGCATGTGCGTGTAAGCGATCCTTCTGGTCCTGCAAGTTTGGATAATTTACAATCATAACGATGGCAAAGCCGAGCATGAATAACGCAGGCAACGGTAGGAAGCCCGTAAGTAAAGCTGCCAATACTAAAATCGTAAGGCCTAGGTTAAACCAAAATAATTTAGGTCGTTTTATTGATGAGTCCATTCCTACCTCAACTGCAGCAGCAATTTCTTCTTCGTTAAAAGCTTCAATATTGATAACTCCTAATCTCTTACGCTCACGTCGACCCAAGAAGTAAGCCACTCCTAAAATCCATAACACACCCGCAATCATAGAAGGAATGATTGGCAAAAGCAAGTCTATTATATCCACTTTTACCGCCGCCGTAGCTTGGGCAGCTGGTCCCCCCCACGGTAACAAGTTCATAACCCCCATCGCCAATGCAGGAATGCAGGCCAAAATGAGTTTATTCATACCCAGTTTATTATATAAAGGAAGAAAAGCTGTTACTACAATAAGGTAGGTAATAGTACCATCACCATCTAAAGCAACTACCAATGATAAAATTGCAGTGCCCAGTACAATTTTTAATGGGTCACCGCCTACCATTTTTAAAATTCTTGATACTAGTGGATCAAATAATCCTGTATCAATTAATACACCAAAATAAAGAATGGCAAAAATAATCATAATAGCAGTAGGAGCTATAGTCTCGAGACCTTTTAACATCATCGGTCCTAAATCCGTAAATCCTGCAATTAGCGCAAAAACGATTGGAACAACCGTAAGTGCACTGAACGCTGATAAGCGCTTACTCATGATTAAATACATAAATACCACAATCATGGCAAATCCCAGAAATGTTAACATAGTATGCCCCCTCTTTATCTTCCCTGAATTTTTAGAATACATGTTGAATACGTTATTTCGAATCATATATGAAAATTTTCTATAGTATAAGTTAGCACTGCTTAATGGACTATTAACATCATTTCATTGTAAGGGTTTACAAAAATGTCATTATTGAATTCCCCTATAATTGTTGCTATGAACCATATCTTGAAGTACTAGTAATTATACATCCAATTGATCATTAGATCCGTTAAGATAATATTACCAATACGCTGGTATCTTGCTCTTTTAATAGTCTCATCTGATTTTTACAGTTTTAAATTATTCACTTAATTACACCTCTTTTTCATTTTAAATTTTTTTATGAATCACCACTTTAATTAAAGAGTGCTCATTACATGTAAGAAATTTTTTCTAATAGTTAAAGTAACATAAAGATCATTTATTACCTTTAAACAAAAAAACTCAAAAAGATAACGTTTTCAAAAACCTTTAATTTTAAAAATAAAGCAATAATTGGTGATTCTTAGATTCCAATAGTCATTCAGCATATTATAATAATTACTTTTATTGAAATATTCAGACATGTACTGGTGAATATTTTTAAAAAAACCAGAAATTGAATAAAACTAACTATATCTCTAAGAATTAACGTCCTTTTTTTGTAGTAATATTTTTTACTTATATAGTTTATGTTGTAATATTTTTAACTATTAAAAGCATACTATCATGGATGCTTATTAAAAGTAAACCTTTTTTTATCAAGCAGGAAGTAGATGATGGTGAGTAGGATATCTGGTTTAGAAGAAATAAAAAGGTGATAGGAGCAAGGATTCAATTGAATCCTTGCTCCTATCACCTTATAAATTTAATCACTATAGTGATAATTCATTTTGGTAAGAATTGAATTAATTTCATCAAGACGATTTTTGGTTTTTTCAGGATAATTGATGGCTATGGCGCTTACAAGATAATCTGCTACAAGCATAGATGCTATTGGTGAATTATGAAAAGCGATACTACTAGAATTACATGGCAAGACTAAATCTGAATACTTAACTAGAGGAGAAGAATAACTATCAGTAATAGAAATAATTTGTGCGTTATTGTCTTTAGCTGCCATCGCGAATTCAACAATTCTTCTAGCGTATCTTGGAAAAGAGGTTGCGATGACTAAATCCTTCGAAGTAAAATTAATTCCTTTATCAACCCAATCGCTTAAATCAGCAACAATCAATTCACAGTTTCCAAGTAGACGATTAAGTCCAAAAGTTAAATGTTGTGCCACTGGTAATCCACTTCTCACACTGGTACAAAATATTCTATCTGCAGACACAATCATTTCCACCGTTTTATTTAAACTCTCCGTGGAAATCATCTCTACTGTAGATTGAATATTATTGAGTTGACTTTCTGCAGAGCGAATCCACAAATCACTTTCATTTAAATCTTTTAAATTTGCCTCTAATCTAATTTGAGGAGCTGCTCTATTACGTAAAAGTTCCTGAAGTCCCTTTTGAAATTCAGTATATCCCGAATAATTCAGACTAAAAGTCAATCTCATAATGGTGGTAGTACTAGTTCCTACAATTCCAGCCAACTGATCAACGGTTAAAAAAGCGACATCCACAGGATTTTTAATAATATAGTCCGCAACTCTTTTTTGTGTTTCTGTTAATTCTGATATCTTGGTTTTTAATTTTAATATTGGGTTTTCCATAAGATTCGCTCCAATTGAACATATTATAGTGTAAATTTTATATTTTTTTATTCTAATAAAGTATTTATTACGATATTTAATTGAATTTTATCATTTTTATTTATTAATGTAAAAAAGAGTCCCTTAAATAAGAGTATTAATAATTTCCTTACCTGAAACTTCTAGAACGTATCCATAAACGTATGCATGATTATTTCATAAGTAGTAAATAAAATTAATTTCTTTTAGCACTTCGGAATAAATGAGCTAATAAAGGTGATTGAACCTTTCAAGTTAACAATCTAATTCGCTTTCTTTGTTCTTAAGCCTTTTTTCTTCTTAAAATTCAGTTTCTTTTCAATGTCATTAAAAAAAAGGGTTTACTTTAATAAATAACGCTGATAGTATACATTTAAGTTATTAGTAATAAATATTACCCGCAAACTAGTTTTAGTAATATTTATTACTTTAAAACTGAAGTTAAGAAAAATAGTGGATTTTCCAATGACCTACAAATCTTTTTTTGTCAATAAACTTAGAAAAATAACGTGACAAAGTGTTGAAGAGACAGGAAATACACTAAAAATTATGTAATTTTTGAAAGCGTTATCTTAGTTGATTGTACAGCAAAGATAACAAGTTACATTTAGTAGCTAATTGTTTAGTTAATGGAAACATAAAAAAGTAAAAGGAGTGTATGTCATTGAGTAACTTAGCACCGTTATTGTCGGAAGAAATTATCGAAAGAGCAAAACGTCTTAACACTACACTTATATCAGATGCGATGGGATGTACAGGTTCTATGGATTATAAAATAAAGCCTGTAGCACCAGGTATGAAAGTAGTTGGTACTGCTTTAACTGTAAGCTTAAGACCTGGAGATAATTTGTTCCTTCATCAAGCTATCTATGATGGGAAAGAAGGTTATGTATTAGTTGCGGATGGAAAAGGACATACTTCAAACGCCTACCTTGGAGAATTGATGGCAGGAGCTGCGAAAGCCATTGGACTTGAAGGAGTCATCATTGATGGATTAGTACGTGATAAAGAAACACTTAGCGAATTAAAATTTCCTATTTTTGCAAAAGGGTTTATTCCAAACGGTCCTCTTAAAGATGGTCCTGGTGAGCTTCATAAACCTATTTCTTGTGGAGGGGTATCCGTAATTCCAGGGGATTTGATCATTGGTGATGATGATGGTGTTATTGTGGTTCCAAGAGACAAGATTGAAGTGGCTCTTTCTAAGGCAGAGAAAAAACTAGATTATGAGAAAACGCGCATAGAGACCATTACAGCTTATGAAACAACCCGCAAGCAAGGTAAACCAGAAGGAAGCATTGAACCTCCTTGGTTGAGAGAACAAATAAAAGCGTATGGACTATAAAAAGAAGGGAGAACTTTAGAATGAAATTAGGTTTTATTGGATTTGGAGAAGCAGCCTTTGAATTATCCGTCGGATTAAAACAAGAAGGTTTAGAAAAGATCCTGGCTCATGATGTCATGTTAGACCATCCTACTTTCGGTCCGCAAATAAAAGAACGGGCTATACAAGCGCAAGTGGAGCTTCATTCTAATCCCGAGGGCGTATTAAATGAAGTTGATGTAGTCATGGTAGCAGTACCAGCAGATAAAGCTTATGAGGTTAGCGAAGTGTTAAAACTTCATCTGAAGAAAGATTGTATTTACGTTGATGTATCGGCTTCGACTCCTGTAGTAAAACAAAATATTAACAAAAACATTCAAGAAAAGAATGCATTTTTTGTCGACGCAGCAATGTTAGGGCCCTTACCAGTTTATAAACATAAAGTTCCTATTTCAGCAAGTGGGAACGGTGTGGATCGGCTTATCGCATTAATGACTCCATACGGCATGGATATAACTAAGGTGAGTGAGAATCCTGGCGACGCTTCTGCTATAAAACTAGTCCGTAGTATTTATATGAAGGGAGTAGCCGCCCTTTATCTAGAGTTGTTAGAGGCCGCCCATGAATTTAATATAGAAGAATTGGTTTTAGATTCGATAAGTGAAACGATGGATAGCAAGAGCTTTAAAGAAACCATGAATCGATTAGTAACGGGAACGTCTATTCATGCATTAAGAAGATCAATTGAACTAGATGGTTCTATCCAAATGTTAGAAGCTTCTAATCTTAATTCAGTCATGTCTAAGGCAGCAAAAAACAAATTAGAAAGATTAGCTACATTCAATTTGAAAGAGAAGTTTAAAGGTCAAAAACCGGATTATTGGTTAGAAGTCATTAAAGCATGCAAAGAAGAGAATACAATTTTAAGTAGTTAAATGAAATAAGCTATATTACTATTATGGGGTACCACCATTGTTACATGGTCCTTTGTGCTTCGAATCAAAAACACCGCCCCTTGGATTTTACATTATCTACCTAAGAGAATATTGATTTTTAGTGTGACAATTTTTTGTGATGGTAAATTTGTTTATTTCTCCAATGCTATTGCACAAAACAGAGCAACCCTTCGAGGATGGAGATTTTATAACTGAACTTCAATTTTCAAGACCCAAATTATAAAAACCTTAATAAATAAAGGAGAGCACATATTAACCATTTATAATATGTACTCTCCTTTTTTCTTTTAGTGAACTATCGCACCCGTTTGTTTAAGTAAATTCCTTCACAAAACTTGTCATTTGCCATTTCTATTATCACAGGAATGCTGCCTCTATTAGCTCAACCAACAGGACTTCAATCCCTCTTGAAACAGTCCCCCTTTAGCTTAGAAGGATAAAATAATGTTGACGTTGAATATACATTAAATAATCAATTACTGTTTTAAATCAACAAAATTAGAGGAGTTATTCTAATGAATAATATTTTTGAGGTCTTGTTTACAGAAGAAATTTTAAAACGTATCGACAACTTAAGCGCAAATTCAAAACCATCATGGGGAAAAATGGATGTCGCACAAATGTTAGCTCATTGCTCATCCTTCCAAGACATTGCTATGGGCTATTCTATGCCTCCAAGAGGTTGGTTAGGGCTATTAATAGGTCGGTTTGCAAAAACCATGTTTTATAATGACAAGCCCCTACCACATAATATGTCTACTATTCCAACCATTTTAATAACCGATAAAAAAGATTTTGAAATAGAAAGAGAAAGATTGAAAGAAAAAATTACAACCTTCCAAAAGAATGGACCAGAGGCTTGTACAAGTCACCCACATCCTTTTTTCGGAAGACTTTCTTCCGAGCAATGGGGACATGGAATTTATAAGCATCTTGACCATCATTTAAAACAGTTTGGGGTTTAGTAACGGTAATTTACTTATGGACGAAAATCAACAATCCGGTAAAATTGGATTGGATAATAAGGTTTGAGCTTTAACCATTACTGGTTTCCTTATTGAACTAACCTGCCCCTTTAGTTCATTAAGCAAAAAGGCCACCAAATGGCAGCCCCGGTTCTCAACTTACGCACCCGATAGTTCAACAACATACTCTTTCGTAAAAGAAAAATGAATCGGGCGGCTTTTTGGGGTTCGATTTCCCAAAAGAGTGCCCTAAAGCTTCTGCCCTACTAGCTTTATTCTGCCCTAACTACGCTTTCAAAATTACTTTTGTGGGATCCGTCACAAAAAGGTTTATTATCGGAAAGTCCACATCTGCATAGGGAAAAGGCTTCTTTGGTTTCAATTTTATTCCCTTCACCATCGACTAGCTCTACATTCCCTGATACACGTAATGAACCATTATCATTAACTTTAATAGTAGCTATAATAAATCACCTCTTTTTTAAAACATTTTTGCCATGGGGGAATAACTTTAAACGATAAATAAGTTCTACTTCCTCAATATTATTTGATTGACATCCTGCAATTACCAAAAGAAGAAGTGTTATACCAATAAAAACACACCACATTTTATTGACAGTTTCGTTCATATCAGTTGCATAAAGAAAGAGCTGCCTTAAAGACAGCTCTGATCCTCAGCTAACGCACCCGTTAGTTTAAGTACATTTATTCACAAACTGTGGTTTCTATGTATTAAAATAGATCAAATCTCATTACCACTCTTTGCAAGAACACTTTACGTTAGCTTCATAACAAAAAAGACTGCTAATTAGCAGTCTTAAGCTTAAACTTTCTCTATTTATAATTAAGAAAATAATTTTTATTGGGTCTCTTGCATATTTATTTTTCAGGTTTAATATAAGGAACGATTTGTGCAGTGGCACCTACTGAAGCACCGCGGATAAAATCTTGATTCTCTAAGGCTTTGAAATTTTTTGTTTTTCCAGTGAGCATTACCCCTAAAATTTTCACTTCACCGAATTGCTTATTTTTATTTACCTTTAAAAATTCTTGAATTGTTTCATCATCCAAATTTGAATCATACTCTTTAAGACCATCGACAAAGCTTGAATATGATTCTTTAGGGTTGTCGGAAAGTTCAAACCCATAAACTGGCATACCAGCTGGCCCCTTGCTTTCATCTCTAATTGGAGATGCCATATACAACCATACAATGTTTAAATTATCAGGGATTTTTGCTTGTATTTCCTGTAACGTGTATGGTTTATCAAAGGAAATGGCAACTTCTGCAACGTGGTTCTCCATTTCCGAAACTTCCCCTAATTCATTTTGTACACCATCATAGTATTTTTTTATGGATGGATGATAAAATGTTGCTGATTTACTCTTTGTCTGTTTATCATACTCATAGAACTCTGTATCAGACCAATGAAATCCCGGTACTAACTCGTTCGTGTCAATATTGACTCGAAACCAATCATATGAACTTGTAAGAGTGCTCCATTGAACTACATAACCATTAATATTCTTAGAACGGTTTGTAATAATGTTACCCCCAAACATCGATGAACTACTTGTTACTTGAGAGTCGATATAAATATTAGGTTCAGCAATGGCATTATGTAAAAAAAGCTTTTCGTGAAGCTTTGTAGAGCTTTTCGCTGCAAAGTAGTTACCTGTTTTATAAAAGATAGGTAAGAGAATTAGTACTACAATAATTGAAGTGATGATAATTTTTAGTAGATGTTTTCGTTTAGCCCTTTTTAATGCATCATTTAACGAAGATTCCATCAATATGGCCCTCCTATTTTTGAGTGAATAAATTTACGTGCACGATATAATTTTTGCTTTACACTGTCTACTTGAATATCCAAAATAGTTGCAATTTCTTCATATGAAAAATCATAGTAATACTTTAAAAAGAAAATTTCTTTGTAATCTTTTTTTATGTCTTTTAATAAATAAAAAATCTCATCTTTATTTAAAAGGGTATCAAAATCGCAATCGATATGTGATAGCTTTGAATAAATTTCCTCAGTTAAGTAAATATTCTGCTGCTCCTTTTTCCTTTTCAAATCAATATATTGATTAAGTGATACTCTAAAAAACCAAGGACGTATATTGCTCTCTGTTAATTTATCCAATAGCGTGTAAATTTTGTAGTAGGTGTTTTGAATTATATCTTCTGCGTCTTCCTTTTTGGCTCCTCTCGCTAGTAATAGCTTGAACACTTCCTCTCCTAAATTGATAAGGTAGGAGGTTAATACATTTTCTTTTTTCATCTTTTGTCCTCCCTATACTTATACAACGAATGAGTGATATTAGATGTATACACTTAGAAGAGTTAAATTTCAATTTTTTATGAATTGGACTAAGAAATATGATTCTTTTTCCGAAAATAAATAGCTTTATTATTCCTAAAATATTGTTTAAAGTAGACAACTTTAATAACCTCCCATCACAAGAGGGTACTGCATTTCTAATACAAAACTAAACAACTTAATTATCTATAAAGTGATATTTTTAACTATTTGGAAATACCTCTTATTCAACTACCTGCCCCGTTAGTGCCATAAGAAAAAGGCTGCCTCAGCAACCTTCCTTATTGAAGTAAAGCACCCGTTAGTTGATTAAGCAGAGTTATTATTTTTCTTCTACATTACACAAATCTTCTGCTATCTGCTTTATTCTTTTAAATCCAATTCCTTCTCTTTGCTCTAAGGATAATGGGTGTTCTGTTGGTTCTAATTCTATAGAAGGACGTAAACCTATTGGACGAGTATGAACCATTGTTTTTAAGTTTAGTGTTTCAGGATAACAAGGAATAGAAGTTTGTAGCCAACCAAACATTGGTTTCAAATCCTTTTCTCTGCCTTCAACTTCCCAAAACTCCATCATTTTATCAAAATTCGTTTCACTTAATGAAACCCAAACATCCCAAACAAAAGGATCTTCCCCATCCATTACTGGAAGTTCAATACATCCACGAATAAAGAAATATTCATCATCAATAATACACACATCTTCATTCATCTCTATTCGTTTTTCTTGTTCTTCGAATGGTACTTCCTCATAGTAATCAGGAACAGGACTTCCATAACTCAAGGGAAGTTCATCGTGATAATTTCCACAACATTTACATTGATAACCTACTTTATAATTGCTCATTTTACATCCCCCATATATAAAACAATTGCCTTATCTTATCTCAATATTAATCCAATAAGACAATACTGAGTTTGATAATTTATCCTGGCCACGTTAGTCGAATAACATAAAACTCTTATGCAACTTACCTGATCCGTTAGTTCCACAAGAAAAAGCTGCCTTAAAGACAGCTCCGATCTTCAGCTAAAGCACAGAAGCCTTTATTTTTCAAATCTCACTAACGTTTTTTCTGGTATTTCAATCTGGTCAATATCAAAGTTATTGATTTGGAGAGTTATCTCACCCTCTCGCTTATCAGTCTCATCTCCAATCCAACAGCTATACAGTTCAAAATAATCCCCTTTTTCAAGATAGCTGTCCATTCTTTTACAAAGTTCTAACAGTTTTACTTTTGATTCAGCACAGGTTTCTTGATTCATATATTCCGAAATCTCAATTCCCCAATTACTTGATACCTCGTAAACATAAGGGTTAGTAAACTGATATTTTTTTACATTTTGCAGTTCGCTATCTCCTGCAAAACATCTTCCAATGTAAAAAGAATCATCTGAATATTCATCATCGTTAATAGGTAATTCTATATTACAGCCAATGTAGGAAGCTAAACTCATTCTTACCGACTCCTTTGATAATTCTTTTTAAACTATTCTGCCCGGTCAGTTGCATAAAGAAAGAGCTGCCTTAAAGACAGCTCCGATCTTCAGCTAAAGCACCCGTTAGTTCAACAAGGTTAATTTGTAATTTCGTTCGTGTTACGATTTAAAATCCGAAAATAAATTATTACAGCAGTTACAATGCACAATACACCACTCACTAACCAAATATAGAAAAGAATTTGACCACCAAATGTGGGAGAATTAAAAATAAAATAACTAAGTAAGAATAATACTCCACCCAAAAAAGATAAATAATAAGCAAATCGTTTATGCTGTTGCTTTAAAAAATGATATCCCATAAGAATTAACAAATATAAACTGCTTATTACCATAATGACCGGAAAAGTGGGTTGAAATTTAACTGCGTATATAAAGTAGTCAAGTTGTGATATAGAGCTATTACTATTTACCTCACCGTATAAAAATTGAGAAAATGGTGTTGAGTACTTCCATTCCCAATGATCTTCCACGATTGCACTACCTTCATATAAAGCACAAACAGTAGAAATTAAAAGTAAAATAGATGCTATACCAAACTGAAACAAAAAACTAAGCCTAAACATATTAAATACCCTCATTTATTTTTCAAAATTTTTTTCCACTCTTACTTTAACATTAATTTCAATTAGTAACATTAAAATCCTTTTTCCTTCTTCAATTAACCTGCCCCGTTAGTTTCATAAGCGATCACCGCCTCTAAAAAACACCTCCTACTGTTCAGGAGATGTCTTTTTCGTTATACTGTGGTTTCATTCCTCCCACTCATAATCGGGATTAAATTCTTCCGGATTTATTTCTGCTTGTTTATATGTAACGGGTTTTTCATTTGGCAATGTGACAGTTATTTCGGTTTTTTCTTTATTGAATTCTAGCGTTAGAAAAGAAGTCCTGTTTGACTCTTTACTAGATATTATACCGGTTAGTTTTGATCCAGAAGATTCTGATAACTGGAAATGCTTAATGATTTTATCTTTTCCCGTTTTAGTGAATTTTTCTAATGTGAATTTGTCTTTACCCTCGCCATCGTCATTATCACTTTTGATAAGTATATAAGATCCACCGTTCATCCAGCCACCATATATATGATACTTGGGTGCTTCGTAAGAGGGTACATCCTCTTGTTGTGTAGAATCTTGCAACTCATTTTTTTGTTCTACATCTACCCTTTCATCATTTTTTATGACTTGTTCTTGTTCCTTGTCACAAGCAGCAAGACTCCAAATAACCAGGAGTCCTACGAATATTTGTTTAAAAGTAAACAAAGGCCAGTCCTCCTTAAAGATAGATGTGAATTCCAAACCATTAAATTATCCACCCTAACATTGAGTGTTGAATACTATAACCTGAATATCATAGCATAATAATCCAATTCCTTGTAAAACTAACCTGTCCCTTTAGTTCATTAAGTAAAAAGGCCACCAAATGGCAGCCCCTGTTCCCAAGCTAACGCACCCGTTAGTTTAAGTGTAATATTTCACAAATATTATAAATGAGAAAAATGAATAACTAAAAATACAATAGGAGGAATTATTATTGAAGGTAGAAGATTTAAAGTATTAAATTTCTTAATCCCCAAAATATTTAAACCAGATGCGATTATCAATATACCTCCTACAATCGTCACTTCGTTCAGAAGATCATTATTTATGGAGTTCTGCATTAAAATAGCAATTAAATAAATAGCACCTTGCCAAATAAATAAAACAATTCCTGCAACAGCTATCCCAATACCAAATGTGGATGCTAACACAATCGAGGTAATCCCATCCAACACCCCATTTGCAAGCAGATACGTATAATCTCCCTTTAACGCTGCCTCTACAGGACCTAAAATAGATAACGTTCCAATACAAAATAATAGGATAGCAGTCGCTAACCCCTCAGCTAAATTACCTCTGGAATATTTATTAACTAAAGCATTAAATTTTGATTCTAAATTCAGCCTTTGACCGAGCAATCCCCCTACGGCTAAGCTTACAATAAAAAGTACCGGATATTTGCTGGAAGGTAAATGTTGCACTAGTGCATTTATTCCTAACCCCAACGCAACTAACCCCATAGCCTGCATTAGAATGTTGTGATATTCATCTTTTATCCCCTTTTTAAAGATGCTTCCGATAATGCTTCCGATTACTATCATCATTGTATTAAAGATTGTTCCAAACATAATCATTTCTCCTTTTAATTATTGTTCTATCCAAAAATATAGACCCTCCTGTAACGGGAGGGTCAACACTTTATTGGTATTTGTATTTCTGTCAGATAGTCTTCTTTACTACCGGAGATATAATGGTCAATTATTGTTCTTTCAATGGAATCCCCGATAACTTGGAAACCGTTATCTTGAATACAATTTAGTAAGCTTCTATAATGTTCGGGTGAATCGCTGTGATTTCCATTATAATAAATGCAGGCATACATTCCTTCGGGAATAGTTGTCACTAAAGGATTCTGAAAATCATCTTCTTCGACTAAAATAAATATCGAGTTATATTCATTGAACTTGTTGTTTAATGTATTATTAATACTTATCGTAAGACCTACTCCCCCAATAAATATAGAAGAACTCATATTAGACAGACTCTCTAATCGTCGTAAGGAAACTTCCATCTCAGGTTCTGAACTGATTATTTCCATTAATCTTACTATCCTTCTCTCTTTCCTCTCCTGTATGAATGGCACTTCCAATTCTTTTATTTCTCGTGCTAATTTAATGTCCTTGATTCGATTTTGGAACCTTCGGTTAATTCGTTCCAGTTCTTTCATTTTTTTTTCGGTTAATCGTTTCTGTTCCTCTAAGAGATACAAAAAACCATCGATATTCCTGTGATCCAGATGTCCCTTGATCTCCTTTAATGAAAAACCTAAATCCTTTAAATAATGAATAGTGTTCAAATGTTCAAATTGTTCCGTTGAATAATATCTATAACCGTTGTTTAGATCCGTATGTATAGGTTTTAATAAATCAATTTCATCATAATATCGAAGGGTTTTTACGGTCGTATTATGGAGTTTAGCCATTTCTCCAATTGAAAATCTATTCTTCAATTTAATCTTCCTTTAGAAAAACTTTTTATTATCACTATAATACACAATTTTACGAAGTTAAACTAACCTGCCCCGTTAGTTATATTAGCAACCTCGATAAGTTAAAAAAACAAACACTTTCTACCTAAGGAAAGGTTTGTTAGATAAGACTGATTATTTCAATTTAAGTATTATTTTTCCTTTTGCTCTTCCTGTCTCTGCATACTCCAATGCTTTTTGGGCATCTTCGAAAATAAAAATTTTATCAAGTGTAGGCTTAATTACTTCTGACTCTAACATTTCTGTTAAAATTTTTAACTGCTCTCCACTATGCTTCATAAAAAGAAACGTGTATTCGACATTATGTTTTTTTTCTAACTTCGTAAGCTTATAACTTGCAATGGAAAATAAGTTTTTTTTAAATGAGCTAAATCCGTTTTCTTTAGCAAAGCGACCATTCGGGATTCCAGATATAGAAACAATCTTTCCTCCTTTTTTTAATGTTACAAATGATTTCTCTAATGTCGCCCCCCCAATGGTATCAAGAACTGCGTTATAGTCACGAATCGAATGTTCGAACTTTTCTTTCTTGTAATTAATAACTTCGTCAGCGCCAAGAGATTTCACCAAATCAGTACCATCACTAGCTGTAGTTGCGACAAAAGCACCCATATGTTTTGCAAGTTGGATAGCAAATGTTCCTACTCCCCCTGAACCTGCATGTATTAATATTTTATGTCCTTTTTCAATTCGCAGAATATCATGTAAAGCTTGGTAGGATGTCAATCCGACTAGAGGGATGGAGGCGGCTTCTTCAAAACTTAAATTTTTAGGTTTTAATGCAATATCTTCTTGGTTAACAGAGAGATATTCAGTAAAAGTTCCCATTTTATTTGCTCTAGGTCGACCATATACCTCATCACCGACTTTAAACTTCGTGACACTAGTACCTACTTCAACAATTTTTCCAGAAAAATCGTTTCCTAAAATTAAAGGCATCTTGTATTTCAATAATAATTTTAATTCACCCTTACGAATTTTTGTATCAAGAGGATTTATACTTGCCGCATATATCTCAACTAAGACCTCATCATTATTTATTTTGGGCATAGGGAAGTCTAAAAAATTTGGATTTTTACCGTAGTTTTCAATTGCTAAAGCTTTCATTACAATCCTCCACTTTTTTATTTAACGCACTTGTATCTTTTCATAACGAACCCTAAGAAAAAAGATTATGAATATCCCTGGACGGGATATTCATATTAAATAAATTATTTTAAGAAAGGATAATCTGTATAACCTTCTTTTCCTCCTGCATAGAGCGTATTTTTATCAGGTTCGTTTAGGGGAGCACCTGATTGAATCCGTTCTGCAAAGTCTGGATTAGCTAGTACCCAAGTGCCTACTGTGACAACATCTGCAAGATTATTATCTACATCAGACGAAAGTTGATCTAGAGGACGACCTGGACGGTTAACAAGAAGTGATTGATCCCAAAGTTGACGCACATCTTTTAGGAATTGCTCGTTTCCGAAGTGCATTAAATGCAGATATGCAAGGTTAAGCTTATTTATTTCACTTATTAAATAGCGATACATCTCAAGGCTATTTTCCCCCTCATCAATGCCTTGCAGTGTTCCTTGAGGAGAAAAACGGATGCCTGTTCTTTCTGCTCCTATTTCATCAACAACTGCTTTAGCTACTTCAATAGCGAATCGAGAACGACCCTCAATCGTACCACCGTATGCATCTTGACGATGATTGGAGTTTTCACTAAGGAATTGTTGGATCAGATAACCATTCGCACCGTGAATTTCAACTCCGTCTGCACCAGCTTCAATTGCTGAACGTGCTGCTATACGAAACTCATTGATAACATCTTTTATCTCAAGCTCACTCAATTCTCTTGGTGTTGGAATTTCCTTCATTCCTTCTGCCGTGAAAATTTCCACACCTGGTGCAATAGCTGACGGTGCAACTGCTTGGCGGTGGTGAGGTGTGTTATCAGGGTGTGATACACGTCCCACATGCATAAGCTGAACAAAAATATGACCGCCTTCACCATGAACTTTAGAAGTTACTTTTTTCCACCCTTTAATATGATTTTCTGTATAAATACCAGGTGTATTAGTGTAACCTTGCCCATCATCTGAAGGTTGGGTTCCTTCGCTTATAATTAAACCGACTGAAGCACGCTGACCATAGTACTCTGCTATTAAATCGCTCGGTGTACCATCTGGTAAAGCTCTACTTCTAGTCATCGGAGCCATTCCTATACGATTTTTCAAGTCAATGTTTCCGATACGAACTGTTTCAAATAATCTGCTCATATGAATACTCCTTTTTAATAAGAATTAGAATCAAGGAATGAATTTACGTGTTCTGCAAATAGTTCTGGAAATTGAAACAGGTGCCCGTGACCAGAATCAGGATATATAATCAGCTGTGCTTTCGGTAATTTCTCTGTTAAGATATAACTGTTTTTAGTCGGTACCATCACATCATTAACACCATTAGTAACAAGTACAGGGTGTTTGATGTTTTGTAACCATTCATAATCATGATTGGATTTTTGTTTAGCCCATTTTGCAATGGCTTGTAATTGTGCCTCTTTTACTTGTTCTGAACTGTTTACTTTTTTCTGATTAAAAATTCTTTGTAGTGAAGCCATTCCTGCAGATTTACTTGTTTCGGTTTGTCCGTAGAAAAAGAACATAAAATCATTTATTCCATCTTCTTCCGTTCCGCCGTGACGATTCATTCTTTCCAAAATTTCTGGATTTGGATTAATACCAGATTCAGGCGAAGTACCTGCCATAATAATTTTTCTTACTAAATCTCCCTCTTGTAAAGCTAGCTCTTGTGCAACCATGCCACCAATGGAAAAACCAAGAATGTCAACTTGTTCTAATCCAAGAGCTTTTATAAATGTTGCTGTATCTTTAGCCATATCAGCAATTGTAGTAGGCGTTAGTCCATCGGTCTCACCAACCCCTTTATTGTCAAACAAGATTACTGGGCGTGTATTTGCAATAGGTTCAAGCATGTTTGGATCCCAGTTTTCCATCGTTCCTCTAAAGTGAACAAGAAATACTACTGGTATACCATCTTGTGTACCAAATTTTCTATATGCGTAACGAGTTCCATTTGCTTCAATAAATTCTGATTCTGTTGGTAATTTAAAGTTAGTCATTATTGTGTTCCTCCTTAGAAATTTAAAAACGGTTTTATAAGTATGCATTATGATGGTTTGTTTCATGTTATTTTTAGAATGAACGTTCTAGAAAGGGTAAAAAAAAGAAAGCTAGTCCAACACTGAAAGTGCTAGAGTGATGATGCCTTCTAATTCTTTTTTATTGTAATTAGTTTTTATTAGTACTCTTATACCTACCAAATTGTTGTGTAAAAAACGAGATGTGTTATCAGAATCGATTTCTTTTGATAGCTCTCCACTAGTCTGGCCCCGTTTTATAAGGTTATTAAACATATCTTCAGTACGGTTAAACATTTTTGTGACTATGCGTCCAATTTCTTTGTCCAGCAAAGATAATTCTATGGCTGCATTTACTGATAGACAACCTTTTGGGTATTGTTCAATGGAATTCAGTACGAAAATAAACACATCACGTATCGTCTGTTTAATGGATGAAGTGCTACTAATTATTCTTTCCATCTCATTGACGATGAGCTCTTCATAGTGATTAAGGGAAGCTAAAAACAATGAACGCTTGTCACCAAATGTATCATATATACTCCTGCGGTGTATTCCCATATGATCCACCAAATCTTGCATGGATGTTTTTTCATAACCCTGTTCCCAGAAAAGCTCCATTGCTTTTCTTAATACAGCCTTTTCGTCAAACTCTTTACTTCTAGCCATTTTATTTCTCCTTTAAAAAATCCATGAACCAATACTAACAAAAACAAACGTCATAATCCATTATAGAATGATCGTTCTAAAATAAACACATGAATTTCAAACCGTGATTAAATAATACCCTTTTTAGAACGATTAGTAAAGAATTATAAATGCCCAATAATCCCCAACACATTTGCTGCATACCACAATGTTATTCTTTAACTTTCACCTTGGGGTACGCCAAGCATTTCTTTATCCGTTTAGTTTCTTCAGGATTGTTTTCTTCCACTGTACAATTAATGGATCAAACTCTTTCAGATGCACTCATACCAAATAAACAAGAAACAGCAATTAGAAAAACCATCTGAGCCCTTACTCAACCAAACTGCCCCGATAGTTGCATAAAGAAAAAGCTGCCTTAAAAACAGCTCCGATCTTCAGCCAACGCGCTAGTTAGTTAAAGTGAGGGACATCACAAACAGAATATTAATTCATCTTATCAATATTTTATTTTATTAGGCTATGTTAAAAACTTTGGTTGAATGAAAAAATGCAAAAGATTTGGTTAATTTTAAATTTTAATGGTGGTAGTAAATATTCCATTAGCTATTTTAATTTGAAAACGAATACGGTATTCGTTTCTGTGATAAAAAGTGTAACAACTTGTTTATATTTCAAGTTATCAAATCATACTAAATTAATCCTTTTTTGAACTTAATCTTTCTAACTTTTCTTTATTAATGATAAAATATCCTCTTCCTTTTTTTTCTAATAATCCTTCTTCTTGGAATTGGTTAAGTGTGTATAATAAATGTCGATAGCTTCCCCCCACGTATTCTGCTGTTTCGGTATGCTTCTCTTGAAAGCATCCATCGTTTTCTATTTGAAGAATATATTTGGCCAATCGATTTTTGAACTCATAATCCTGCATATCTGTGTAATGATCCGTTCTTTTAAGTAATTTATCACCTAAATATTTTGATAAATTATGGAGGAAACGATTGTCATTTAACAGATGCTTTTTCGATGAAGCCAGTGGAACCGCTAAGCAAGTGCAGTTATTTATAGCCACAACATCTTTTAAATTCTTTTCCACCTCAATCAAGGATAATTCACCAATAAAATCATCTTTCTTTAGAAACTGAATCGGCGCACGTTTTCCATTTTCGTGTACTATATATATTTTTGCCCGCCCATCCAATAATAAAAATAAGTACTGAATATCTTCATCAAAGCGCACTATATATTCATTAGAAGAAAACTTACAAATAAAAGCCTGATGTAAAACTGCTTTCGGAAAAGTTTCTTGAATATCATTATATATATCCACAAAGTTTTCAGCGTAATCCTTCAAATTGATTTTTTCCATTTTATCACCTCAATATGAGATATCTCCTATTATTATATTGTTCCTTTCGATATATTACTACCAAGAGGTGGATTGGGATGAAGAAATACAAACATATTATTTTTGACTTAGATGATACGATACTTGATTTTCAAGATTCAGAAGAAAAGGCTTTAAAACAAATTATTACGCTGTACGAGTTGCCCTATAACAAACAAACAATTGCATGTTATAAGCGCATTAATGATGGATTATGGCATCAATTAGAGGAAGGCTTGATTTCTCGTGAAGAAGTGCTGACAACGCGTTTTTCACTTTTTTTGAAGGAATTTCAAATAGATGAAAACGGAGCAAAAGTTGAAGCTATGTACCGTGGGCATTTAAACCAAGGACATAAGGCCATCACCCATGCACATGAATTATTAAATGCTTTAAGTAAGCAACATTATAAATTATATATTGGAACAAACGGTGTAGGAAAGACTCAAAGAAAGAGATTATTAGGTGCCAAGCTACAAGGATATTTTGAACAACTTTTTATCTCCGAAGAAATTGGTTATGAAAAACCGAATCCCCATTTCTTTCACTATATTTTTGATGCCCTGCATACAAGCAGTAAAGAAGAATTTTTAATGATAGGTGATCGTTTAACATCGGATATTCAAGGAGCTATCAATGTCGGAATTGATTGTGTATGGTTTAACCCTAAGAGAAGCATGCCTAAATCATGTTCACCTAAGAGCACATATACGATACCAAATTTAATGCAAATAATGGACTTATTAGAGGAATAATCATGAAAAAAGTAATTCAATCGATTCTACTCTATATAGTAAGTGCTATTGGCATCAGTCTTACATTAAAAGCTGATGTTGGTGTCAGCAGTTTTAATGCGATGAATTTATCAATATCTGAATGGACTTCCATCAAAGTTGGCACAATTACATTCATTGCAAATCTCATTTTTCTGTTCGGTTATATCTGCCTATGCGAAAAAAAGGATTTTAGAAAATTCACTTTGATGTTCATTTCCAGCTTGTTCTTTGGAATGGTTATTAATTTTTTCCTCTATACTATTTTCGGTACGATTTACGTAGAGAATTATTTAGTAAGAATCGGACTATTTATTTTCGGTGCGATACTAGCCGGTGGAACAACAGGCATTATTTTATCATTAGATATTATTCCTTTTCCTATTGAAAGTTTATGTTTACGAATAGCTGAATTAACAAAACGCCCTTTCTCTCAATACAGATATTGTGTCGATTTATTCTCCATTATTCTATCAATAACAATATCACTACTATACAATTTACCAATCAATATTCGTGAAGGAACGATTATCAGCTTCTTCTTATTGTCCGGCATTATTTCATATACACGATTGAAATTTAAAAACTATCAACAGAAACCACAAACTCAATAAATAGCATAACTAAAAAATAACCTCTTACAGTTGAGAATCCAAAGAGGTTATTTTTATCAAACTTTAATATAAATTATCCGAACTTTATTTTAAATGATCAATCTTTTTTGTAACACTACAGTTACACTAAACTGCCCCGATAGTTGCCATAAGAAAAAGCTGCCTTAAAGTCAGCTCCGATCTTCAGCCAACGCACCCGTTGTTTATCTGTTTAAATTCGAAAGGATTGAACCAAACATTCTTCATTATCGACAATTTGCTTTTTTTCTTCAAAATCTATATTTAGCTCACTGAAAATCTTTCTCCAAAATATAACAGCAGGGATATTATTGGCTAATTGAACAACAAAGTAACTACCTTTTTTTTGTTTAAACAATTCCTTTAATAATGATATTGCAGTACCTTTTCTTCTATATTTTTTCAAAATGAAAATATCATTAATGCTGTAATCATAGTCCTTATTTAAAAACGGCCTTTCTAACAGTAATAAAAACCCTGCAATTTTCATATCTTTTTTCAAAAAGTATGGGGTTAATCCTTCCTCCTTCCAAATTAATTCAAATGAATCAAATTCAAATGAGCCATCTGTTGATATGTCTAAACCCTCGGTAAACTCCGAAAGGTCATGTAAATAAAGGGAATATAAATTCTGAAGAATATGCTTTTCATCTTTGGAAACGGGGTTGAATGAAACAGTCATCGTTATCCCTCTTTTACCATTTATTAAGCTCTTACTTCATTAAGTTCGATATAAACTTCCATTTGTCCTTCATGAACTCCCCTGCCACCATTAGTTGCATAAAGAAAAAGCTGCCTTAAAGACAGCTCCGTGGAATAAGGGTTAATGATTTTTATTTGCATACATTCTTGCCATTGCCGAAGGTGAAAATTTAATTCTATATGTCCCTTCAAGTTCTTTCTTAATTTTATCCGTTAATGTTAAGCCTTGTTTATTGTGTTCTTCTTCAAGTTCAATCCCATTAGGAAGCAATTTATCTTCATCCCAATCAATCCATTCACCATACCTATTTACCCATTCAATCAATTCATTTGTTAACGTATTTGAAATTAAAATGTCCTCTATATCCAAGTTACAACCACATTGATTGCACCATATAGGGTCCGCCCCAACATCTCCTTCAACTTTCAACTCATATGTTTCTTTTTGTTCACAAAAACATTCCATATTATTTTCTGACTCCTCTACTACACGCTTTTTATTATATTTTACATGACTTTTGTTAAAGTAACCTATCCTATTAGTTCAATAATAAAAGCGATTCTTATTTTAAAGAATCGCTGAGTTTGTAGATAACTATCATCCGAAAAATTGAGGGAACCTCAGGCCTTATCCCTTATCCCTTATCCCTTTTCGATCATGTAAAATTTCTTGAATGATTTCAATATGAACAAAAGACCATGATCTTTCATGAAAGTGAAGAAACACACTTATGGAAAGAATGGAAATATATATTATACTAAAGACGACCCAAAGCAAACTCCCATCTTTAAAAAGGAAATCTTGCAATTGATTTGAAAACAGAAGAAAAAGCCAAGGCCCAGAGGATATTATAATAGGAATGATCCCCGATCCGTTTTTCTCTTTTATCATACAGTAATAAACTTTTTTTAACGTATCGCTATCAATCGAACTATAAAAATTTTGAATTTCTTCCACTTCAATCAGTTTCTTCATCCCTTTGAAAGAACGGTCTTTGTTTGATGCTTTTTTTAATTGAAGATAAATTTTATGAGCATCTCCCCGTAATGAAAACATATATCTGATCTTTCCCCCCTTCCAAAAAACTCCTTACTGAAAGGTTTTGTAATACTCCGCATTTTTATGTAGTCTTTGTCTTTTACAGTATGTACTTAAGGGGATACATACGAATCATTCTAAAATCCAGCTCGTAATAAAAACCTAAAAGACCATAATCATCGATGATTATGGCCTTTTAGGTAATGAAAAGAGAACCGTTTTACTTAGTTCCAGATTCATTTTTTCCTGTATCTTCAGCTAATTGTTCAAATGAATGGACCTTACCATGTGGATTCTGCGATTGTTTACGATCTTTCCATTGGCGTTCTTGTTGTCGCTTAGATTGAGTCATCTAAATAAGCTCCTTTACATAAAGTTAAGTAAAAAGTTTGAAGCACGATAAGCGTACTCAAGCAGGCATCAATGCATGCCTTTCCATTCACCTTGATTTTTAGATGCTTTTTCTTTTTTTGCTTTATTTTTATGTGCTTGATTGGCATTTGCACTGCCGAATTCTTTAGAGAATTCAGAATCAGTTTTGCTTGAATCAAACCCTTGTTTGTTTTTTTGATCTGCATCATTTTTCTTTGTTCGTTTTGCCATGTATACCCCTCCTTCTTATCTTTAGTATGAGATCTGAAAGAAGAAATATACTCCGAATAAAACCGGCAGCAGCATGTATCCGTCATATAATTCGGGTAAATAATAAAGTGAATAATGAGTTCGAATTCTTATTTAACCGTTCGTGCAGTACCATCCAAAAATTATTGAATTTGAGGGTTAAATAAAAGTGGGCTATATGTGGTTTTTTTTATCTCTTTCCCATCAGTTCTGCCATTTGTTTGAATTTGGATTTCTTCATTATTTATCAATGATGCACCTTTCAAGATAAATTATATGAGTGTTTTGGTCATTATAAAGTCCGTTTGTTCTTCATCACCCATATAAAAAGAGTGGGCTCCAGTTTGAACAAACCCAATTTTCTTATAAAAACCAATGGCATTTTCATTTTTTTCCCATACGCCCAGCCAGATTTTCATTTTATTACGTTCCATCGCCATGTCCATTGCTTTATTTAGCAGACACTTACCAAGCCCATGTTTTTGAAATTTGTTCTTTATATAAATCCGCTCGACTTCAAGTGAATCATCACCCATTTCTTCAGTTTGAGCATCATTGGTATTGACCTTTAAATATCCAGCGACTTCATTATTAAAATAAACAAAAAAGAATTGCGAAGAAACATTGGCTAATTCTTTTTCTAATTGGTTTAGGTTAAATGCCCTTTCCAAATAGGCATTCATATTTTCGGGTGAATTCTGATGCTTAAATGTCTCATTAAATGTTACATAACTAATTTCTTGAAGAATGCGTGAATCGTCTAGGGTACACTTTTTAATATTTGCAGTCATTTAAATATGCCGCTCCTTTATATAATCAATAATTTCTCTTGTTTCCCTTTTTTACAAATTCCCAGTCTTTCTCTACATTTTTTCTTACTCTTTGAAGAAGATCGGAAATGGTTTCTACTTCTCTTTCCGAAAGTCCCTCTAATGCAACGGTATTGGAATAATCATTTTCTCTTTTTATAAAAGGATAAATACTTTTTCCTTTCTCCGTTGGATAGAGCTTTTTAATTTTTTTGTTGTGTTTATCTTCTTTCTTTTCAATAAAGCCATTGATTTCAAGTTTTTTTATAGCACGAGCTGCTGTTGTTCGATCTACTTTTATCATCTCAGCTACCTTTTCCTGAATCATTCCTGGATTTTCACATATTCGCACAAGGTACAAATACTGCCCTTTTGTAAGGTCATGTTCTTTAAATTCGATATTGCTTATGGAATCTAATGCTCTTGCTATCATTCCAATTTCACGAAGAATTTCCTTCATAATGAACTCCTTAACACATAATTTTGTTGCAAATGCAATAAAAATGACCTATATTAAATTTAACGTAATTTTGTTGCGTTTGCAACAAAAAAGGGGGCGGTATAGTGAAATATGTTTTTTATGTATTAGGAATTTTAATATTAACCCTTGGTATTTCTTTCACTATACAATCAGATCTTGGGACTTCACCTTTTGATGCACTTTTGGTGGGGCTATCCATAAATGCGGGGCTTACTGTGGGAAGTTGGGAAATCATAATAGCTTTGATCTTGATATGTTTTAACTCATTTTTAAAAAGGCAAAGACCAGAAGTTTTGGGGTTGTTAACAGCATTTATAACGGGTATCGGGATTGATATGTGGCTTTTTTTATTGCACAATTTGATAACACCTGAACTATGGTACAGCAAAGTTATTTGTTTTGGAATCGGCTTGGTTGTTATAGGATTAGGAACGGCAACATATTTACACACAAATTTTGCACCGATTCCAGTTGACCGATTAACATTAATCATACAAGAATTAACGAAAACAAATATATTTTTTTCGAGAACAGCCATTTACCTCGCATTCTTGATAATGGCAATGATATCAAATGGACCAATTGGCGTTGGAACCTTATTAACCGTTTGTTTAGGCGGGCTGATACTCAATTACTTTATGCCATTTACTGAAAAAACATTAGACCGTATATTAACAAACCCTAGTACATCACCGAATTATGATAAAGATAAAAAACATTCAATATAGAATGATTTTTATCTTTATTGCTCAACTAACCTGCCCCTAAAAAGACTGCCAGCTATTGCAGCCAGATTTTAAAAGTAACTCACCCGTTAGGGAAAGAACAAGTACTATAAAACTCTCTTATAAAGCAAGATTACGGATCAAAAAATCCAGGTGAAAAGAGCGTAAACTCCAATTAATGCAAAGAGAATTGTTAATATGATTATTGAGAAGCAACCCAAACTAACCAAATTATCTTTCAATCGATCGTCAGGTTGTTCCAGCAGACTCTCTTTCACTTTATTTTGTATAGGCGAGATTACCTGATCCAATTCCAGTTCTATTAAAATTTCACTATCACCTTTAAATTTCAGAGCTCGTGCTATTCTGAAAGGATCGTTTCCCATAGATTTTTCGAACAAAATACACGCTTTTACCATCTCTGATGTCTTATTCTTTTCTAAATACCAGTAACGACCTGCAATTGAAGGGTATTTCAATGCAAAATAGATGTCCCCCAGCTTTCTGCGCAGTTCTAACTCATTAGGATAGGTCGAAATTAAACCGTGTAGCCTATCCCTTGCTTTCCCTAAATCATTTTTTTCAATGTCCTCTTCTATCTTCTTAATCGTTTTAACAGGTATCTTTTCTATATAAACACCTCATATCTTTTCTTTATAGTCTTTATTTCTAGATCGTTCAAAATAGTTCCTTCTCCAACAACCAGCCCCTATAGTTACATAATCCAATCTTCAATTTTTACTCCCATGGATTTTCATACTTATTTCTAATTTTATCGACTTTAGTATATTCGCAAATGGTATCTTTGCCTGATGAATGGACTTTCATCGTATTTTTTTCGATTATAATAGTAAGGTTGTCAGAACCGCCACCATAATCAAATTCGTAATCATTGCTCTCAATATGCTTATATGTTCCGGAAGATTGTTCCCCGCCTTGGGCTCTTGAATTTTGAATTTCAAAATTATTTTCCCCTTTCAAGGTAAAGGATTTTCGACAAACACCCTTTTCTCCACCCGTATTTTTCCATTCTCCTTTCCAAGATGGTGCTTTTTCTTCACCACACGCAGCTAATACTAAAGCAGACATTGCTGAGATCATTAAGGCTTATGTAGAGTTAACACGATCTGTGAAGGACAACAACCCGAATTCAATAAGGAATACGGGCAGAATCATTAAGAACAGAACTATCTATTTTTACGATTCATTGCCGTCACCTTTTTTCATGTTAAAAGTCTTGATACCACGTGATGTAGGAGGCAGCGGCCTTTGATTATTGCCTTCCCTTTTTAAATTATGAGTGGAGCTTATATATTTGGGTCTGTCTTTAAACGCCCATATTGGTCTCCTGAAGAAAGTATCTCCTAGTCCTTCCGGGTTAAGTGGAGCAAGTGGTGACATATAAGGAACTCCGAATGAACGTAGGCTACATAAATGAACTACGACGACAAAAAGGATTAGAATCACACCATATAAACCCATTATGCCTGCGCAAATGATAAATACGAACCGCAGCAAGCGAGCCGAAATTGTAATGGCATAGGAAGGGGTCGCAAAACTTGCAATGGCGGTGATTGATACGATGATGACCATTGCCGGCGATACAATGCCAGCCTCAACGGCAGTCTGCCCAATTACAAGAGCACCAACAATGGACATAGTTGAACCAATCGCTTTGGGCATCCGTATGCTTGCCTCTCGTAAGAGTTCGAATATAACTTCCATCATGAATGTTTCGATAACTGCCGGAAAAGGGACCGTTTCCCGTTGTGCTGCAATAATGACGAGCAACTTTGTCGGAATTATTTCCTGATGAAACGTTGTAGCTGCCACATAAAGAGACGGGGTAATCAGCGATATAAAAAAAATTAAAATACGTAAAAAACGTATAGATGAGGCTATATCAAAGCGAGCAAAGTAGTCCTCGATAGATTGAAAGAACTGAATAAATAACGCAGGCACCAGCAAGACAAAAGGTGTACCGTTTACAAAAATGGCTACTCTTCCCTCAAGGAGATTGCCAGCGACCCTATCAGGTCTTTCTGTATAATCAATAGTGGGGAATGGGGTCATGACCTGGTCTTCTATCAATTGTTCAATATATCCGGATTCAAGAATGCTATCAATATTTATTCCTTTTAAGCGCTTTTTAACCTCCTCGACGATTCCTTCTTTAGCAATTCCATTTATATACATGATAGAAACATCCGTCTTTGTCACCGTCCCAATTTTCATCGGCTCTATCCATAAATCCGGACTTTTAATGACGCGGCGTACCAAGGCTATATTTATTGCATTCGATTCCGTAAATGCTTCTCTTGATCCGCGGACCACTGAATTTGTGCTAGGTTCCTGAACGGAACGCCTTTCCCCCCCTTTTGTACTTGCAACCAATGCCATGTTTATTCCGTCAATAAAAATGATGCTATCCCCTGATAATAATGACAAAAATAACTTTTCCCATTCTGTGATGGTTTCTACACCGCCAAGTGAAACCACATCCTCAGAGATCACCTCCAGCACTTCATGTGGAAGCAGCTTTTCTTTTAGTTGAGGATTTTTCATGATGGATTCAATCAAAAAGTCTGTAACGCTTTGACTGTCTATCAGACCCTGTACATACAAAATGATCACTTTAATCTCAGGATTTTGACTCGTCTTCAACGTTCGGAAAATGATATCTGGGCTATTTCCCGTTTTTTCTTTCACGATATCCACATTGGCCTTTATATAGCTGTCAATATATTGGGGCATTTTACTTTTAGATTGACCTTTTTCGTCCGTTTCTTGCTTATCAGGTTTTTCCCTTTGTCCTTTTTGTTTGAAAAAAGAAACCATAGCACCAACCCTCGTTCTTTCCTTTTTCGTTCTAATTTGTCCAAAAATTGTTCTTTAGGATAATTTAACGAAAGTATAACCACACGTGGTAAATGAAATTTTCATCAATACGATAGCTCCATAAAAATCATTTAGCATTCTTAATATATTTTTTTGATTTTTTGTAGGGGGCAGCTCGCTACGTTTTATTTTTTAATAATATGCTCTTACAATTGATGGTTATACAAGAATCAAACTTATAATAAACTGCGCTTGCTGTACTAAGCTGCAAGAAACTACAGATGGCAGCCGGATCTCCATTAAAAAAATCAGCTTCCTTTACTACGGTTATTTTTTTCCCTGTTGAACTAGCCTGCCCCTTTAGCTGCATACGAAAAAGAGCTGATGACAGCTCCTTTATAATGTAGTAAAGCATCTGTTAGTTCATTAAGAAAAGCATTTCTTATTAAGGAATTGCTGAGACTGTAGACAAATTTGAAGAAATCGAGTTGCCTCCCGTTTTTTTATGGCTTGTACAATTTGCAGCGGATTTCCGCTACAGGCACTCGCTTTCCGCGGGAGTCTCGTACCTTTCTCTCCAATCAACTTGTTATAGCATTTATTTAGAAACCATACCTGATGAGTTGAAGGTGTTAGTTTGGGAACTTCATTTAAAATCAATTAGTACTCTTGAGCCTTTTTGTAAATAATAAGAGTGTTAAACATAAATTTAGGAGGAATTGTATGCAGCAGAATCAACCAACTAAAGGGAAATCGGGTTCCATTATGAAACCGGAATTTGCCGGAACTGATGCACAAAAAGTAAAACAACAAATTCAAAAAGATGTAAGCGAAGGACAAGGTGCAATGACTTCCCGAGAGGCAGGAGCAATGCGCGATTAAAAAAGCGCCCGTCAACAATCGGGCGCAACAACATATTTTTAACCCCGTCCTATAGAACGGGGTTATGCTTGTTTAAGCTTTTAAAAATAAATAACTTTGTGAGAAATTAGGATTTCCCTTCAAAATGCCAGGCAGTGGTCGGTGTATTGTATAATAAATTATAGTCTAACCTTAACCTCAGTACCGTCCTTAGCTCTGACATCAACTAGCACGATCCCTTTATAATTTTTCAGTTCCTTGACGATAGGCTTTAGCATATTTTTGTCTATATGCGGAAAGGTAAAGTCCAGTTTTTTTCTTTCGAAGTGCTCTTTTGTCCATTTGTTTACATTTTGCTGAAGAAATTTTGAAGATAAAATGGAAATAACAATATTTAAAATGGCATATGGAACTGGGATGGTAAACCGAACGTCTTTTGCTTTCACTTTTACATGCATCATAAACAACTCACTAATCAATGATGACTGAAACGGTATCCCCGTTTGCCGATTTAATATCAACAATTTGGCCATCTAATTCGTTTTCGATTGCTTCCACGATAAGGCTTATGTCTACATCTTTAACGTATTTTTCCGATTGAGGAATACTCGCTGCGATGCTGTGTCCAGCCATTAATACTACCTTGACCAGTTTTATAGGCAAGTTGACCGTGACGTTATCATTTTCGGCTGATACAACACGAATTTTTAATGTTTTATCTAAATATTTTGTCGGTTTTTCCAAAAGCTTATTACCTGTCTCTTCTTTCTCTTTTAAGACTTGAATCAGTTCAGATCCCTTATCTGCATCAATTTTCCCTTCTTGAACCATTGTTAACACTCTTGTAATTTCCTCTTTCATGATAAATTCCTCCCTATTCCTCTTTTAAGAGCTTAATGGCTTCTTCTGGTGTGATTTCGCCATTTTCCAACATGGTGACAACCTTTTTCTCGTCTACTTCTTTTTTCTTCTGCACATATCCAAGGGATGAAATGATGTCTGTTAGCTTGCCTCGAACCGTGGGATACGAAATCCCCAGCTCCTTTTCAACTTCTTTGATATTCCCTCTGCATGTTAAAAATACTTCCACAAAATGAAGCTGATCCTTTGATAAGGATGCGAGCTTAGATAATTCAAACTCATTTTCAATCGTAGTGTGGCAATGAGAGCACTGCAACTTTGTAATTTTCAATGTTTTACTGCAGACAGGACACTCTGTGATTACTTTATAAGCCATAATGGAATGCAATTCCTCCCTTTTAGTTGATTCGATTATATAACAATAAATTAAAAATATAAATACATAAATTAAATTATTAAACTAAAAAAATCAATAATATTAATTTGTTATTTAACATTATTGATTTTATATATTCAACCCAAGTATTATATTTACCCTAATGGTTAAATTGAACAAGCGTAACCCCGCCCAAATTTTGAACGGGGTTACGCTTGTTTTCAAATGAGGGCCTTTTTTAAGGTACTAACACAGGTGTTGCAATAAATGGGCAGCACCTCAATATCCTATTCCACCCACTTTTTGTAGAGGGCATCAAATTTACCCTGGAGCTTCATTTCATCCATCCACATTTCCAAGTAGCTTGCATAAATGAAATCACCTCTTGGGATCATATAACCTTTTTCACTGTTTGTGAAAGGCTTGTCGGTTTGAGCCGCATGTAATCTTGAATCAGCTTTTGCATATAGCATTGCTTCTACTGTGTCAGTGATCATAACATCATACGTACCTTCTGCTACAAGATGTGGGATATCAAGGTTGTTTTCTACAACCGTTATGTTAGCATCGCTTAGATACTGACGGACAAATTCTTCGTTTGTTCCGCCTGGATTTACGCCAATGCGCACAGAAGGCTTGTTGATATCGTCAATGGTCAGATACTTGTCTTTATCTTCCTTCCGAATCAAAGGCACCTTACCGAATGAAAGGTAACCTTGGGATACATAAGCGCTTTTTTGTCTGGCAGTGTTGCGGGTCACACCGCCCACAGCGATATCAAATTTGTCCGCTTGCAGGTCTTTCATCATCGTAGGCCATGTGGTAGCGACAAATTTCACCTCTACACCAAGATCTTTGCCAAGCTCTTTGGCAGCGTCCGCGTCAAAGCCTTCATACTCATTCGTTTCCGGGTTCAAATAGGTAAATGGTTTGTAGTCCCCCGTCATTCCTACCCGGATGTATCCACGTTTGATAATTTCATCAAGCTGGGAAGACTCCGCTTTTTTCAAATGCCCTGGTGCATTATTAGCTGCCGGTTCAGCCGAGACGTTCTGCGAGGAGATCAGGTCATGACTGACATACCCAGTCCCTAACAAGGATAAGCTGATCACTCCAGCCATCAGTGTTTTTTTCCAATTGTTAAACATGTGATTTCCCTCCGTTTTTTGCTGTATTTTTAATTAATCCATCAATTAGTAAAAATACAACAAAATAAGAGAATCACCTTCAAAAAAAAACATTTTTCCACAATTAATAGAAAAAGGACTACGCATATTAGTCATATCTAAAATGTGCAGTCCTCATTTAATGGTATCTAGTTATGGACCATAAAAAATCATAAATAGCATGAGAAATATGTTTAATGCTAACAATATCTTACCAAAGAGATTTTTTATAGCTAAAACAGAAAATACAATAGAAATCAAGAATGAGAAAATGGCTATTTGGGGTGTAAAATACACAAAGTCTAAAATGCCTGACATAGAAAAAAACAAAAGAAAAATGCTAATAAATAGAAATATCATTGAAAATATTAATGCTATCGTGATATAAATAAAAATCCTGAGTTTTTTCAAATGTTGTTTCTCATAACTATTATCAACCATTTTTCCCTCCTGATATTAAGTTTGTTTAATCATTAAAATCAACCTTAACCGAATACTATTCTTTAGCTGATCAATAAATTCCTTCTTCCACTAACCTGCCCCGATGGTTCCATAACAAAAGGCTGTCTTAAAGACAGCCCCAGCCTGCAGCTAACACACCCTTCGTTCAACAAAACTCGTTTTTTACCGTGTTTATGCCAACTCCAGTTTACCAATTTGGGGAAATCCATTAGTTCCTTAACGCTTTTCTGACTTTCCTTGCAAAAACTAATGGATCATCAACAGCTTCGATATTAACGTAAACCAAATTCGGTTTATCGAAAAGCCACTCATTGTGTATGGATGAAACTATTATTCCTTGTTTAAGAATGGAAGCAACAAAATTCTCGACTTCTTTTTGCAAGAGTGCTACCCTTCCTAGGCACAATGCCCGTCCAGTATGATTATCTCTGGATTCAAATGAGAAAGAAGAAGTTACTCCAAAACGTTTCCCTAAAATTTTCACTTTGAGTTCATTTCGATTTATGGTTGCCACACATTTGCCACCCGCAAATCCTTCTTGGCCGCCGATAATCTTAGCAAACTTTTGACAAATCAATTCATCATTAGATGCCAATCTATTCATCTCCTCCCTAGTCTTAATAGGATATGAATTAATGAATAAATCTGAAACGGATATATATCTATTTTGAAATAAGAATTATGCTGAATACTCATATCTTATTCAAACTATCCTGTAAGAAAAGGGCCGATCATCACAGCTCACTAATTAACGAACACCCGTTAGTTCTATAAGACTTATCGCAGATTTGACACAGACTGTGAATGGGAGACGGTGCAGTGAGCGATATAGACAAGCGAAACAGATTAAGTGAAGAACCATTTACTTATCGAATAACGCAAAAAGGAACAGTAGTAATCTATTACAAAGGTAAACAAATTAAATTTTTAAAGGATAGGGAGGCTCTGCGTCTTATAGAAAGAATCAATGAAGTTGAAGATAATATAACAAAACTACAGTTATTGTTAGCTAAAATTACGGGTAACTTTAAACGGGGTAACGAGAAGTGTACCACTTCACAAAGTTAAATCGATTTTAATATATATATTAAAACTTTTCCTACTCACCATTTCATTTTATATCATAAAGAGTACCTCCAAGAACAGAAGGTACTCTTTACACACGAATCATCTCATTTAACGCTGTGTTGAACTCCTTGTTATTCCTTTCCACTAAACTCTAAAATATTTAAACCTTCGGATGCTTCTGGTGCTTCAAAAAATTTATTAACATGAATAAAAACCGCTTCCGTGTCAAAAGCTGCTCTTTCGGGTTGTTCGTTACGCCTTTGTGCAATTTGACGTAAGCATTGCTCGTTATTTAGATTAAGGAAAATTAGTTGATGGTTTGCATTGGCCTCTGACGCCATATCCAAAAACCACTTTCGCAGTTTTTGAGTGTTAGCTGGAAAATCCATCACTACATCTGTACCGACACTTAATATGTTTTGGACATGCTTTTTCACCAACGGCTTGAGCTGCGCTGAGTATTTTAGATAGTCCTCAAATGATGCGATCTGATCGGGATAAAGAGATGAAAGCCATTCATCCTCAGACAACAGTACCGCATGTTTATCTATTGCCAATTGTTTTGATTTAGTTGATTTTCCTGCGCCCATTTTTCCACAGAAAAAGTATAGCGTCCCCAATTGTTTCATATTTTTTAACCCCCCGGGCTTATTTTAGTGATTGTTGTCCCACCTTGAAAAATAAGAGAAATTTTTGGTTTAGATTCTTCATTAAAATCTTCCCCCCCTTAAAAATACTACCATAAAAATCCAAACCTTTGTTTATCTAAACAGCCCCTTTAGTTCCATAAATAAAAAAGCTGCCTTAAAGACAGCTCCGATCTTAAGCTAACGTACCCGTTATTTATTTAATTTTTTGAGATTCTAAATTTCGTTTGAGAAAGAAAATAAGCTAATGTAGCAGTTAGCAATGTTACCAGTAATGGAATTGAAGTCTTACCAAACACTACTTCTTGACTTAAATTACCCTCTATCGAAGAAAAATCGGGAGTATAAGAATCAGTAAGAATCAAACCTGATCCTATTTGAAATACCATATATATCATTACGAAACTAATTAAAAACACAAGATACTTTTTCAATATCGTCACCACCCACTACATTATTTTACCATATTTACCATTCCAATTGTCTTTCCCTGATAGTTCTATAAAACCTTTCGCGGAGTTGGCATAAATTGTGCAACAATTTTCAAAGCTAAAAACCATCCTTTAAAAGGATGGCCTGAAAATGGACATTTATTTAAGTTTAAGACATTTTATTCAAACAGCTTATTGTGGGAAAGTAGTCTTATTCTTTATTTCTATAAGCTATTATGGTCGTTTTTAGGGCAGCATAATTTCCAATCGCAGCATAACCATAAAACCAACCCATAAAGATACCTGCTACTAAGTTGTGCCTATGACTAATGAAAATGGAAATCATCAGGCCAAGTGCGAGTGCTATGGAAGGTACAATTTTTTTTGAAACATTAAAGTAAACTTTAATTATTTGAGTTAGGAGCATTATAACAGGTATTGCTATCACGGCGTCCCAAAAGTTTGTATGTATTTCAGGGAAATTCATTTAAGTAAATTCACCTCTTATAGATAGTATGGTCTGATTTTTTAGGATTTAAAACACGCCAAGTATTCCAATTGTCACGGGTCACCAGAATTGTTGCTAAGGGGCCCCAACAACACGTTATGAATAGAATTTGCTACATTAAAAAAATTATTCCAGAAGCGATGCCGTTTGAGGGTAGACACAAACCCGAGAAATACATAACGATTGTGTCACAGTACGAATAAACGGTGTACACAAACAGGTAGTTTTTACTTTAATGCGAACGTATGATAATGCTAAGAATCGTATTTTCAAAAGGCCGCCAATTGGCAGCCTTTTTTGCGAAGAAATGTACCTAATCTAACCTGCCCCGTTAGTTCCATAAAGAAAAAGCTGTCTTAGAGACAGCTCCGAACATCAGCTAACACACCCATTAGCTTAAGTACAATAATTCACAATCTTACTTTTTTAGATAACACTATTACTAAAAGTTCTATTTTGTATAAATATTTTATATATGTAAAAAAGCTTACTCAAAGAGTAAGCTTAACCACTATAAACACTATCACATGTTCCAGGCTTTGGTTCATAAAAACAATGGTCTTTAAATTGACCAGTATGTGGTTGATCATACCATGTTGGAGGGCATGGAGCATATGGATTAAAATACCAAAGAGCATATCTAGCCGGATGCTGTCTCCAGTGCTTCAAATTCTGTTCTGCTAATCTTCTTTCAATACCTCTCGCTCTTTGATAAAATACATTCCCTTTTTGAACAGCTTCAAAAGAATAATTTCCTCCTTGTACTTGATAAATGACTTGTGGAATTGTTCTTAAACCTTTAAAGTCTAAACAATTAGCTACAAGACGATTCACAATTACATTTCCAACAAATAACATTCCTAGTCTTCCTTCACCTTCGGCTTCTGCTCTCATCATCCTTGCCATTAAGTCAACGTCTGAACTTGTGTATTTTGCTCTTGTCATTTTTCCACCTCAAAAATATTGTATGAAAAATAGCCTAGAGTCATGTCATTATTTATGTAATTTAAATGCTTAGTTATAATGACTTACAGCTTTTAGGTAAAATGAAAACTATTGCATTCTTTTTTCCCTTAATTCAACTAACCTGCCCCTTTTGTGCCATAAGAAAAAAAGGCTGCCTTAGCAACCTTTTGTTATACTTTCGACCTTTTATTTGAAAAACCGTTGTTTAAAACTTACTGTTTAATCATTATTACATTTCAAGAAGTAAATCAGCTTTTGATAAATACATATTTTTTGTCCTGCTCCGTTCGGTTCTTGAAACAAGACTTAAAACAACAAATGCAAGTGAAGCAATGACCGATACGGTCCGCTAATTTGTATATTATTTAACCCTTTTTTAATAGTCCTTTGACTGACCTTTCTTTTGTTTGGATAGGGCAGATAGAATGGATTGTTCGCCCACCCCTTGATTTCTCAAAAATTTCTTGGTCAGACTTAACTTAAGAACAATTTTGTAAACGATCATCGCTGAAACGATACTGATGATGGCTCCGACAAGAACATCTGCTGGATAATGGACACCTACCCAAATTCGCGAAATGCCTACAAGAACGGCCAAAATTCCCCATAAAAATCCCCAACCCCTTTTGAACAACCAGAAGGTTATGCAAAATGAAAAAAATATGATCGTATGGTCGCTTGGAAATGAATTATTGACTGCTTTTTCAACTAACTTATTAACGTTGGGCAACTCAGCAAAAGGTTGGTAATTCGAGTGGAATTGCCCTGCTATTTTCGCCAATATTTCCGAGATAACTAATGCAATAAATGCACAGATTACCATGATTCTATTTTTATTACTTCGAGAAAACAAAAACATCAGGACTGCCAATACTAAGAAAAAAATCATGTACTCAGCGATGAATACAAAGAAAGGATTTAAATCCGTGTATTGTTTACCTAGATTATTAATCATTCTAAACAAATTACTATTCATTTCGGACAAAGCCATTGAAAAATTCCTCCTGATTGTATTATCACTTAAACCTTCATTATGCTCCATTATGTAAATAAGATGAACTTCAATCAAACCTATATTTTACATCTTTCAGACAGAAAGTCCATCATCAACGTGACGGTTTAATCCTCCATTTATATTAAACTATCTATTCACACCTTAAACTATCTTGATGGAAATATTTATATAGGCTCCTGTTGAGTGCGGCGAACAGATGGGTAACTGAATTTGAAATGAAGCAAACGGATTGGCAAGAGAAATGGGATCAATTTGTGCCTATGTTTATTATGACGGAAGTTGACATCGTCCTTTTGATATTTATAACAAGGGCTGAAATTACCAGGAGCTATATAGCTCCTTTTTTGTTTTGTAAAAAAAGCCGCCAATTGGCAGCCTTTTATAGAACGAACGCACTTTAAGTACATTCCTTCACAATCTTTGTAAATTGAAGAAAATATCTATCCACTTAAATTAAATTTTAATATCTAACAATTCCTCCTCTGCACTTAACATATTGATAAATTTAATTAAAGACGCAGGTACATACTTATCTTTTCGATAAATGAATACTGTTTTGACTTTTCCGTATAGATCCGGAATTGAATGTTGTCTAATGATTCCGTCTTGTACATGCTTTGTAATCACACTTTGTGGAAGCATACTTATACCTAGACCAGCTGCTACACAACCGATGATTCCATCTATAGTGCCAAATTCCATTAACTTATTGGGTATCATCTTCTCTTGGTATAACCATTGTTCAAACTTTTCACGATAAGCACATCCTGAATGAAATACAAGCACCGTCCTTGTTTGAATTTCTTTGATAGAAGAAGATATTGGAGGATGAACTGTATCTGTAATAAGCATTAGTTCCTCTTCGAATACTTCTTTCTGAATGAGATCAGGATGATTAATAGGGCCAGATACAAATGCTCCATCAAGTTCATTCTGAAGAACTGCTTGAATATTTTGTTCTGTAGAACCTGTTTTTAAAGTTAAATCAACCTCTGGAAAGTCTCTATGATACTTAGAAAATAAGACTGGTAAGCGAACTGCTGCGGTTGTTTCCATTGAACCAATAATTAACGGACCTCTAGGTGTTTGATCATCATTCATCATATTTTTGGTCTCTTCAATAAGATCGAATATTTTTTCTGTATATGTTAGCAACATGCTTCCTTTGTCAGTTAATGCAGTGCCACGATTATGTCTATAAAAAAGAGTTGTTTGAAGATCCGATTCCAACTGCTGTATTTTCATCGTGATATTTGACTGTGCATATTGAAGTTCCCTTGCTGCTTGAGAAATACTCCCCATCTTAGCAACACTCTGGAAAATTTTTAATGTATGCAAATCCAAAATGATCTCTCCTTAGTTGATATACCTTTTAGCCATCGTTAAAAGTGATACCAAATATCATTTTTATGTATTATACCATATAGCAAAGAAAAGATATGCTTATAATATCCTACAATTAACTGGATACTCTAAAGACATCATTACTTTTTGAGGGGAGACACACAAAAATGCCATTATTACGTTTTGACTTAGTAGAAGGAAGAAACGAGGAAACTCTTAAAAAATTATTGGATTCAGCTCATCGTGCGATGGTGGAAGCTTTCCAAGTGCCTGAAAGTGATCGTTATCAAATAGTTCATCAGCACCCACCGCATGAGCTAATAATCGAGGATACTGGACTGGGGTTTAAAAGGAGCAGAGACTTAGTAATTATTAGTATTGTTAGTAAAAAAAGAACTGAAAAACAGAAAGAAACATTATACACACTCCTTGCACTTAAACTTGAATCAGAATGTGGGATTTCTCCACAGGACTTGATGGTTTCTATAACAGAAAACAGCGATGCTGATTGGAGTTTTGGGCAAGGAGAAGCACAGTTTCTAACAGGTTCATTATAACTAACTAAGATATGGTTATAATATACAATTTTTTTGAGGTGCATCTATGAAGAAGCAAACTTATCTTTTTTTAATAGGGGGAATATTTTCTTTAATCATTGCAATGGGGATTGGAAGATTTGCATATACTCCCATTCTTCCACTTATGCAAAAAGACCTTTCTTTATCAAATACAACAGCTGGTTATATAGCATCTAGTAATTACGCAGGATATTTACTTGGAGCAATTTTAGCTGGTGCCATTCCGTTTAAGAAGTATAGAACCAATTTATTAAGAGTAAGTCTTATCATCAGTACCTTAACCACTGCCCTAATGGGTCTCACATTCTCTAATTTACTATGGAATGTACTTCGCTTTCTATCAGGGTTTGCCAGTGCGTTTGTTTTGGTCTTAGCCTCTGGTATCGTGTTAGATAAACTTGCGGCTATAAGAAAAAGCAGTTGGTCGGGGTTGTTTTATGGGGGAGTAGGTTTGGGAATCTTTTTATCCAGTCTAATGATTCCGAGTTTAAACCATTTATTTCGGTGGGAAGGAACTTGGATAGGACTAGCTGTTGTGAGTGGAATCCTTGCTATCTTTGTATGGATCTGGCTCGATGAAACCCCCAACGTTGTTAAGAAGAAAAATAAACAAGATATGATTGTAAAAGTGCCCCCCACTAAATGGCTTATATGGTTGATTATTGCGTATGGTTTAGAAGGATTGGGCTACATTGTTACAGGAACGTTTATCGTATCCATCGCTGAAAAGACCTCATACTTTCATAATGGTGCCACCTTAGTTTGGATGATGGTGGGATTGGCTGCGATTCCATCCTGTCTCATTTGGTCTTTACTAGCTAAGAAATGGGGATATATTAAATCTTTAGTGCTTGCAATGGCTCTGCAATCCTTGGGTATTGCGATGCCAGCCTTTTGGATGTCAAAAACTAGTTTTGTCATTAGTGCCTTATTATTTGGAGCCACGTTTATGGGTATCACCACCCTGGCTACAACATTGGGTCGGGAAATGACTCCATCTGATAGCAGTCGGACTATTGGCATTCTTTCTGCTATTTATGCTTTAGGACAGTTGATAGGACCAACTCTTGCTGGAGTCTTATCATCATTCACACATGATTTTAATGCTGCTTTTATTGGCGCAGCATGTGTTGTCTTCTTTGGGGCAATTTTGCTTTTAAGTGGAATTCATTTCGAGAACAACCCTAACATAAGAAATTCAGCCGTCCAATACAAAAAATAAAAGAGAATTAATTGGGATAAAATACAAAATCGGGGGATTAATTGATGTTAAATAATGAAATGATGAAGCATTTGAAGATTAAGAATCCCATTATACAAGCTCCTATGGCTGGCGGGATCACCACTTCGAATTTAGTAGCCGAGGTATCCAATTCTGGGGGACTTGGAATGATTGGAGCAGGCTATCAGACACCCATACAATCAAGAGAGCAGATTAGAGAAATTAAGCAGTTAACATCAAACCCTTTTGGCATCAATCTTTTCGTGCCAAACGAATTTAACGTAACCCCTGAAGCAGTCCAATCAGCTAACCAGCTATTACACACTATCCGTAAGCAATTAAACTTAGAACAAACAGACAGCTTTGATATTCCTGAATATAACAAAATTTTTGAAAGCTTTATTGAACAAGTTAACGTTGTCATTGAAGAGAATGTATCTATTTGTTCCTTTACATTTGGTATTCCTCCTAAGGAAGTGATGGATAAATTAAAACAGCACAACATTACTCTTATAGGGACAGCTACAACTGTGAGGGAAGCCGTTGAAAATGAAAAAGCAGGAATGGATATGGTTGTTATACAGGGCAGTGAAGCTGGCGGGCACCGCGGGAACTTTATTGATGGTCATCAGGAGAGCCTAGTAGGTTTAATGTCACTTATTCCGCAGGTTGTTGACAATGTAAGCATACCTGTTATTGCTGCTGGAGGAATTATGGATGGAAGAGGATTAATGGCTTCACTCTGCTTAGGAGCACAAGGTATACAAATGGGTACAGCTTTCTTGACTTGTATCGAAAGTGGAGCACATAAGGTACATAAAGAAGCCATTTTGAATGCTGATGAAGACCAGACAACCTTTACTCGTGCCTTTTCTGGTAAATGGGCAAGAGGTATTAAAAACAAATTTATTGAAGATATGCTAGAGCATGAATTGGCTGTACCCGATTTTCCTGTTCAAAACCTTTTAACTCAAGTAATTAGAAAAACGTGCAGTGGACAAAATAATCAGGATTTCATGTCACTCTGGTCTGGACAGAGTCCAAGATTAGCAAAAAGTCAAACCGTTGAAATATTAATTAAAAATATTCTTGCAGAAGCCGAGAATATAAATAAACAATCATTTTCTCCAAAGTGAACTCATATAAGCATAAAAAAAGAAAAACTACATCTTTAAACAATTGAGATTTGTTCGAGAAAATACAATTAGTTGCGTATCCGAAATTAATGACGAGTCATCACTTTTCATTCCTGAAGGATTCACTAATAATATTAAATGAAATCTAGGACATATATTTGTTGTACAAGAAAAGTTCGTTTTTAATAGTATTAATGAAAGAATTACAATACAGAAAGACATTTTCGATTTAATCATTACTGGTACTAAACCAACCAATTGGGGAGAAAAAGTACAACCAATGATTAGCGAACTATACAATCACTGGAGAAACAAGTGTACAGATCGAACAAAAATTGGAATTTCGGTTAAAAGAAGTTATAGAGAAGCCGTTTACTACTTCAACAGGTCTCACATTATTAACAGTTGAAAAATTTCTCAGTTATTGTTTATATCATGAAGGCATGCATTTCGCTACAATAAATTCGTTCAAACGAATTATTCAAAATGAAAGAAAGAATAGGATCCTTTAGTACAAACAAAATGTTCTATTCTTTCAAACAATCATTTAAAAAAACTTTATTATAGCACCGTCACAAATGGTCGGTGCTATATGTGTTAAAAGCGTTTAAATAAATTATCATCAAACACACTGTAAGTCCAGGTAATGTACCCGTTAGTGGAATAGAGCACGAAAAGAGGTGACCAAAGGACATACTCCTTCCCATTATAACGGAACCTCAAATTGTCCCTTACGCTTCTTCTCCAAACTAACGATAAAGGAACGCATCAGCTTCATGGAAAACTGAAAGACCGGGCTTTGAATAAAGGTATATGCAAACGTCATAATAAATACTGGGCCTCCAAGGATGAAACCGATAATCAAGACGATGCTCTCGACTACGATTCTTGCCCAACTGACCGATAATCCGGTTTTTTCCGAAACGGAAAGCATGAAACCATCCCTGGGACCTGCCCCAATTCCCGCAGCCACATATATCCCTCCGCCAATTCCGGTTATGATGATACCCGTCAACAATATGAGTATATTCAACCACCAATGCTCCGTTTCATGAGGAAGAATGTTGAGATGCAAAAAGAAATCCATGATCGGGCCAATTGACAAGGCATTTAGAAATGTACCAATATTAATATACTTCCTATCCACGACAAAGACGATCAACACAAGTACTAAACCACACATGACACTCCACGTTCCAATTGTGAAACCGAACCTCTCGAACAGGGCGACGTTTAAAACCTCCCAAGGATGGAGCCCCAAGGATTGAACATTCACCGCAATCGCATTCCCTAATCCAAAGAAAGTTAATCCAAGAAAAAAAATAAAATACCGTAATAGCCGCAATGACATCTCTTCACCTCTACACCTTTTATATCCATCTACTATAGATGAAGCAGGTTAAATGAACAAGATGATCTATGCAAATCAAAAGTTGTTACCAAATGATTAACAGTGAAGCACATAAAGACGTACCTAAGGATGGTAGGTTATTTCTTATGCAACTATCCTGCCCCGTTAGTTGCATAAAAAAAGCTGTCTTAAAGACAGTTCCGATTTTGAGCTAACGCACCCGTTATTTGAATAAGAAAACAGGCTCGCCAAAACAATCCTATCCTTAATCACCCGTCACTTAACAAGCCTTTGTTCTAACTCATCTTTTTGGCGCAAGTGATGACGAAAATGCATACCAACCAAATCATACCATTCCCTTGCATTTAGCCATCCGAACCCTCCATGCTCGACTTTATAATTTGGGTTTATATTATCGACTTTCGATGCCCATTGGCTTAACCTTAGAATTACTTGATCCATTCTGCTGATAAGATCATCCTTGCTATCTGAATTATTAGGTGGAGTATTTAGTTCATCCGGTAATTTAATTTTAATTGGCGGAAACCCTCCAATCTTATATAAATGCTTACCAAACTCCGTTTTCCCAAGGGGTTGTTCATCATTTAAGGTGAAACATGTATCCATATTATCTAGATACTCATGGGCAACAAGGATTAAATGGTCATACATTTGCCCAATAGACCAAACCGTTTCTTCAGATTTATATCTTAGCTGTTCCAAAGAGTAATTTTGAAGCTCGTTTTTGTAAGTATTAATTAGTTTAAGTTCACTCAATTTAATTCCTCCATTATATTATTTAACTCAAAGTCTAAAACTTTTATATTTTTTGTGTATGTAACTAATTATTCAATTTTCAATTATAAAATACCTACTTCAACTAACCTGTCCCTTTAGTTACATAAGACTTTATTGAGTTGACAAAGATTGAGACATAAAAAAAAGACGGTTTTACCGTCTAATAAATAGCTTTCTTAATAAAAACATATCTAGAATTAATCCTGGAATTTTTAGCCATCTTAATCAAACATAAAGGTTTTTTTTCGATAGCTTATTGAAAAGACTAACCCCATCGCTAACATATTACCAATTAATGAGCTTCCTCCATAACTTATAAAAGGTAATGGTATTCCTGTTATGGGTACTAGGCCTATATTCATCCCGATATTCTCAAAAACATGGAAAAAAATCATGGAAGTAACACCGGTGCATATGTAAGATTCAAAACTATTTTTTACGTCTAGAGCCAACTTCACTATACTCGAAATAAGGAGAAAATAAATTGTTACTAAAATACTAGCTCCAAAGAAACCATATTTAGAAGAAATAACGCTAAATATAAAATCCGTATGTGCTTCTGGAACATATATACCCTTTTCCAGATAACCATATACCCCTCCTGAACCAATGGCTAATAATGCTTTGGTCAGATTATAGCCTTCACCTGATGCATAAGATTCTGGATCGATCCAAGCATAAATTCTTCCTAATTGATAGGTTGCGAAACCCATTGATTGAAGCATTTCAGGGTTAAAAAAGACTAAGTATATAAGAATGCCAGAAATTAAGGAAATGATAATAAAAATAACACTGATAATTTTCCATGATATCCCCGAAATAATAAAAATCCCTGTAAAAATACATATTAATACTAAAGACGTACCTAAATCTGGTTGTAGCATAATTAAAAGTATAGGAAGAGCTGTAGCAACTCCCATCTTAATTAACAGTAACAAATCTGTTTTTAAAGATTTATCTAGATATTTCTCATGATGTTTTTGCACTAAGAAACTTAAACAAATTATTAAAGATATTTTTGTGAATTCAGCTGGTTGCAGTGATCCGATTCCCGGAAGTTGAAACCAGCTTTTGGCTCCATTTATTTCACGAGCTATTGATTCAGGTGCCAATATTAAGGCGATTAATAGAATGATGCTAAATGAGTATATAAACCAATTCAAGCGAAAGATCTGTTCAGAATCTAAATACATAATTCCAGCAATTATCCCGATCCCCACGATATACCAGGTTATTTGTCTAAATAAAAAATTCCCTTCATATTGACCAAAATCTTGAGCATTTAATATAGCTATACAACTTGTTATAAATAGTAAAAGTAAAAGTGTAATCAGGTTGTAATCCAACTTTGAATTTTTCATTTTTTCCCCTTGTAAACATTATCTTATAACTCAACTTAATTTTACTGAAAATGTAATTTTTTCAACTAAAAGCATGGAGGATAACCAATTAAAATAAGGCTTAAAATGTTATCTTTTTTTGTTATACGATTTTATTTTTTAAGTATTATTTCCATATTTACATATTATTTCATTAAAAGTAATTAAAAGTATACAAATAATTCATTGGCAACCTCCCTTATTGAAGTAAAGCACTTGTTAGTTCTATAAGCATTAGAAACCCGTAAAGCCACCAAATACATTATTTGTTAAAAAAGTTGTAATCTTGGTCATCCAATCAAAAAATAAGACAATCCCCATAATAATTGTTATATAGCCACCAAATTGAGTAATTTTGTGGTTATATTTTTTTATCCATCCTGATTTCCCTATAAAAAATGACATTGTTAAGAAAGGTATGGAAAACCCAAGAATATAAGCAATCATATATAATAAACCTTGTCCAGTCGATAAACCAAGGGTTACGATGGCACCTAATATGGGACCAATGCAAGGAGTCCAACCAGCAGCATATCCTATCCCAATTAAAATAGAACCTATATAACCAGATGGGCGATTTTTAAAATTTATTTTTCTGTCCATCATCAAGAATTTAGGTTGAAAAACCCCAACAATCATTAAACCAAAAATAATTATCAAAATTGCCCCTACTTGTCTAATTAAATCAATATATTCATAAAATAGATCGTAAATAACAGAAGTGGATAACCCTAATATTACAAAGATAATAGAAAAACCGATCAAAAAAAATAAGGTATGAAGCATTGGTTTGCGGTTTAATTTTTTATTATCTTCTTTTAATTCACTTATCGATAATCCTGTAATATAAGATAAAAACGCCGGGTATAAGGGTAAACAGCAAGGAGATATAAAAGATAGTATCCCTGCACCAAAAGATAAAAGAATATTTAAGTCTCCCAATCTCATTTCCTCCAATTTCCGCTTTACTTGTATAACTTTACCATATATACGTATACCCTTGTTGAACTATTCTGCCTTTAGCTCCATAAGAAAAAGAGCTGCCGAAGCAACTCCTTATGAATTAAAGCACCCGTGTGTTCATGAAGGAAATCCAGGTGTGTCTCAATCATTATAATAAATATTCAGCCAAGATTTTCGGATAACTTCTTAATTATTTGTTTAGAATCAGATGCAAATTCCAAAGATGCATCATAATACATTTTTCCGTCTATAATCAGGGAGAAATCACCAATCTCGATTTTTAGCAGAGTACTATCGCCTTTTTCTTTTAATTGATAATTTTATATGCGACATCACCTTCATTCGGCTTTACTTCCCAATTTGAAACGTTCAAAGCGATTTTTAATTCTTTCTGTACAACTGCTCTAATGATTTTAGTGACCCACCATTAGGAAGCTCCCAAATCACCTTACTTCCCTCGGTCATATCTTCATTAGGATAATTTTCTGGTAGTTCATCCCATTCTGCAACGTACTTGGGTTTAGTAAGCACTTCCCAGACTTTCTGAGAATTTGCTTCAATGAGTATCTCATCCCTTACAATTAGCTGTTCGGTCATCTAGTAGAACTCCTTTCAAGTGAATGACAACTCGTTATTTCTCCCAGAGCTCGATCAGTCGACCTTCAGGATCTTCAATCCAAATGAACTTTCCAAATTCACTAATCTCTTTTTTCTTTGCAAGAGGTACACCAATATGTTCAAGATGCTTAATAGTCTCGTTTAGATTATGTACTTCGAAATTTAACATCACTTGTTGTTCTGTTGGAAAATAACTGTCATTCTCGGTAAAGAAAGAAAAGATCGTCTCATTTCCTAATTGCGGTTTTATCACAGTCCCATTCCAATTTTCTATTTCAAGCTTCAGCACTTCACTGTACCACTTTTTTACAGATTCAAGATTCTTAGTTCTCCAAAATATTCCTCCAAAACCTTTTATCATCGTATCTAACTCCTGTCTGTCATCCAATTTTCATCTATCCGATTACATTAGATATTCGAGATTTACATTTCAAGTTCCTTCTTCAACTATACTGCCCCTCTAGTTCATTACTATATTTCCCCTAGGATGAAGGCAAATTGGACTAACCTGCTTACATTAGGGAAAAGGCGTTCCTGCTTAATACAGAAACGCACCCGTTATGTTTCCCCTTCATTCTTTCAATGAATGGGAGGGATACTTCTGTTGGATATGACGTATAAGTGCAGTGACAACTTGCGGACCGGATTCTACGAGTCTGCCTTGTTCAAATGCAGTGAAGTTATCACCGCCTGAAGCTAAATAATCACTAACCGCTACTTCATATTCGGTGCTTGGCTGAATCTCTTGACCCTTCTTGTCTTTCAGCACAACGACGCGGCTGCCAATTGGAGCTTTGGCTTCCCAATCATACGTTAAGCCAACCGTTTGTAACCTATTTTCATAATCTTTCGCCCACTGCTGCTCTAAAGCAAGTTTTATCTGGTCACCCGTTAAAATTAACTTACTGACATTATGCCCCATAGGCACGTTTGTATAAAGGTCTTCTACAGTGATCTTCCCTTTTTTTAAACTTTTCCGCATTTCGCCTTGATGGACAAAAGCTATATCTACCCCCATGGCTTCGCGCTCAGATTCTGCAATCATTTTCGCTAATGGCGATTCACCGTTTGCATCTTGATTTCGTCTGATTTCTTCCGGCATTTCCCCTATTACCTGATTAAAATTGCTCCCCAATCTTTTTCTATATTTATTTAGAAGGGCGACCGTTTCTTCATCCGGTTTTATATGATGATGTGAAGTGGCAATGATCTTTGCTTGTTTCTTAACAATCATTTTAGAATACGGGTCAATTTCAAGCTTTACTTGAGAAAAGGCTTTCCCATTAGAGTAAGCTTGAACGATCAGTTTACCGGCTGCAACCGTATTGGCATATTCATGGCTGTGACCCGCAAAAATGACATCGACCTCATCATCGATTTTTGGAGCCATCTCCACTAAAGCCCCCGTGGAATTTGCTCCTGCCTTTTCTGATTTAGCTGAATCATGTGCCAGTACAACAATCACTTTGATCCCTTTTTCCTTTAAAAGCTTTACGGTTCGGTTAATAGCTGAAACTTCATCCGTAATTTCTACTTCTTTTCGATTTTCAGGAGACACATACATGTTGGTCTCTTTTGTGACCACACCGATGAATCCAATATCAATTCCATCCATTTGTTTAATAACATACGGTGGTAACAAGGGAATGCCCGACTTTCTGTCGATGATATTTGCAGAACTGTAAGCAGTATTGGCACCTTGAAAATACCCTGTTTTTTTATTGAATCCCCCATGAATAAGACGTTTCATTTCATTTACGCCTTCGTCCAATTCATGATTTCCAGGTGTCCCGACATCAAAATGTAGGAGGTTTAAAAATTCGATCGTGGGTTCGTCTTGAAATTGAGAAGAGATTGGAGGGCTTCCTCCTACCATATCGCCAGCATGAACGAGTAATGTATTTGGGTTTTCTTGTTTATACTTTTTTAAATAGGCAGCCAAGTATTCAGCACCGCCTGCCATGTTTCCTGAAACCATTTGATATTTGTTTAGTTGGCCGTGAAAATCATTAACGCCTAATAATTGTAGTTGAATGTAGCGGTTGGATGTGGAATGATTCGTTGAGGAATGATTGGATGAGAATGCTGTGATTTTATAAGTTACGAAAATGATGATAAATACCAAGATGAACAAAGAAGTTATGGCCGCCTGAAATTTTGACAACTTCGGATCCCTCCCTCTAGATGTAAATTAAGAATAACTCTAGAGTTTTATATCCGTATAAAGGGACCGTGATTTTTTGTTATGTTTTATATAATAATTATTAAATGAACCCCGTACATGCATATCTTTTTTAAAAAACTCATACGGCTAAACATTTAGACAACCAGCAACTGTGTTGTTTAGAAAGGCTCCCATTTCCCTTCCATTATTTGTTCTAAAATAGCTGATCCAATAAATAAAGGAATTGCCGACCAGTTCCAGGTGTTAAAAAATAAAGTGCCCTTTAGTTTAAGTACAATACTTTACAAATTAGCCTTCGGCAGAAGGAAAGTTTGGTATCTTACTCCTATTGTTCAACAATGAAAAAAAGGCTTCCGTAGAAACCTTATAACCTATTTATTTAAGTTGACATCTTATTTACACACATTTATAAATTGTCCAATCAAATAGACTGGCTCTGTTATAGAATATTAAAAAGCAGAGGAGTGATTATTTGAAGTTATCGGAGATAAAAGGATCTTATGAATTGATCGCTGGTTTGGGCAGCTGGTGCGGACCTGCCCTCCATACAAAGAGGTATGATTTAAGAAGGAATTCATTTCCTTTGGATTGGGTTCAATCTGGTTTCCTCCCTGAAGTAAATAGATTATTAAAGAATAAATTTGAGGGATATATGGAGTTAGAAAATATGCATGAGAAAGATATACTCGCTCATTTTGTTGATGAAGGAAATGTTGTTCTTGAACCAGGGGGTACTCAACCATCAAAAGCACATTTTATTCATGATAGCCACTATAAGATAGATTCCGTCCATGATTTTCCGAAGATACCAAATCAAGATTGGACAGTTCAATATCCAGCATTTAAAAATAAGCTGAATCACCGCATCCAAAATTTCCTTACAAAAATCCAGCAAAGTAAAAATACATTATTCATCAGATATGAGTGGTCAACGGCGAACTATGAAGATATTATCGAATTACAATCTATTTTATCTCAACTTACAACGGGTAAGTTTACCCTGTTGATCATGCAGCCAGTAGATGGTGGTTTAACAGGAGTTAAAGATATGAACTGGCCCCATGATGGGATTTGCTTTGTACATGTTCCTCGCAGTAATCCCAGTGATAATGCCATATGGGATCATGTTTTACAAGGAATAACTTTAACGAATTAGACATAAAGGCAGGGTTTCCTGGCTTTTTTTTTAGGCTGTTTTCCCATACTTTGTTGCGATTTACCAGGTAGTGAGTTGTGGTTGATTTCCCCTCCAGGTGCTCGCTTTCCGCGGGGCGGGCGGTGAGCCTCCTCGGCGTAAACGCCTGTGGGGTCTCACCTGTCCCGCTGCTCCCGCAGGAGTCTCGCACTTCCGCTCCAATCAACCTTAAATAGTTTCGTTTTAAAAACAACAATCTTTACGAAAAGAGCCTTTTTTTATTAAATAATTTCGATTCCTAAGTAAAGAAAAGTTCCTTTCCTCATCGTGCACACTGAAAATTAATGGCTATTGCACCCAATTAATTTAATAGAATTTATAACGATCGTGTTTTATATGCTGATATTGCAGTATAGGAAAAGTGCTGAGGAGCCCTAATAAAAAGCTGGACTGTTCCTGGTTACAGGAAAGCAAGACCGCTGTATGGATGTTTAAAAAATTGGCCCAGAGCACAATAATATAGGCAACGTATGTATGTCTTTATTCCGCCAAAGGAGGAGTATCCATTTGAAGATTTCTTCAATATCATTCATAGAACCTCCCGTTTATCATGAATTCCCTCCCCTCTATGAAGGTTTAGGGCTGCCTGAGTTATCTTCATTCATTCAGCAGCGATTTGAATTTGCATATACCTTGGGGAAAGCCGAAAGAACGGGGCTTGCTAGCATCCGCTTTTATAAACGCCAGGGGGATTTCGAAGTACATATACCTGATAAGATGCCAGGAGTGGGACCAATGAAGCTTCGGGAATTGAAGGGGTTGTTACTGGAGAAAGCCAAAGCAGCATTCATCGAAAATATTGAATCCGAACCAAAGAAAAGAAAGGTCTACTACGCCGAATTTCGTCGCCCTCGGAAAGATGCTGAATAAGTGTGCTATCCGACAAACTGGAGCTATCATTGTTGTCTTGTTGAATTTATTTTATAAAAAGAGTTCGTACATTAACTTCCACTCTAAAAAAGGTTGCCGCAGCAACCTCCCTTGTTTTAATAATCCGTCTTATTTTCATTATCCAAATCATCATCAAGAAAAGACTTTTTATCTTCCTCCCTCATTCCATACTTTTTTTCAAGAAATTGACCAATATTTGAATGGTTTATTCCTCTTCTCACTGCTGTTTCAATAACTATATAGAGAATGAATCCCCCAACAATATAAAATATTATAGCCTTCACTAAAAATCCCCCAAACAACAACTCATTTCCCCCTTTATTTTACCAAAAAAACCTTATTGGAGTGCCCGATTATTGCCTAAAAAAAAGGAGCTGCTAATCAGCTCCTTGAAATGAAATAACGGCCTAACCTCCTGTATAAACACTTTCACATGTTCCAGGTTTTGGTTCATAATAACAATGATTTTTAAATTGACCGGCAAAAGGTTGATCGTACCAAGTCGGTGGGCATGGAGCATATGGATTAAAATACCAAAGCGCATATTTCCCTGGGTGTTGCCTCCAATAATCCAAATTCTGTTTTGCTAATCTTTTTTCAGCAGTTCTCGCTCTTTGATAAAATACATTCCCTTTTTGAACAGCTTCAAAAGAATAATTTCCTCCTTGTACATGAAAAATGACTTGTGGAATTGTTCTTAACTCTTTAAAGTCTAAACAATTTGCCTTAAGGCGATTAACAATTACATTTCCAACATACAACATTCCTTGCAGTCCTTCACCTTCGGCTTCAGCTCTCATCATCCTTGCCATTAAATCCACGTCTGAACTTCGATAATTTACTCTTGGCATTTTTTCACCCCAAATATATCGTATGAAAAACAGCCTGCACTAATGTCATCATTTGTGAAAATGACACTCTCCTGCAGTAGAGGAGGATTTTGTCGAGGTAGTATTAAACTCGTTTAGTAACACCGAGAAAATGGGTGTCTTAATGGAATGAAATCAAGATCCTATATGCTAGTCAGAGAAGGATTTTTTTTGCACACAAGGTTGCCGAAGGAATCTAAATAACAAATCCCCAAAGTGTCGGGGGTTTTTCTTTTGAATAAAGAAACATAAAATTTTTCGATTGACTTTATGTAAAAAATAAAATAAAGTTCTAAGTACTTCATTTAAACTACTATAACTTGAGTACTTAAAATTGAGTAATATACTTTAAAACAAAAAAGGATGGATTCAACATATGAAATTTACTGCATTCTTAAAAACAAGAGGTGCAACAGCGGCGATCTTTATGGGGGTTTTCTATGCAGTTGCCATGCTAGGCATCTTTTTGCCTGGGTATACAGCCATTCCAGGAAATGTCGATAAATTACCTATCGCCATCATCAATGATGATGTTGGTAAAAATGGGGCAATGATCGCCGAAAATTTACAAGAAAATTTACCCTTTAAAGAAATCGAGACGGATATAACAAATAAACAAGCCTTAAAAGATTTGGAGCACAATGATTTAGCATTAGTCGTACACATCCCAAAAACCTTCTCTGAAAATATTCAAAAAGGTGAAGCGTCATCAAGCATCGACTTTACAATCAATGAGGCAGGGGCAACAGTCGTTTCTTCAACCATGAATTCTGTCGTAACTGAAATTAACAATCAGTTAAGCACACAATTCTCGCAACAAACAGCTCAGGGCGTATTGATGAACTTTAATGTACCAGAAAAGCAAGCTGCTGAATTAGCGGAAAAGATTGAGAAGTCCTATGTAGGAAATGTCGTTACAATCAATGAAATACCCGATGGCATGAATCATAATATGCTGCCGATGTTCTTAACAATGGCCGGTTATGTAGGGGCAATGATCGGGGCCATGCAATTAGTAGGTGCATTTAGAGCCAGCCGGGGAAAAGCAAGCAAAACACGGTTATTCGCTTATGTGCAAATGGCTGCATTATTGATTGCCGTGGTTTCATCAATCATCGCTGTAGGTGTAGCCTATTTAATTGACAAGCCAAGCGGTGACCTATTCTTCGGTATAGTAGGTCAACAAATACTGAACTATATGGTATGTTTTAATTTCACCGCGATTTTAATCTTCTTATTTGGTGAAGGCGGCATGATTTTAAACTTACCGATTTTATTAATGCAAACAATAGCGAATGGTGCCACCATCACACGTGATATGATGCACGCACCATATGAATGGATGAGCCACATTTCACCGATGTATTACTCTGTGCAAGCATACTTTGCAAACCTATTTGGCAGCATCAGTCCAAGTCCGTATATTTGGTCAATGGCTGCGGTAGGCGCCGCTGCAATGTTAATTAACATGGCTATTGTCGCGTTTTTACACAAACCGATGCCAGTACAAGTTTCTGAAACAGAAGTTGAAAAGAAAGCGGCAGAAATCACAGCTTAGGTTTTGCTACAATAAGGAGATAATACTTCTTAAAGGAGCGTAGAAAATGTCTATTCAAATTTTTATATTGAGCAAGCTGATGGAGGATAAAAATTATCCTTATAAATTAAAAAAGCAGCTTTCAGAACCTATTCCATTGGATCGCCTGGGCGGATTAACGGAAAGTAAACTGTACTACCATTTTGAATCATTGGTGAAACAAGGTTTAGTCGAGCCAGTCGAAGTGATAAAAGAAGAACATCGGCCTGATAAACAGGTATTTGCGATTACGGATAAGGGTCGCGAAGAACTACCAAAAAAAATCTATAAATTATTTGAAAATGCGGATGAAATCAAGGATATGATTGTCGGTTTAGCCAACATCAAGTATGTGGACCGGGATAAAGTAGTAGATATATTAGAAAGAAAAGTAAAGTCCATCAAGGCTATTTGGGAGCAGCTTGGGAATTTCGAGCCAGAACCTAAAGGCAACGAGAATATTCGTGAATTTTTAGAGGGTTATTTTTCGACCAGGACAGATCACACAATATCTTGGTTTGAAGAGTTAATCAAAAGGATTAAGACAAAGGAATTGTGAGTTTACTTACAGGCAAATTCGAGTTGATTTCAGAAATCCGCTCCCTTTCCGCCGACAGTCTGCCAAGCCTCCTCGACGCATGCGTCTGTGGGGTCTCGGCTAGCCAGTATTCGGCAGGGGTGTCGCATATTTCTTCCATCCAATGAGGAGTACAGGAGAAAAATTTAAAGAATAAACTAAACTTGGTTCGGAATAGACCAGCCTGCAGTTTTTATTTAAAAAAACGTTCCAGTTGATTGGAACGTAAGGTACGAGACTCCTGAGGGAAAAGCGTGGCCAAGGGAGACCCCGCAGGCCTTGCCGAGGGCGGACCGCCCGCGGTAAGCGAGTGCCTGGAGTGGAAATCAACGATCAGATTTACTAACCCTCAAAAACGTTCCAGCTGATTTCAGAAATCCGCTCCCTTTCCGCCGACAGTCTGCCAAGCCTCCTCGACGCATGCGTCTGTGGGGTCTCGGCTAGCCAGTATTCGGCAGGGGTGTCGCATATTTCTTCCATCCAATGAGGGCTTCTTCTCTAAAAAAAAGTAGGAAAAAATACGGGAACGTCCGATTTGGACGTTCCCGTTCTTATTCATTAAAGCTCCCTATAATCGAATCATTGTAAAGCTAATGAAGCTTTTTTAAAAGCTGCGTTTCTCTGGCCAAGCTCCTTGCATTTTACTAAGGAATACAATTTGCCCAATATGATATGCGTCGTGCATGGCTAAACTCTTCAATTCAAGCACTAATGAATTATCTTCTCCCGGGACCTGTCTATACAAATCTTCGTGATCTGATTTTGCTAGTACTTTTCCAAGTTCGCGATGAACATAAAAGTATTCTTGTTTTGTTTCTTTCCAATTTTCTAACGTCTCAGTTGGTAGTCGAAATGTAGAGTCATTATTTTCTGCCTGTGGTTCATTCTCTGTTTCACCAAGAAACCGCATCAGAAATCTCTTTTCATAGAAAAGTAAATGACAAACTAATTCCCAAATGGAATTCATTGCACCATCAGCTGGTTTCCAAATTGCCTGTTCAAAAGTAATATCCTCTAGCACTTTTTCAAGTGGTGGAAACCAGTCTTCTTCATCTAAGCAGCTTGCCCATTGTTGTAATAAAAGGGTCTTTACATCCATTTTCCATTCCCTCCAATTTAATCCCTTTAATAGATAATCCCTTTGGTCAACATTCATTTGCGACGTGTTTTAGATAACTAACCAAGTTGTCATGCCAATTCCTTGTTCAATTAAACTGGCCCTTTAAACGGAACAATGAACGTTCCGTTATTTGGAAAATTCTGATAATATCAGTTTATCATAAGTTGCGTTGACTGAGAAAGAACAACTGACCATTTTAGTAATCGTAAAGTTATCTTTTATATGTTTGATGGGACTTTACCAATTTCAGGATATTGGAAGAGACTTCGATTTTAGGCGCGAGACTCCTGCGGGAGAAGCGTGTCCAGGGGGAGACCCCACAGGCGCATAGGCGCCGAGGAGGCTTCCCGGAGACCGCCCGTGAGAAGCGAGTTCCCTACGTTCCAATCAACGAATCACTGTACAGCCCCTCACTGACTTAATCGGAATGAGCAGATAAGTAGTCCGATTTGATCGTTTTTAGAGCATGAACTTTTCTAACGTATCATCCACTTAGTCCATACCAAAAATTTTCCCATATATTTTGAATTCTAGGTTCCATATTCTCTTTACCATAATAAGAAAATTCCATGAATATCCCATCAATCAAACAGAAATAGGACATGATTAAATTCTCGATTTTCCCTTGGCGTATTTCTTTTTTGTCTATTCCTTCGACAAAGATAGCATGTAAGATAGCGGAAAATGATTCTTCAGATCTAAGGAAACTTTCATTTAAGATGTGCTTCAAATGCTCCGGCGGGAAAATCATTGCCCTCTTTAAAAATGTTGCTTTATCTTCATGGTTTTTATAATAGTTACAAGTATCTAGAAGGATGTGCTTTAGCTTTTCTTCAGAAGAGAGTGTATTTATCTCTTCGACAAATTGTTCGACCTGGTGTATATGCTCTTCCAGGATTTCTTCAAACAGACACAAGAAAAGGTCATCCTTATTTTTGAAATGGTTATAGATTGAGGGTTTTTGTATACCTACCCTCTTGGCAATTTCAGATAAAGCAGTTCCCTCGTATCCGTACTTGGTAAAAAGTGATAAGGAAATGTTTTTTATTTCATTTTTTGTCATAATGAGCCTCCAAACTATCCAACGTCAGTTAATTTCATTATAAACTCATTTCCTTTTTTAAACTAAATATTTAACACCTTGGAACATGGTTCTTTCTCTAAAAGATAAGAATTAGAATATGCTTGATAAAGAAGTTTCTTCGCTTTTATACATAACTTTCCCATCGTTTATTGTTAGTTCCACTTTAGTTTCGAGCACTTCACTTTCTGGAATATCAAATAGATTTCTGTCTAAAACCACAAGGTCAGCAAGTTTCCCCTCTTCTAATGTACCTAGCTCGTGCTCCCTGAAACATCCATGGGCTGAGCCATATGTATATGCTTGCAATGCCTCTGCCAAAGTGAGTTTTTGTTCAGGATGCCATGTGTTTTGTGGATTTCCGCTACTATCCACTCTAGTAATCGCAGTATATATTTGCCGCATTGGATTTAATGAGATGGAAACCGGAAAGTCTGTTCCTAAAGCTAAAGATGCACCTGTATTTAATAGCGACTTCGTCAGGAACACAATTTTTTCCCTTTCAGGACCTATTATTGAAGAATATACCTCTCTTGATGAAGCAGCCATGTGATCAGGCTGCATCGAGGCAATGACCCCCAGTTTTGAAAAACGTTCAATGTCATCCGAATCAATTACTTCAATATGCTCGACTGTATGCCTTGAGTCTCTTTTTCCATTCTTGCGTACAGCTTCTTCAAAAGCGTCTAAAGCTAAACGAATTGCCGCATCTCCAATAGCGTGAAACCTGATTCTAAATCCGAGTTCATCCGCTTTAACAACTCGATCGATCAATACTTCTGTATCTAGAGCTGGATGACCGCAAATATCCAATTGATCGGAGTAAGGTTTCAGGAAGTAAGCGGTATGGCCCGTGACTGTTCCATCAACGAATTGCTTTAATCCTGAGAATTGCAGTTTCTTTGATACATATTTATTTCTCAGTATTTGAGCTTTGTCCAAATTGCCATCCAATTCAGGAGTGATATGAAATCTAGTCGTTAATTCTCCTTGCTTATCCAATTTCTCAAAAAGATCATAGTCTTGAAGGAAGTCATCTATTGGCGCAAACAAATCGTTTACAGAAGTAATTCCATATTGCGATAACAATCGTAAAAACTCTTTTAATATCGTTTCTTTTTTATTTTGTGTTAACCGTAATGCCTCTTTTAAAACGATTTGCTGGGCTTCTTCATATAAAATTCCAGTAAGTAAACCATTCTTATCTCTTTCATAGCGACCAAAATCCGGATCACGTATTTCCTCAGTAACTCCTGCTAATTCCATGGCCTTACTGTTCACCCATGTATAATGACCTTCGGCATGAAAAAGAACGACAGGACGATCTGGGATGACAGCGTCAAGAATTCTATAATGGGGCTCTTGTTTATCATGCCAATAACCTGCATCCCATTGCATGCCGATAATCCATCCTTCCTCAGGACATTCTTTAGAAAACTCCAGTACTTTTGCAGCCACTTCTTGAGCTGACCTGGCTTCAAATAAATTAATACTAGTTAAACTTAGTGCACTGAACATAATGTGGAGATGAAAATCATGAAATCCAGGCATAATCAATTGATTTCCATAGTTAAATACTTTTGTACCACTTCCTATAAAAGGTTCAATCTCTGCTTTTGAACCTACACTCAAAATTTTGTCACCTAAGATAGCTATTGCCCCAGACGTTGGCTCATGTGTAAGCCCTGTGAAAATAGCATCACTGGAAAGGACAATATCCGCTTTTTTAATAGTCATGGAGTTTACCTCTTTTCATTCAAAATAATAAAACAGTAACTGATCATTGCACGAGTTTCACATCGAATTCTTCTTTTTGCTCTGCAAAATTCAGTTCAGGAGGACGTTCCTTAAACATTTTTGTTAAGTACAATAAGTAAATGAACCCTACTGTCATCCATGTGATTCCTAATACTAATGAATGGATATCCAACTTTGTCATAAACAATATAGTTATGCCGGTGCCTATTAAGGGAAGAAGGAAATATAAAATGATACTCTTAGGAGATCTCTGCTTCTGTCTCACAAAATAATGGATAAGCACTGCAAGATTAACGAAAGTAAAAGCAAACAGCGCCCCAAAATTAATGAAAGAGGTAGCCGTTGCGATATCCAAAAATACGGCGCTCATTGCAACACAAGCAATGATCAAGATATTGAATATGGGCGTTTGATATTTTGGGGAAACATATCCGAAAATCCGCTTAGGCAGAACATTATCTCTCCCCATTGCATACAAAATCCGGGCTCCGCTGCCTCCTGAAGCTATCGCAGAGGCAGTAGCGGATGTCACTACGACAGAAACAAACAAACTATTCAGAAAATTACCCCCGGTATAAATCATGATATCGACTATAGCTGTATCAGGGTTCTTAAAAGCATTGAAATTCGGGAAAATCGATTGTGCAAAATAGGTAGCTGCAACAAATAATGACCCTCCGATCAATGTCGTAGCATAAATAGCTTTAGGAAGTGTTTTTTTCGGATTTTTGGTCTCTTCTGCAAGTGTAGTAACCGCATCAAACCCAAGAAAACTAAAACATAATAAAGGTACAATCGAAAGCAGATTATTAATATTCACGTCTGAACTAAAAAAAGGATCTTTAGAAAACAACTCCCCTGTGCCTTTTCCTGCTAAAAGTCCATTTATGCAAAGCAGACTGAAGATCATAATAAAAAGAAATTGAAATATCACCAAAAAGGTATTCACATTTGCAGCGACCTTAATTCCAAAAATATTAATCGTTGTCACAGCAATGATAAAAGAAATGATAACGGCAACGATAGGAATACCAGGGAAATAAGCATTCACCATAATCCCAAAAAGTAAAGCGCTGATCATAGGACTGAAAAGATAATCCAATAAAATCACCCATCCTACCAGGAAACCAAGGTGTGAATTAATCCCTTTCTGCACAAAGGTATAAGCTGACCCGGTAGTGGGATATACCTGAACCATTTTTGCGTAACTATATGAAGTGAATAGCATGACAATTAACGCGATTATGTATGCTGTCGGAATCATTCCATGGGTACGATCAATAGCGATGCCATATGTGCTAAAGACTGTCACAGGCGCCATAAAGGAAAGTCCAAATACAATTACATATCTTGTATTCAGTGAACGCTTAAGCTCGGGTAATCCTTTCATCGCAAAGAGCTGCCTCCTTTATTAAATAAATGGGCTGTTTTTAAGTTGAAGTGATTTAATTATCTTCTTTCGCACCTAATGCTGCCAGGCTGGCAAATTCATGTACAAGTGTTGCCGCTAAAAGTGAAGTGATTTGACTTGGATCATATGAAGGCAGCACTTCAACAACGTCATATCCTATAAAGTTAAATCCAGTTAGGGAACGTATCATTTTTAATGTATCATAGCTGCTAAAACCACCAATTTCAGGTGTACCTGTTCCTGGGGCAAAAGAAGGATCAACGAAATCTATATCAAATGTCAAGAAACAAGGGGTGTTACCAATCGTTTTTCTAATCTCTTTCAAAACATCTTCAAATCCACGATTGGAAAGTTCACCAGTTGTAATCAGGCGATAACCTAAATCGAGGCTTGCCTGTAAATCTCCAGAGTGGTTTAGCGTGCCGCGGATTCCTATTTGAAACACTTTATCTTCCTGCAGTAAACCTTCTTCGTGGGCACGAATGAAAGGAGATCCGTGCCAATATTTTTCCTCATAATATGTATCCCAGGTATCTGTATGGGAATCAAAATGAATCATGGCTACTGGTCCATATACCTTTGCCGCAGCTCGTAAACTAGCTAAAGTAACAGAATGGTCTCCCCCTAATCCAATCGGTATGACCCCTTTGGACATCAATTCATGAATGGATTCCTTCATTAGCTCATAGCTTCGATGAATATTATGGGGAATAACAGGGATATCGCCAATATCAATGGCGTTCATTTGTTCAAAAGGATATACATCATGAATCGGATGATAGGGAAACAGGGTCATGGATGATTGGCGAATGGCTTGGGGAGCAAACCTGGCTCCTACCCGAAAAGACGCTGCTGTATCAAAAGGCATACCTACAATTGCCAGCTTTGCATCATGCTTTTGAGAAGGTAAACGCATAAAAGTCCCTGTTGTACAAAACTCTGGCTTTACATCTGGTGTAAGTGGATATTTCATAATTATCATCTCCTGGTTTTAAAAGTCTTCTGATATGATTTACAAATACGATGTGTAATCGCTTACAAATCATGATTCATTGAATTACTTTTTATGTATAACACCTACTTTTTTGCACTATATTAACTAACGGTAGTTAGTATTAAACCAAATATAAACACAATTGTTAAAAAAGTCAAACTATTTTTCAAGTCGATTTGTCTAAAAAAACGTTCAGTGATTCCGGAAATACGCTCCCTTTCCGCCGACTGTCTGCCAAGCCTCCTCGACGCAAGCGTCTGTGGGGTCTCGACTAGCCAGTATTTCGGCAGGAGTGTCGCAAATTTCCTCCATCCATTAAGGATTACTGTAAAAAACCATGAAGGAGCATCTGGTCTTAAACTTGGTTCTAATGAGCCAGCATACGGTTTTTTCTTAAATTACATTTCAGGTGATGCCGGAAATACGCTCCCTTTCCGCGGACTGTCTGCCAAGCCTCCTCGACGCAAACGCCTGTGGGGTCTCGACTAGCCAGTATTTCGGCAGGAGTGTCGCAAATTTCCTCCATCCATTAAGGATTACTGTAAAAAAACATGAAGGAGCATCTAGCCTTAAACTTGGTTCTAATGAGCCAGCATACGGTTTTTTCTTAAATTACATTTCAGGTGATGCCGGAAATACGCTCCCTTTCCGCGGACTGTCTGCCAAGCCTCCTCGACGCAAGCGCCTGTGGGGTCCCGACTAGCCAGTATTTCGGCAGGAGTGTCGCAAATTTCCTCCATCCATCAAGGGTTACTGTAAAAAAACATGAAGGAGCATCTAGTCTTAAACTTGGTTCTAATGAGCCAGCATACGGTTTTTTCTTAAATTACATTTCAGGTGATTCCGGAAATACGCTTCCTTTCCGCCGACTGCCTGCCAATCCTCCTCGACGCAAACGTCTGTGGGGTCTCGACTAGCCAGTATTTCGGCAGGAGTGTCGCAAATTTCCTCCATCCATTAAGGATTACTGTAAAAAACCATGAAGGAATATCTAGTCTTAAACTTGGTTCTAATGAGCCAGCATACGGTTTTTTCTTATATTACATTTCAGGTGATTCCGGAAATACACTCCCTTTCCGCCGACTGCCTGCCAAGCCTCCTCGACGCGATTTTTCCCTAAACAACTACAATTAGCCTACCGTCCCCTCAAACAAAAACCGAAGTATTATCTATCATTTTCCCTGCTTCTTTTTCCTTCAAAATATATCGATGCCGCAAGAGCAATGATTGCAATTGAAACAATGCCAGATAACCAAAATAAGTCCATATCCGTGAAATACCCTACTATATTAACCATGGAAAGCGCGAATATTAAAATTAGTGATAAAACATCCTTTTTGTTTTGTTTCCGTTTTTCAAAGAACAATCCCAGTATTTTTTCAACCATTCTAAAACACCTCCTTATTTTTTCCACTCTAAATTCCATTATAATTCAACCGTCTAAACCGTCACTCTTTATCGTGGGCTCAAACTGCTTCGCGACGCAAAGCAGGTTTTTCCGTATCCTCATTTCCTTTATATTTCAAATTTCATGAGTATGAGCAGCCTTTAGATGTTCAAAATAAGATAAGGGCGGATCACTGATCATCAAGGTAAATAATAAAAAACAAAAAATATATTGAAATATCAATTTAATTTAGTTATAATACTGTACGGTCTTAGTATTACTGTTTATATAATTTTTAGAAAATTTAATAATTTTCTAAAATAGCAAATTTTGGTTTACTCGGAGGGTTTATTTTGTCTAATAAGGTTCCATCTTCATTTATAGTAGTGATTGGGTTCATGTTATTTGCCCTTTTCTTCGGTGCAGGGAATTTAATTTTCCCGCCAATGCTTGGTCAATCGGCAGGTACGAATATCTGGTCGGCTAATGCAGGGTTTTTGGTCACAGGAGTAGGATTACCGTTACTTGGTGTGCTGGCACTCGGTTTTTCTGGTAAAGATGACTTACAATCATTAGCAAGCCGTGTCCATCCAGTCTTTGGTATTGTATTCACAACCATTCTTTATTTAGCTATTGGTCCATTATTCGCCATGCCTAGAACAGGAAACGTTTCTTTTGAGATCGGTGTAAAACCTTTTTTGCCTGAAAATCCAGGTCCATTGCCTTTACTTATTTTCACCATCATCTTTTTTACAGTTTCATGCCTTCTTTCGCTCAATCCCGCGAAAATTGTCGAAATTGTGGGGAAAGTTTTGACACCCATCAAGTTGACGTTCATTGGAATCCTGGTGGTAGTCGCTTTCGTTAATCCAATTGGAGATTTTGAAGCACCTGCCGAGCACTATATGGTTCAACCATTTTTCAACGGGTTCAGAGAAGGATATTTAACCATGGATACTCTTGCATCTTTTGTTTTTGGCATCATCATCATTAATGCCATCAAAGAAAAAGGTGCCAAAACAAAAAAACAAATCATGATCGTTTGTGGAAAAGCGACTGCCATTGCGGCGGTTATCCTTGCTACCATTTATACAGCTCTCTCTTATATGGGTGCTTCAAGCGTTGGGGAACTTGGACGCTTGGATAATGGAGGCATTATCTTGGCGAAAGTCTCGGATTACTACTTTGGATCATATGGCGGGCTATTATTGGGATTAATGATCACAGTAGCTTGTATTACGACGAGCGTAGGACTCATTACCTCTTGCTCGACGTACTTCCATAAACTATTTCCAAGTCTGCCTTATAAAACGATTGCCATAAGTTTATCCATTTTCAGTGCAATCATTGCCAATATTGGACTAACTGAGTTAATTGCCATTTCAGTACCGGTTATGACAGCCATTTATCCATTAGCCATTGTTTTGATCTTCCTAACATTTCTTCATTCCTTATTTAAGGGAAGACCTGAAGTTTATCAAGGCAGCTTACTTTTAACATTCATCGTCAGTCTATTTGATGGATTAAATGGAGCAGGTGTACACATTACTTTCATCAATGATTTCTTCACTGCAATACTTCCTATGTATGAAGCTGGGCTTGGGTGGATCGTCCCTGCCATTGTTGGAGGATTCATCGGGTATGCAAGCAGCGTCTTAAAGTCGAAATTCGGTCATGATCACCAAATAGATTAAATGATATAAAGTCAGTCCAGGCATATAAACTGTAGACGAACTCGAGATAAGCGAGTTGAACTGCCCCGTAAATGTTAGACACCAAACTAACATTTACGGGGTGTTTTTTATGGCTAATTTTTCTGCCATAAAGGCAGCTCCAGACTGAAAGAAAGCAAGTTTATCTTCGGGTTCTTTATTTATTAAACATTCCTGTGGATAACGGTTAAAAACACTAAGGATAATCTAGTCCTGTTTTAAAATCATGGTTCGGGGTGGGACCATGTTGATAGCAGGGATTAAAACATCACATTTCTTAAATTTCACATTCATTTCGTAATTTCTTCAGCAATTGGAAAATCTGACCTCGATGATGTGATTCATGTTCAATCAAATGGTAAACGACCCATTCAGGTGTGACGTCATATTGATCAAGTACCCTCGGTTTACGCCAATCCGTCAGGTTCATCGTGCGGAAGTTTGAAAGAAATACCTCACGCACCTTATTGAGTCGGTAGAAATGTTCGTCCAATGTTTGTCCTTCAATATGATTTAGGGAGCCATCTTCAGCACGGCACCCTACTGGAAACAACGCGGATATTTCCGAATCCCATTCCGTAACAAGGACCTCTTCGTATAACCAATCTGCCTCTATCAGCGCGATGTGATATAACATCGAGCCAATCGTTTGCCTTTCATCGATTTTCGAATCGAGTATATTTTGGCTGATTCCAGTCAATTCCGATATAAGCGTACGGCGAACATCTTCTAAACACCATAGCCACCGCCCAATTTCCTCATCATAACCCGGTAATGCTGATACAAGCAATGCTCTTCTCTCCAACAAGACCATCCTCCTCTTCATGAACGTACATTCTATTTAAAAGTGTTGTTTCCTTCTTTTTAATGGAAAAATATCCTTTATGTCCGGACAAAAAGAGCAATCTTTTCGATTGCCCTTTTTCCAGGTTTCTCCGTTTATGTTATCGATATCGCAGATCGAAATTAGCTCCCCAAAAAAAGATTGGCTCTCATCTCCTCTGATATACGCCTGCCCTGTAAATAATCCTGTTCCCGTTCTTGTTCAACCATCATGCGTTGCTCCAGTTTTTGAGCATATAGTGCATAGCCGATTCCATGAGCCTGAAACATCGCTTTTTCCATTGCCGACGTGTACGTTAGTTCGAGAAAATTAATGAAGAATCAATCCTTCCCATAGTGAATTTCGTACTCATCTTATCATTGAAAGGGATAACTCACAAAGTTGCTACGGCTCCATATTCACTGATAATTCAGATTTTTTAACGACTGTTTCCATCTCCGTGTCCAAAAACGCCAAATCCCTCGGTCTTCCTCTAATTTCCTTTTTTCATTCACAAAAATAGCCTCATTTATTTTTAAGACAAATTAAAAATCCCATTAACAAACCTCTTGTTAATGGGATTGGATGTTTATTTATATGAACCGAAAATTTCCTTTGCTAATTTTCGCCCAGTAGGAGTCGCAGCCAGGCCGCCTTCTGCCGTTTCACGAAGTGCAACCGGCATGGTCAATCCTATTTTATACATGGCATCGATCACTTCGTCACATGGAATGCGGCTCGTAATGCCCGCAAGTGCCATATCAGCTGCCGTTATTGCGTTGGATGCACCCATTGCGTTACGTTTCACGCATGGAACTTCAACCAATCCAGCCACTGGGTCGCAAACCAATCCAAGCATATTCTTCAAAGTAATCGCCATCGCTTCTGCCGCTTGGCTTGGTGTACCGCCGGCCAGTTCCACTATCGCAGCTGCGGCCATTCCGCTTGCCGAGCCCACTTCTGCTTGGCAGCCACCAGCCGCTCCAGAAATGGAAGCATTGTTTGCAACCACGAATCCGAAGGCAGCGGAAGTGAAAAGAAATTCAATCATCTCTGCCCGGGTCGGGTTCAATTTTTCTTTCACGGCAAATAATGTACCGGGCACAACACCCGCAGAACCTGCAGTCGGAGTGGCACAAATCATCCCCATTGCTGCATTCACTTCATTCGTGGCAACAGCTTTACTGACGGCATCCAATAATAAATTACCTGCCAGTGCCTTGCCCGACTTGATATAATTTTGCAAAAGAACGGCATCTCCGCCCGTTAGGCCAGTCACGGATTGCACACCTTTCAGGCCTCTTTCCACCGCTTGTTCCATCACTGTCAAATTCCTGTCCATCTTTTCGATGATCTGTTCTCTCGACAGGCCTGAGAACTCCATTTCTTGTAAAATCATGATTTCCGCGATTTTCACATTTTTACTTTCAGCAAGTTCAACCAACTCTGCTACATTTCGGAACATGTTTTTACCTCCATATCTATGCCAGCACTTTTAATGATGATTATTCAACCATCCTTATGACTTGCGACACGTTTTCCAATCCTTCAATTTCCATCATGACATCGCTCTGGATTTTCTGATCGACTTCAATCACCATGAGGGCCATTTGGCCTTTTTCTTTTCGTGAGACTTCCATATGACCAATGTTAATTTCATGATTCGCCAATACGGTCGAAACGGATGATATGATTCCAAACACATCGTTATGCACGACTAAAATGGCTGGGTTTTCCCCTGACAATTTGAGCTTGAATGTATTCAGTTCCGTTATTTCTATCGTTCCGCCGCCAATCGAGATCCCGACAAGTTCCAATTCCTTATCCTCGTCGAACAATCTGATTTTGACTGTATTAGGATGATCCATCACAGTATCCTCGATTGTAAAGGAAACGTCCATACCGGCTTCTTCCGCTATCGTTAAAGAGGCAGGGATTCGTTCATCATCCGTATCAAAATCCAAGATCCCGCCTACGACAGCAACATCCGTACCGTGTCCCCTGTATGTTTTTGCAAAAGAACCATATAAAGAAATAATCGCTTTCTTCGGTTGCTTTCCAAATAATGTCCGTGCTACTCTGCCAATTCTGGCAGCTCCTGCTGTATGTGAACTTGAAGGTCCAATCATGACGGGACCGATTATATCGAATGCAGATCTGTATTTCATCGTGTAATGCCCCATTTCTGGCAATAAATTTTTTAACCGTCTTTTAAAGTGAATGAAGATCAAAAAGCGGCATTATTACTATATTAAAATATTTTTATCATTTCTGCAATGAAAACCCTTTCATTGCATATCCCATATTAACATATATTACATAACATACCTACCAATATTTTTTTATTATTTAACTCAGAAATAATATTTGATTTTTCAGTATTTTAAGATAATTAACCTTTATCCTTTAAATTTGAAGAAAACAAAAAAAAGCAGCCTGGCGGCCACTTTTAATAAGGATGTTCCTAAACCAGCTGACCCAAAGCAATTCCTTCAACCGATCAGTACGGTTTGCATCTAATTTTATAACTAAGCTGACCGTAGCGGGTGTTCGTGACTCCTGCGGGAAAACGTGTCCAGGGGAGACCCCGCAGGCGCAAAGGCGCCGAGGAGGCTTCCCGGACCGCCCGCGGAAAGCGAGTGCCTGGAGTGGAAATCAACGTTCAAATTGTACAAGCCATAAAAATAGACAAACTCGATTTCATCGAGTTTGTCTACAGTCTGAAAGCAGCCATCAGGCTGCTTTTCCCTTCGATCTCCGATTTAACTCGCCTTTTTTTCATCTCTGGATCCAGCGGCACCCCAAATTTCGGATGCCCATTCAGGATGATCGATGAATGGATTGCGGTTATTTTGCCAGTCCTGAATGACATCGTTGCGATGGCTCTCGAAATCGTCGACTGGATCGAGCTCATTCCATTTCAAGAGTGTCGATAGCTTTCCATGAAGCGGCTTCGGATACGTATTGACCGTATCTGATAATTCAAGATCCAACTCGCCGTTTCCTTCATATCGGACGGCCATGTAAAATAGCATCCGTGCTATATCGCCTTTAACATGGTCTGGCGGCTCCCATGAATCTGAATCAAACTTACATTCACATCCACTATATGTTTGACCCCCCTCGTCGAAATCAAGGTGGCCCCGTTTTCCATTGACTGTCACATCAGCGGGACGGAGGTGATGAAGGTCTGTCCCGGGACCTTTGCTTGTCCCAAAATCACCGTGGGACTTTGCCCAAACATGTTCGCGGTTCCATTGTCCGGCATTGCCCCCATTCGCGTTCTCCGAGATCGATTTTCCAGAGTAAAGCAAGATGACATTCTGTTTGTTCACCGGATCTTCATCCGTTTCTTTAAGGGCATTCCACACTTGATCATAAGATAACATCGTATGGCCCTTAATTATCGAGTGCAGAACCGCTTTCAATTCCGTTCCCGTTTTTCCTGCCGCCGTTTCGTAATAAGCTTCAAGCGGCTTATCATTCGATACGGTCAACGTGAAACGGGCAACCGTTTCCGATAGCTGGTCCTCGGCCTTGACTGCGACAAGGTATGTTCCAGCTTCATCTGCAGGAAGCATTAATGTCTGGCCGGTGACTGTACCGATAGTGGATGAAAAGGTCAGCTTATCCCCATCAGGATCTGAGAAGTGCTCACTTAAATCGATGGCGACCTTTGAACCGGCTTTCACTTCGAGATTTTCCAGTGTTTTCGTTAAGACGGGCGCATGATTTTCTTTAGGGGCGAAAGGGGAAGCAATTGCTTCCCCTTTCGAATCGACAAATTTGATATTCGATGTGTCGACACCTTCTGTTACCGACCATTTCTGAACATTTTCAGCGCCTCTGATTTCTTTTACATGGGCATTATCAATGATGACTTCCTTCACCGCCATGCCGCCAAAATCAATGATTGCACCATCCTTATCCGGTTTAATCGTCACAGCAGCATTCTTCAGCCCAAGGCCTTTGAGTACAGTATATGAACCTTTTAACCAGATACCTTCTTCGATGCTGGATGTTTCGTCAATATCGATCAAAGCACTAGGTGAAGCAATCGTAAGTTTTTTTGTTATAATCTTTGTCAGATTATATGTTTTTTCTGGAGCGGGAGTTTCAACTCCGCCTGATTCAGATAAAATGGTTGAAATCAGTACTGGGTCATGATCACTAGCCCGTCCGTGAACTTCCATGAAGGATGAATTAATATGGACAATATCGACTTTTGTGGCCGCGGCCATATTATTCGATACCAGGATATGGTCCAGTACTTGTGAGTTGCCTTGGTATGTGTAAGAATAACGTTTTTCAAAAGGGACTTTCTCAATCATATTGGTTAAATCCTTGCCCTTCAATGTTTTAAGCGGAGCCGAAAATTCAAAATCATTAAAGTCTCCAAGCAGGACGATATTCGCTTCGGCATCCTGTGACTTGATATCACTGACAAACCGATTGACGATCGAGGCAATTTGAAGCCTTTGCGTTTCACTTGAAAGGACAGGTGGCTGGTTTTTGCCGAACAACGGCTGGTCACCGCCCTTGGAATTGAAATGATTGGCCACCACCACTACGCTTTCGCCTTTAAATTCGAATTGAGCCGCTAAAGGCTTTCTGCTTGATTTGAAGGCGGGATCGGCAGGCTCGATTCGTCCAGGGTTCAAGGTGAGTTTCCCATCTTTGAAAGCCACGGACTGTGTTGCCGTCCCTTTCGTTCCTTCAGTCAATTTGACACGGTCGACATTATATAAAAAGCCTACACGGATATTCCCGCCAGGTGCACCGCCATCAAGTTTATCTTCCGGAGCGATATCGATGTATTGATATTGCGGTCCGCCCAGCTCTTTTATTTTGTCGGTTAACTTCTTGGCACTTTGGGCAGAATCCGTTGTCCCGCTGTCTGTTGCCCCATCGTTATCCTGCATTTCCGTTACCCCGATGATATCGGGTTGTTTCAGATTGGCAATGATGGATGTTGCGATCGTTTCAACTTTCGAATTAGCGGTTTGAGTGGAGAAATTCTCTATATTATAGGAAGCGATCGATAGCTCATCAGCATCCTTCTCTAAAGATGTCACCTCCCTGACCGCACCGCCATCCTTTAACTCAGGCAGCTGGGCTTTATCCGTCACTACCCTATAGTTGCTATATCCATAGCTGATTACACCGGTAACCGGGCTTTCAAAGAAATCACCCGTTTTGGCTGCAAATGATTCATCATTTATATCCAGGGTAATTCTTTCAGGGTTGAAATCCATTTCCGTTATTTTGACGCCTCCAACTGCAGTCGTCGTTTCCATATTCCCTGGGATCACGACCAATTCACCATAGTCTTGGGGAGCAACCACTTTCGGGTTATATACTTCTACAAGCATTCCTTCCAGACTCTCGTAGAAATCAATGCCGTCTTCACCCGGATTAAAATCTGTCAATCTATCATCATCGATGTTCTCAGACGGCGGAATGACATCCTTTCCGATGACGACCGGTTCTGGCATCGATGCAGTGCCAAGCCTTTCAATCGTCGTATTGGTCAATTCAGTTGTTGGCAGATCCGTCGTTTTCATTTCAGCGTATCCTTCGATATACCATTCGGAAACTTTACCTGCCACTTTGACATGATCGCCCGCTTTTAGGCCATGCGCTTTGTTATACACAAGTATTCCCTCGGAAGTCGTTAAGTCCTTATCCGGGTTGGGATCTTGCATGTAAAAGTTATTCGCATCTTTTACATAAGTGACGACACCTTCCACACCTGAGACGAGTTGAGTTTCATAAGATGAAAAATGATTCATCCCCTGAATGTCACGAATCTTCACTTCAGTGGTTTTGTTAACGGTATAGGCAAATGTGAAAACTTCCGATGTCTTGTCGTTGACAGCGATTGCCTTGATGACCGTATCTTTCGTTAAAATGATAGGTTCTGTGTACACAGCACTTGAAGACGTTGGTGCGGATCCATCCAGCGTATAATGGATTTTCGCTTCTTCCCAACCAGATTCAAGTGATACCTTTGTATTTTCACTAACCGTACCAGGGAAAATATCCGTGTAAACGGCCGGTTTGTTCACCAGTTCATAATCTTCAATACCACGCGGCTTCAACTGGTACGTGTCATTGAACCTCGATCCGATTCCGGTTACGGAAATGACATCCCCTGCTTTAAAGCTTTTCACGAAATCTTCATAGCTCGAACCGGTCCGGTTATCATGGCGAACGATGACGGATTTCCCTTCAATATCTTCCGCTTTGAATTCGAATGTTCCGTATGTGCCCGATGGGGCCAATTCTGTAATGGTCGCCTTATCGATGGTGACCAGCTCACCTTGTGTATCCTCATTGACCCCTGAGGCATCAATCGTTTGGATTTCAGGAAGTTCATTATCAGAAGATACGACTTCAAGGGAAGTTGGTTGGATTTGTAATTCCTTATTATAAGCGGATACTTGTCCGATTAATCTAACCTTATCCCCTTGCTTTACTTCCGCAGGCCACGAAGAACCATAAACATATAGCCCTGCCGTTTCATCTTGGATATAAAAACCTTTTCCTCCCCAATAACCAAGTCCCGTCGTGACCACCCCATCGACCTGCACGACATCTTCCGTATTCGTGCGCGCCTCGGCAATGGAATCCAGAACCTTCACATCAGGCTGTTCAGGTGTTGTTCCCCCATCAGTGATGATCGTGAAATCCGTTGCGGATTTCAGGCCGGGTACTGAAAAGTACTTTTCCAGCTTCCCCGTAATCGTCACCTGCGCTTTAAGTAATTCCGGATGTTCGACCAAATTCAAAGCCGCTCGGATACTTCCCGCTGGAAGCTGAACAGGCATGATTTTCTTAACATCCGTTTCATCCGGACTATCGGCAATGCCTATGTTCGTACTTTCAGTAAAAGGCGATGTTTGTTGATAGCTTGTACCGCTTTTAGCTGTACCGACGATATATCCCTTCACCGTCGCCGTTCCGCTGTTATTATTAATCGCTTCCACGACCGATATTGTCCCTTCGGCATTTGCTGCGGCTGCATTTGGCAGAACCGTTGACAGTACGATCAGTATGGCAAAGAAAAGCTTGCTTATCCCGTTCTTCTTCAAGATCTCAACCCCTCCAACTTTTTTCCATAGGCTCAGCAATCATTTGAAAACCGCGCTTAAAGAATGGTTTCGCCATTCACCGTGACACCGCTCAGGCTTACGGTCTTACCGTTAAGTCCCGATAAATCCAAATCACCCTCTACTGTAACCTCTGAAAAAGTAAAATCATCCGCAGGAGTTCCCGTTAATGTAAGATTCCCTTTAACCACTGCATGTTCCAATGAAGCAATATCCGCGATATCCACAACTACATTGCCTTCATATGTTTTTGGAGCATCAGCCGTTCCGCCAAAGTCTTTAGCCAATACCACGGTCGGATCTGTATGGCTTCCCGCCACATCCTTGATGCGTCCTTCGATGCTTGGATCGACAGTTTTCAGCCCGCTTACATAATCACGTAAATTCTCCCAATCAGCGAGTCCGATATCCGTCACTCTTCCTTCTTCATAAGCCTTCTTGAAAACGGTGAATCCATCTCCGCCCTTGGCTGTAAAAGCATTGGTCGCCACGACATATTCCTTCGCTGGATCCAATTCGGAATATGTTCCATCTTGTCCAAGGACTTCTGCCTTTGTCACACGATTGCCTGCTTCCTTCGAGCTGTCGTAGGTGAATTTCATTCCGGAAACATGCAGGAATCCGCCATTTTCCTTAGGGGCAAGGCTTACACTATGCTCTAATGCTTCATTGATTTCTGCACCCGTAAGCTTCATCGTCGCTAACGTATTCCCAAACGGCAAAACGGTGAGGATTTCCCCTAAAGTGATTTCACCTTGATCGATGCCAGCGCGGATTCCCCCGCCATTTTGGAATGCGATTGCCGTATCCTTATTAAATTCCTTCGCTTTACTAAGCATTCCATCCGTAATTAAATTACCCAGTTCCGTTTCATTTTTGCGGACGCTCGGCTTGGTTGCATCCCCTGCATCACGCGGTGTTTCCAAGGCCTTCACAGCTGTTGCACCTGTCTTCGTTTCCTTCAGTTCCTTAATCTTAGAGGAATAGGTTTCGAGCACTTTTGCCGCTTCGGCATCATCCTGTTTTTCAGAAAGCTTAATCAGCTGACCGGCTTGTCCGACAATCTTGCCTTGCTTATCGAATTCCACATCAATCGTTCCTAAATAGTCGCTATATTGATACCCTTGGACGATGACAGTCGGCTCTTTCGTTTTGCCTTTATCATCTTTGTCGACAACAACGGGGGCGTCCAACTGCGTATGGCTATGTCCGCCCACGATCACATCGATGCCCTTGACCTTGGCAGCTAATGTCAAATCATTGTCATAGGCTGCATTGTCATCGTAACCGATATGGGATACGGCAACGATCTTATTGACCCCCATGCCTTTGAAGGCCTTGACCGCCTTTTCGGCTTCTTCAAGATAATTTTCGAATTCTATACTTCCTGGGCTTGAAATATCTTTCGTCTCTTCAGTTGTAAGCCCGAAGAACCCTACCTTTTGGCCATCCACTTGTTTTATGATGCCATTGTATATCTTCCCTTGCTCCGGCTTACTTGAAATCAGGTCCGAGAATAGTCCCTTGAACTTATCATCTTTGGAGAAGTCCACATTGGAACTGACAAACGGGAACTTTGCCCCTTTGATGAAGTCAGCCAAAGCTTGATGACCTTCGGCGCTGGAACCCAAATCAAACTCATGATTCCCGAATGTCATGACGTCATATTTCATTAAATTCATGAAGCGAAGATCCGCTTGCCCTTTGAATTCATTAAAATAGAGAGTTCCCGAGAATACATCACCTGCATCAACTAAAAGAGCTTGCGGCTTATTCTTACGCACTTCCTTAACAGCCGTCACCCTTTTGGCCACATTATCCAAGTGGGCATGCGTGTCATTCGTATGCATCAAGGAAAGCGTGATCGCTTTCGCAGGATTTTTCAAAGCTTCTTCAGCGGCAGCGACTTTCTTATCCGCCAATGCCATTTTCGAAAGGAATTCCTTTCGGTCCGACTCCTTGATTCCATTTAAATGAATCGCCGCTTTCGCTTTTTTAGCCGCGTTTATCTGTTCTTTCGTTTTAAGTTCCCCATTGGCAAGAGCTACATAGGCATTGACCCGCTTTGCCACTTCTTTTTTCTTTTCTGCATATACCGCCTCATCATACTTACCTTTCACTTCTTTAACATAGGCGTGTATGCCTTTTCCGAGCTTGGATGTTTTGCTGACCTTCTTCAATTGCGAAGAAACGGTTTGCATGCGCTTATCCGCGGTCTTCAAATCACCTTTCTTCACCCAGTAAGCAGCTTTTTCATAGTAGTATGGAACTTTCAGGTCACCGTCCAAAGCTGTTTTGGTCGCTTTAGTGAATTTATCGTATAGGAGCTTTTCGATTTTCGCACCGTAAACCGTATCTTTAATATCCTTATCTGCCTTTTTCACGGCTTTATCCAGTGCTTCGTATTGATTCCTGATATCAATGGATTTCTTGGCAAGTATTGAATTCGTAAGGTTGCCAATCGATTTGCCATGTGCAGCTTTTGCTTTCTCAGCCGCTTTATATCCTTTTACATAACCTTCCGAACGAGTGATGTACTTATCATAAGCTTCGATTTCTTTGTATTTGGCATCTTTTTCTTTTTTGCTTAACATTGATTTTTTAATGGTAGAGTTGATGTCTTTTTTTGCTTGTTTTGCAGACTTGATTTGTTTTTCAATAGTGGACACTGAAGCGAGTTTAGAAGTGTAGAAATAGGTATCGAATGGTTTTTTGATGGCGGCCTTGGCCGTTTTGATTTTACTATTCAGGCTAGTGGCAGCATCCGATGGTGCCGGTGCTACTGCTACGATCGTTGTCGCAGCCATTATGGTAGCTGAAGCAATTTTTACGATTTTCTTTTTCCCCATTATCGTAATCCCCCCATTAGTTCTATACTGGCATAACATTCTGCTAACTTATCCATATAATTGACACGCTTTTCCAAAAACTGAATTCCGACAAATTTACTTACCCATACACAAATCCACCCTACTTTTTTCCTCTAAAGATTCGTGTATCTCCTATATTACAACAAAATAATCCAATTTTAAAACAAATTTACAATAACACACCGAATATTAACAGAATATTTTCATTATAGTCACCCTAAAATACCTAGTAACAGATAGATGATATATCAAAAAAATGATTCACTAGTAAAATAGCATCAGTTTCAGTCGGTATCGCCCTTGGTCTTTATACCTAAATTAACCAAAAATAAAAAAGAGAGAGAGTTAGCTCTCTCTCAGACTGTACATAAATTCGGAGAAAAGCGAGTTTGCCTGCGGTTTTTTCAAAGAACATTCCAGCTGATTTCAGAAATCCGCTCCCTTTCCGCCGACTGGCTGCCAATCCATATCAAAGCAAGCGTCTCCGGGGTCTCGGATAGCCAGTTATTCCGCACGAGTGTCGCAAATTTCTTCCATCCAATGAGGGGTACTGAAAAAAAACATTAAGGATACTAGTTTACTTATAAAATCCTGGTTCGGGATGATACTATTCCGAACCTCTAATAGTAGACAAATTCTAAGAAGGCCAGTTTGCTTACAGTTTTTTCAAGGAACATTCCAGTTGATTTCAGAAATCCGCTCCCTTTCCGCCGACTGGCTGCCAAGCCTCCTCGACTCAGGCGTCTCCGGGGTCTCGGCTAGCCAGTATTTCGGCAGGAGTGTCGCAGATTTCTTCCATCCAATGAGGATTATAGTAAAAAAACATTAAGGATATTCTAGTCTTCTTTTAAATTCATGGTTCGGGGCGAGAGCAATTCAAAACTCCTTTTGCCGGAAAATTGGCGGAACCGCCAGACTGTAGAAGAATTGGAGAAGAAGATCCAGTTTTCCTAAAATATTTCTAAAAAGAGAAGTTTCCAGTTGATTGGAACGTAAGGTGCGAGACTCCTGCGGGAAAAGCGTGGCCAATGGAGACCCCGCAGGCGAGCGCCGAGGAGGCTCCCGGACCGCCCGCGGAAAGCGAGTGCCTGGAGTGTAAATCATTACACATACCCCCTTTCGGAAATCCACTCCCTTTCCGCCGACTTTTTGCCAATCCATATCAAAGCAAGCGTCTCCGAGGTCTCGGCTAGCCAGTTATTCGGCAGGAGTGTCGCAAATTTCTTCCATCAATGTGGGTTATAGGAAATTGGCGTATTGCGAGAATCAAGAGACGCCTTGCTGCAGGATGGACGAATCCTCCAAGGGTTTCTTACAGAGGATAAGTAGGTACATTTCTATATTAGTAGGGGAAGGTTAAATATAGTTTATAGACATTGTAAAATATTGTACTTCAAGTAATTGGGCTTGAAGAAGACTAAATAAAAAAAGCCAATTCTGTAAGAAAACCAGAAAATCGGCTTCGGCTTGAAGCAGTATCCCCAACAGGCAGACCATACCAACAGTCAATCCATAGGGGATTTGCTAAGATATATTAACAGAACTACATTACTCCCTTTTTTAAGTTGGATAATATAAGATCATGCTTAATCGAGTTATTGTATCCCCTGAATTATGGTAGGCATGCGGTCTGTCAGCCTTGAACCTGATAGAATCACCATTCCTTATTGTAAATTCTTCGTTATTTACACGTACAGTCACTTCTCCTTCAAAAACAGTTATGTACTCTTCTGTTCCTTCCCTATGCGAATCGGAACTTAGGAATCCACCTTTTTCTATCTCGACTGAATATACTTCAAAGCGCTTCTCATCCTCAAAGGGAAAGTGGGGATAAACTCGATATTTGCCGTTATCTTCAGATAATGATTGAATTTCACTTTTTAAAACAATTTTTGTATCCGGCTGCGGACTATTTATCAGTGAAGAAAATGAAATCTTTAATCCATTGGCTATTTTCCAAATCGTTGTAATCGTAGGGCTCGATCCTCCCCTTTCTATTTGTCCGATCATCGTTTTGCTTACTCCAGTCAATTCTGCAACCTTTTCAAGACTTAATTTCTTACTTTCCCTGATGGCTTTTAAATTGTTAGCAATAATAAAATTTATTTCTTCCATATAAATGCTCCTTATTTACAATATAACGTCGGCATTGTACAATAAAAAGGAAATCGTTATAGTGTCATTTTTGGTCATTATAGCATACAAAGGGGAGTCAACCATGCCATTACTATCTTTTTTGCTATTTGTTTTTGTTACAAGTTTCACTCCGGGTCCAAATAACATCATGGCCATGTTATTTGCGAACAACTACGGGTTAAAAAAGACGATTAAATTTTGTTTTGGAGTAGGTGCCGGTTTTTTTGTAATCATGTTATTGTGCAGTTATTTTAATGTTATGCTTGAAAATTTCATACCAAAGATTGAATTTATCATGACGATCCTTGGTGCAATTTACATGCTGTATTTGGCCATAAAAATCATTTCCAGTTCAAATAAAGCGAAGGACGATAATGATGACAAGAACAACAGTTTTATATCAGGCATGCTTTTACAATTCATAAATCCAAAAGGAATCTTATATGGCATCACGGCAATATCGACCTTCATCCTACCTTATCACTCTTCAAATTTCAGTTTACTATTCTTTTCATTATTTCTGGCTTTCGTTGGTTTTATGAGTACGTTCTGCTGGAGTATGTTCGGTTCTGTTTTTCAAACGTTTTTATCAAAGTATAGAAGTCAGTTTAATGTAATCATGGCTTTGTTATTAGTGTATAGTGCCATTTCGATTCTTACACACTAAAAAAAGGTAAAGGGCACAAACCTTCATTAAGAAGGATTGCTGATTTGTAAATTTCGAACGTTCATTTCCCTCCAGGCACTCGCTTTCCGCGGGCGGTCCGCCCCCGGCGCCTTTGTGCCTGTGGGAACCCCCTTGGAAGCGCCTTTCCCGCAGGAGTCTCGAAAACCAGCTCCAATCAACTCTTTTAAAAATTCAGATGGAACCCACTCAAATCTTCCCCCTGTATTAAAGGGTTAAGTTCCCTTCGAATATTGTGACGGCATGTCCGGAAAGTTTAACTGTGTTTTTCGTTACTTCAACCTTTAGCAGTCCGCCTCTTTCCGATGCCTGATAGGCTATAAAAATACTTTTGTCCAGCTTTCTTTTCCAATATGGGCCCAGACAGCAATGGGCCGAGCCCGTTACTTGATCTTCGTCAAGGCCTTGGGCAGGGGAAAAGAAACGTGAAACGAAATCATATTCACTGTTATCGGATTGACTCGTCACGATGACGCCCCTAACCGGCAATTGGGCAATGGAGTCTATATCCGGCTTTAAATTCCTTACGACTTCCTCTGATTGAACTTCGACTAGAAGATCCCATTTGTTTTGCCCAACATACGCAGGCACAACTCCTAAAGCTTTTATCAGTAAATCAGGGGCAGTGGTCTCCTTCTCCCTTAATGACGGAAATTCCAACTGAACCATCCCATCAACGAATTTTGCAGTGAGAAGCCCGCTTTTCGTCTGATAGGCAATCGGCTGATTCCTTGGCACGTATCCTTTATCCCATAAAAAGAAAGAGCTTGCCAGCGTCCCATGTCCACAAATCGGGATTTCAATGAAAGGTGTGAACCACCGCAGCTTCCATTCCCCATTATGAGGTTGAATAAAAGCGGTAACAGGCATATTAATCTCTTTAGCTATTCGCTGCATCCACTCGCTGTCACTTTCCCCGGTAAGAAGGCAGACTGCAGCAGGGTTTCCTTTAAAAGGTTGATCTGTAAACGTATTAATGATGGTTAATTCCATTAAATGTTCCTCCGGTAAGTAATATTCTAGTCTCCTAATTCCACAATGAGGGGCCCTTTTCCTTTTTTGAATGACCATGCCCTTGTTTTTAAAGAGTTCTCATTAAAATGAAAAGGACCACGATATGGCGTCCTCGATTAAGTCCCTTTATCTACTCAGGTTCCAGACGATTTTAAATGTTGTCATAAAAAACCGGTAATTCTTGTAGTGCATTTCGAAATCACTAAAATAGACAGCTTTATAAAAAAGCTGCCCATCACTTTATCAATTATGTGATCTACCTTGCCGTAACAAAACACCCTACAGTTTCCGTACAATGAATGTATCCCCAAGCAGTTCCCAATTCTGGGGGAACGGATAACCAAGTACCCAATAACTGAGACCCCTTGACCTGTAAGTCTTCACCAGATCGAATTTGGCTTTGGCACTGCGTGCGTCCTCAAACCAAACTTCATGTGTGCGTCCCTGATCATCTTTGTACCTATAATAAGGGGATTGGGCTGTCTCGTCATATTTTATTTCTGCATTATATTGGACGGCTCGCCTGATGGCTTCCTGCATGTCGAAAGTCTCTGCTTCCTGTCCCTCTTCATGAGGAATAAGCCAGTCCCTGGCATAAATTTGAAATCCTATGAAGATTTTATTTGTTGGTATCACCGTTACGGCATAATCAAGGACACGCTTTATTTCATTAATGGGAGAGATTGCCTGCGGCGGCCCCTTTCGGTAACCCCATTCATATGTCATCAGCACCACGAAGTCGAGCAGCCGTCCGTGAACTGGATAATCATGTGCCTCAACTAATGTCCCCTTTTGATTGGCGCTAGTTTTTGGGGCAAGGGAGGATGACACAAAGTAACCCTCTGGATGCAATCGTTCCACTGCTCTTTGGAGAAAGCGATTATAGAGATCACGGTCCTCTGGTCTTACACTTTCAAAATCGATATTCAATCCACGGTATCCTTTATCTTTCATCGTTTTTATGACGTTGGTTAATAATGTTTCCACTAAACTTAAATCGGAAAGTATCGTATGGGCAAGCTGAGTTCCCGCTTCCGTCGCGGAAAAATTCGTTATGCACATCATGGGTATGACGCCAGTCGACTGTGCCGCCCGGATCGTCGGGATGTCATCTATGATTTCTAAGCTGCCATCTTGCCTCATTCTATAACCAAATGGACTTACGTAGGTCAAATCATGGGCTACTTCACGTACCTGTTCCGCACCGGCTTGCCCGTAAACGTTTGTAAAACCATTTACTTCAATGATGGGTTTTGGTTTCTGGGGAATCCTCATTATCCGTCCGATATGGATATTGGACGGATCTGTAATCCTGTTCATCTGCATAATGGCCTGAACTGTCGTTCCATAACGTCTCGCTATATCATAAAGGGTATCTCGTTCCCTTACGGTATGATAAATAACCGGGATGGTTAGTCTCTGCCCTGGATAGATAGCGGAAGGATTTGTGATGCGATTCGATTGCATGATTTCCTGTACCGTAATTCCAAACTGATTTGCGATATTATTTAGAGTATCCCCTTGCTGAACCCTGTACTGAAGATAAGGTTCAGGAATCAAAAGAGCTAGGCCAATCACCAGCTTATCTGGATTTTCAAGGCCATTGATCCGAACAATCCGGTTGATACTGACACCATACTGCTGGGAAATTCCCCACAAAGAATCCCCCCTATTCACCACATGGATTTTCACATGCACAGCCCCGCTTTCCTTTAAAATATTCCTTTCATTTTATTCCCTGGATAGCCCTAATATGTTTTTTGTGTTCATAAGCCTGTAAAGGATATAGGGAAAAAAATAATAATGGCAGCTATCAATTCCAGGGAATGTATAGAGGGCTTGTCCATGGATTCTAAATGAGACTACAGGCATGATAATACGATTTTTAGAAGGGATTTTGAAGCCGAAGTAATCCAGAAGAGAATTATTATTCAGAAGGAAAGGATTCATTTAAGTTTCAAAGCTTATGAGAATGAAAGAATTTCAGCATTGGCCTATTCCATGGATTGCAGTGTTAGTTTAGCAGCAACTATGCTGCTGATTGCTGGTATTAGAAATCGAGACGTCTCTACAAAATGGTGGATTCAGAGGTAATTCGTTTACTTGATCCGGGAAGTCTTAAAAGTTTAAAGATGATTCAGAAATACATTTCAAAACTGAATGACGAGCACATTTTCACTTTTTCTCTAATTCCATATGTTGGGCATGAAGTAGTGGAAACTTCAAAAACGCTTCATGAAAAAGTGAATCTTTGGATAGATGATAATATAAAAAATATTGATTAGAATTATATGGAGAATAATAAGTCAAAACGGGTGAGGAGGAATGAGCATGAAAATGTTTAAAATGAGTGCTGTGACATTGGTCGCTGCGTTGTTGTTCCCTTCTTCTACATTTGCAAGTGGCTGGGATTACTTAGGAGAACAATCCCTTTTTTCTAATGGTGCTGAAAGTGATCAGTTTCCCTCTACTGGTGGTGATTATAAGATTTGTCGGGATTCTTACGTGGGTCCAGCTGGTAAGTTAAAAGTTGAATTATGGGAGTATGATCCTGACAGTTATAATGATTATGTAGGGGTAAGATATTTAGATCGAGGCCAATGTGGTATTTTCCGGGGTATTGGTAACTTTGTTGATGGAGGAAATGAAGCAGAATTTTTTGCGAAATCAAGGACTAACAGTGATATGCATTTAATCTTTTATGATTAATTCACTAACTGAATGAAAAAAAGACCTGAGATTGATTCGTAAATGCTAAAGGATATTCTGTTAAAATGAGTGCGTAAACACCTTAAATATGACTGCTAATATATATAGGGTTTTTTAGGCTGATGTATTTCCACTTCAGCCTTTTCTTATGCAGGAAAATAACTACTTGATTTATCTAAATGGAAAGTGTCATAACTTAAAGGTTTTGGCAGAAGAAAGAGCATAAGGAAGAACTGTCCCCAACTAAGTTGTTGAAAAAGGCAAAGCCTAGTGTTTTTGTGGGTACATGAAAACTCCCCTAATAAAACCATTACTGTCCCTTTCATGTCCCCCTATTTTATTAATTTTACATTTTCATTGTTTTTTTCGATGAAACTTAGCGATATTGTACGCAGTTACACCAAAATAAACCACTTGTAGCCAAGGGGTTTATAGTCTTTCACTTTTATGGTTTATGTATGATTGTTTTGGTTATCAGATTAAACTTTAAATTGAATAAAAGCTTATAATTCCAATTATCATAGAGATTATTAGAATTGATACTACACCAATAAGTATTTTCTTCCAAGTTTTCATATAATCACCTACTATATGTAAAATTTATTTTTTTACAGAAGTTTTTATACTACCTGAGAATACCAAGCTATCCTACTCCAACTTTATAATAAAAAGTTACCTCTCCGTAATATTTTTTATTATTGATATAACCACCATAATAAGTTAAATCTGTAGCGATGGTTGGATTATAATGATAGACTACTTCTCCTTTAGTTGAAAGGGCTGATGTAGCACCACTAGAAGTATAATTATATTTTCCTGTGATTTTATATTTTGTAATAGGGACTCCTAAAACTCCTAAAGTTCCAGTATGACTAATTGTTTTAGTTTTAGTTGATGCGAAAGTAGAAATTAATGGAGTTTCATCTGAATTAACACCTCAAGATATACCCCCGCTTTCCCAGCCTCATTTTGGACTCATAGACAACAAAAACAAAGGGTGTGTACCTCTCCATTAAATGGTTAATCAAACGCTTTAAAAAGAGTGTAAGGGGTCTTAAATAACCCGTTTTTAAGTGCGGTTACCTCGGTCTAAAACTGGATTGGCATGGTATAATTATAGAAGGGTTATTGTGCTTTTAGGAGGTGAACGAATGACGATCAGCAGCATCATATTGGTGGTGGCGGCAGTCTTTATCGGCGCCTTGATGCGGACGATGTTCGGGTTCGGTGAAGCGATTGTCAGCATGCCTCTGCTTTCCTTACTTCACATTCCGCTTAATACTTCGGTTTCCCTGATTGGATTGGCTGGTCTTACCGTCGCTTCACTAACCGTCGTTAGCGGATGGCGGCATATCGAACGCTCGGTATTAATCAGGCTGGCGGCTTCAACGGTGATCGGCATACCAGCCGGCTTGGCTTTGCTCCATTACGCACCTTCTATGATCATTACTTCTGCACTGGGTGTTTTTTTGATTGCATATGGGGGATATTCTCTTCTAAAGCAAAGACTTTTTCAGGCTGTGGATAAACCATTACTTAACTCGAAGGGCTGGGTATGGCCGTTCGGCTTTGCGTCGGGAGCCCTTGGCAGCGCCTATAACTTTAACGGGGTGCCGGTCGTCGTCTATGGAACTTTGCGAAGATGGAATCCAGATCGATTCCGCGGAACATTGCAAGCCCATTTCCTGATATCCGGTATCCTGGTCGTGACAGGTCATGCGCTAGGCGGACTTTGGACAGCCGATTCACTTATTCTTTACGCTTATTCCATTCCAGCTATATTACTTGCGACAGGTCTCGGAATGTTCATGAATAAGCGAATTCCCGCGAAGAAATTCGAAAGCTATTTATTCTTCATCATCATGGCACTAGGTGTACTATTATTGATTCCCCATGAATGATAACCAAATGAAGGAATATACTTCCGGAATCAATTATATGGAAAAAATATATACAGAAAAGGCCCTGCCCCGCTTTATCGATCTGTTTAACCAGGGGAAGGAACAAGGATATGTTGATCCGAACTTATCTAATGAAGCGATTTTATTTTATATAAAAGCAATGAATGAATATATCCAACGGGAAGAGGTTTATCAAAGCATCCTGCCTTGACTGAGGATATTATGAAGATTTTGTTTTATGGGATCGTTGGGGAAAAAGAGAAATGAATGAAGAAAAAACGGTGTGAATCGATATCTCCCATTCACACCGTATAATCTTATTCAAGAATTTCCCTGCACTTTTTAAGTCAATGTTAATAATTTGGCTGAAGTGTAATTATATTTCTCGATTGATAAATCAAAAACGGCTCCCGCTTTTAAAAAGACCGTACTTTCAACGATTAAAGTCGGATCACCTGGCTGCAAGTCCAAAAGCCCAGCATCATCGTCATTAAGTTTTTCACACGAAATGATTTTATCCGCAAACCCGATATTCAACTTCAAATCCTCGACTATATATTCATAAATGGAACCATTTGCGATTTCTTTATTTATGATCGGAATGATATCTTTATTGAAAAATGACTCTTCTATTACAATGGGTTGACCATTTAAGTATCTAACCCTTTTCAGGTTATAGATTTTGGTTTTTACATTGCATTTCATTCGTTTGGCCAATTCCTCATCGGCTTCTATTAATTCTAATTTCAACACTTTACTTTTCATTTCATCATTTGGAAACACTTTGGTTAAGCCACCCATATCCCTCATCGAAATGCAGCCCGGTCTGGTAAATTCCCTAAGGAATATGCCGCTTCCTTGAACTTGATAGATATACCCCTGCTCAACCAATATGTTGATTGCTTTTCTAATGGTGTTCCTGCTGACATCGAACTTCTTCATCAACTCTTCTTCAGTGGGCAACTTAGTATTTAATGTATATTTTCCATCTAATATTTCTTTCTCCATTTGTTCTACGACCATTCTATACTTTACAACCATATTTCCATATACCTTCCTCTATACATAATGATTTAGAACAATAACTTAGAATGAATGATAGGTTTTCTTTACAATAGTTTATTTTATAACGATTGTAAAGAAACCTCTGTTACTTTCAGACTGCTGACAAATCCGAAGAGAAGCCTAAAGTTTTTTCGAGAAAACATTCCAGCTGATTTCAGAAATCCGCTCCCTTTCCGCCGACTGTCTGCCAAGCCTCCTCGGCTAAGAGCCTGTGGGGTCTCGGCTAGACAGTATTTCGGCAGGAGTGTCGCATATTTCTTCCATCCAATGAGGATTACAGGAAAAAAACTTAAAGGATAAACTAGTCTCAAACATAATTCGGTGTGAGATCAGCCTACAGTTTGTTCTAGAAAACATTCCAGCTGATTCCAGAAATTCGCTCCCTTTCCGCCGACTGTCTGCCAAGCCTCCTCGGCTTAAGCGCCTGTGGGGTCTCGGCTAGACAGTATTTCGGCAGGAGTGTCGCATATTTCTTCCATCCAATGAGGATTACAGGAAAAAACTTTAAGGATAAACTAGTCTTAAACTTGGTTCGGAATAGACCAGCCTAAAGTTTTTTCGAGAAAACATTCCAGCTGATTCCAGAAATCCGCTCCCTTTCCGCCGACTGTCTGCCAAGCCTCCTCGGCTAAGCGCCTGTGGGGTCTCGGCTAGACAGTATTTCGGCTGGAGTGTCGCATATTTCTTCCATCCAATGAGGTTTACAGGTGAAAAACTTAAAGGATAAACTAGTCTCAAACATGGTTCGTGATGAGACCGGCCTGCAGTTTTTTCTTTTAAAACACAAAGTTGATTGGATCGTAAGGTACGAGACTCCTGCGGGAAAAGAGTGGCTGGGAGACCCCGCAGGCGCAAGCCGAGGAGGCTCGCGGACCGCCCGCGGAAAGCGAGTGCCTGGAGTGGAAATCAATGAACGCCCCATTTTACAAACCCACAAAAAAAAGACTGTCGGCAAACAAATATTAGCTAGTTTGTAAACAATTAGGGTTCTATCTAAATAAAACAAAGTTGATTGGAGCGGGTGTTCGAGACTCTTGCGGGGAAAGCGTGGCCAAGGGAGACCACGAGGGCAGACCGCCCGCGGAAAGCGTGTTCCCTACGTTCCAATCAACGATCAGCTTTACTAACCATGAAAAAAGAGACATCCAATCGATTAACGATAGGATGTCTCCAAATCTATTGAATTTCAACTGTCCCCAGCCATGCAGTTGTTTATAAATCCTTCATTCTCTTTAATGTGTAAACAAAATATTCCCAGTTGTTTATGGTCGAAGGGATGCTTAAGTGTTCTTCAGGTGTATGTACGGAAAATATATCCGGTCCGATTGAGACAGTATCCAACCCTGGTATCTTATCTATGAATACCCCACACTCGATCCCTGCATGCACAGCGATGATTTCAATATCTTCATGATATTTTTCTTTGTATGTTTCTTCAAATAATTTCTTGAGTTTAGAATCAGGATTATAGGGCCATTCCGGATAATCCGCGTCAACCAATAGCTCGCACCCAAGCATGTCGGCAATTGCCTTTGCTTGCGTGACCATATTATATTTGATGCTTTTGATCGAACTCCTGATTTCACTTTCGAATATCATTTCCGCTTCATTTGTTGTAACGACCCCTAGATTCGTCGAACTTTCCACTAATCCTTCTATTCCCATGCTCATTCCTTGAACGCCATGCGGGATTACCAGTAAGGAGGAAATGGCTTTAGTCAACGTCTCTTTGGAAAAAACATTTGAAGAAACCGTTTCGATCTTTTCAAACCTGATCAATACCTCAGGGTCGGAAGATTGCAGTTCATTTTTAAAAGTATTTTCCCATTGTTGAAGTCTCTCCATTATCTTCTGAACATCTTCTGCATGAATCAGTACAGTCGCCTCTGCTTCACGAGGAATGGCATTCCCTTTCAGCCCCCCGTTTATTTGCTGTATGTAGCAAGGGAAATCTGCCGTTAATTCATGTAATACTCTGCCCAAAAGCTTATTGGAGTTCCCTCTTTCCTTATGGATGGACATACCGGAGTGTCCGCCTTTCAACCCTTTAATCCTGATGTTATAAGATACTGCATCAACAATTGAAGCCGATTCCCATCCGATTGGCAGGACCTGCCGCACGCGTATTCCTCCTGCAGAGCTAACCAGCAGCTTTCCATCTTCCTCCGAATCGATATTGATCATCATTTTTCCCTTGAAGTGAGCCGGATCCACGGCAAGTGCACCGTTCATTGTCGTTTCTTCTTCAGTCGTTATGATTATTTCAAGGGAGGGATGCGGAATATCATTTGCATCCAATAATGCCAAAGCATACGCAACAGCAATTCCATTATCAGCCCCCAATGTTGTATCCGTCGCATACAACATGTCTCCCACAATCCTTAATTGAAGCGAATCTTTCTCAAAATCATGAAGCGTACCCTTGTTCTTTTCGCAAACCATATCCATATGCCCCTGGATAATGATGGTAGGGGCACTTTCATATCCAATTGTGGCAGGCTTTTTGATGATGACATTCAGCACTTCATCCTGGATCACCTCCAGGTCCCTATCCTTAGCAAAGTGAACCAGATAGTCACTGATCGCTTTTTCATTAGCCGATCCTCTCGGGATTTTGGAAATCGCTGCAAAATAATGAAACACCGGATGGCTCGATAATTCTTCTAAAGTGCTATACATGAAAAACATCCTTTCTTTTAAAATATTCTTACTGCCTCTCATCCTTTTACTTTTCCAGAACGGAACACTGCCACCCTCGTGAACAATGGATACAGAACGTACCCTAGATAAACACCAATCATATTCAGGATAAGGTCATCGACATCCAAACTTCCGCGTCGAAAAACGAACTGACAGATTTCGATGCCCGAAATCGAAAGTAATGGATAAAGAAATTTCCTTTTATCGGAGGGCTCTTTCCCTTCTCTGGACAACAAATACAGCCCGAATGGAATGAACAGCCCCACATTGGCGCTAAGGTTATAAAATGACACAAGCCCGTTCATATCGTTCGATAAATATGAAAGAATCGTAGAAAAAGGAACTAAATTATACGAATATACCTGCCCTTCTGGTCGAAAGAACAGTAAAACCAATAATGATAAACTGTAGCCAAACAATACAGCCTGCCACAAAGGGCGCGGAATTCGGACCGTTTCACCTCGAAAAAAAAGTACCGCAAATGAAACGAAAAGAAGTATACAAAACCAGACAACGATGATTACCAAAGGATTCAAATATAATCGGAGCTGAAGGAAAAAAGGCAAACCGCACAAAAACAATGCTTGCGACAGCAAAAGGGAAAGCATGACCGATTTTAGAGACATATAACTCCCCCCTTCTATTTCTTTCCAAACATTGCATATGCTTATATCCTAGGACAACTTTAAGAACCCGTCAACAAACTGCAGTCAGTAGAAAACCGTCGAGGGGGAGGCTTTTTCGAATAAATCAACCGATAGGAAGGATAATTCGGCCTTTTTCCGGTAAAACAAAAAAGCCGGTTCCCCATGTTCGGGAATCCTGCTTTTTTTGTTTAATGATAAGTTCATTTTAAAGTGCACGGTACTTTTTTAAACTAATAATATTGATGGTGATAAATACGGCTGCAAAGGCCAGGAGAATGAGCAGATCCAGTAAGACCTCATTGAAAGTGAAACCTTTGTACATAATGCCATTCATGGCATCCGATGCGTAATAGAGAGGCATGACCTTGCCGATTTTTTGGAGCCAGTCTGACATGCCATCCAATGGGAAAATCCCTGTAAAGAAGACTTGCGGCACGATGACCAGCGGAATGAATTGTACCATTTGGAATTCGGATGTCGCGAAACTCGATAGTAATGTACCAAGGGATAATGCAACGAGCGCGACCAGTATATTCGTCAGTAAAACGAGCCAAATGGAGCCAACAAGGACGATATCCAATACATTGACAGCATATAACACGACAATTATGGTTTGAATTAGAGCAAATAAGCCATATCCGATCACATAGCCCGCTACGATTTCGTATCTTTTAATCGGTGTGGCAAGCAGCCGTTCCAACGTACCACTTGTACGCTCCTTCAAAAGCGCAATCCCCGCTATTAAAAATACAAAGAAGAAAACGAAAAAGCTTACGAGCATCGGACTGAATGTATCAAACCCCTTTGTGTTGGCGTCTCCGTAAACATATTTCTCCTCAATTGAAGGAGTGTTTTTTTCATTCCCTTGCAAACCTTGCATCATTTGCATTTGAACGGCCTTTGCCCGGGTCGGTTCGTCGTTCAAAAGTGTGAGTTTCATTTTCCCATTTTCAACATGAAGCCAGCCATCCGTATCCTTTTCAATCATCTTTTCCTGTGAGAATTCCTCAGAAGCCGTCACTTGAAAATCCGCTTTTTTCAATGCTTTAACGATCGTTTCATCACTGCCTGTAACAACGATTTTCAAATCACTTGCCTCTGTATCGAAAATAAAATACATGAGCGTTAAAATGAGCAATGGAGCCAGGAAAAATAAAGCGAGCGTCCTTCGATCCCGGCGCATCTGCTGGGTAATACGAGTAACAAGAGAGGCAATTCTCATTTTAGGCCGCCTCCAATCCTTAAAAAAACATCATCAAGCGTTTCCGCGGCAAATTGAGTTTTTAAAGCTGCAGGGGTTCCTGCCGCGATGATTTCACCTTCACGCAGCATCGCCAGTTTATCGCATCGTTCCGCTTCATCCATCACATGCGTCGTGATGATGATCGTCTTATCATCTTCATTCCTTAAACGCTCAAGTTCCTCCCAAATCGATTGTTTCAGCAAAGGGTCTATTCCTACTGTCGGTTCATCCAATATGAGAATCTCCGGATTTTGGATGAGTGCAACCGCAAGTGAAAGACGGCGTTTCATTCCCCCTGAATAATGGGCAACCCGAACGTTCAAATCATTCGTCAGCTGTACGATTTCAGCTGCATATTGAATGCGTTCCTTTCGTTCCTTTTTCGAAAAACGGTATAGCTTCGCAAAAAATTCGAGGTTTTCAGCTCCCGTCAATTCTGTATATAAAGCATCGGACTGTGCCATATAGCCGACATCCATTAACAGGGATTCATTTGGCACTTCATGATCCAGAACCGTGACTTTACCCGCATCGGGTTTAATCAATCCGACAATCATTTTAATCAAGGTCGTCTTTCCGCATCCGGATGGACCTAGCAAACCAAAAATTCCGCTTTTTTCAATATCCAGGCTCATTGGCTGAATGACCTTCTTCTGCTGAAAACCCTTAGCAATTCCATCAATGGAAATCGCCTTTTTCATTGCACACACATCCTCCCTCTTTAATTAACACGGTGTTGAGTGTATCATCATTCTAAGGTAGCATTCGGTCTAATACAATCAACACATTTGGAAAAATGTTCAGTGAAGGAGACATTCCATGGCATCGATTCATGAGGATATGGTACAAAAGACGAAAAAGCAGATACAGCATCATTTTATTGCACTCATTGAAGCAGAGGGGTTCTCACATGTATCCGTGAAGAAAATCGCAGAGCGTGCTAATATTAATCGGGGCACATTCTATTTGCACTACACAGATAAATATGAATTGATGGATCACTTACAGCAGGAATTGTTACATGAACTTCAAACCCGAATTACTGCCATTTTGCCTAAAGAGGCTTTTTTGGCTCTTAATCAACAGCAACTTTATCCGCCTTTCATAGCGATTTTTCAATTCATCAGTGAACATGCTCACGCATTAAGGGCCATTCTTGGTGATCAGGGCGACCCTTCTTTTGCGAAAAAAATAAAACGGGTTTTCGGTGAAGTACTGTTGGAGCGTTTGATCAGCCTGCATCCTGCAGCTAAAGATGAAGCATTCCGCATGTATATGCACGCCTTCCTGACATCGGCGATTTTAGGGGTGATTACTGAGTGGCTGGAGAACTGTGAGGAACAAACGGCGGAAGAAATGGCGAAAATCCATTTTCAAATCTTGAACTTCATCAGCCAATTGCGCACATTCATCCAATGAACATTTATTAAAGGGTGCCTTTAAGTCGTATTACATCTTTCCCTTCGCTTCTATCTCTACATCACCAACGGAATAACACCTGCTCTTGGAGGTCTTCATACTAAGCATCGACAACCATATGGATAAAGCGAACATGATCAGGGAACCTGAAATCGCCACGAACCGAATCGAAATGAAATGGAATTTTCTCTTCTTTACACATTACTGGTTAAATACTCTAAATAACGCAAAAAAACTCATTAAATATAATGAGTTTAAAAGCAAAACAAGATATGGATTTTTCGCTCACCGTTCCTGGATAGAACACAGGGATTACAATAATTGAATACCGCTATGAATGTTGGAATCAGTTGATTTATCTTGGGGAAAACAGTTTTAAAAACGGATTCTTTTTCTTATCCGTTATCCTTAATTCATTCATGATGATTTGATCCTCATGATCGGCTATCCATTTCCTTAGTGCATCTTTATCCTGGCATTGTGTTAAATATGTTTGGCCACCCTTGCCTGTAGCATTGATAACATATCTATTGAACGTCTTCTCCATAATTGCCCGCCTTTTTAATAAAATGTATTGAATTTAACTAATAATGTACTGCTTTTTTCTTTATCTTTTACAAAAGAAACATAATATATCTATTACAAATTTCGATTGGCAATAGCATGTTCTGCTTTGAAATTATTGAATAAAGTATATCGATGCCGGTTATCATAATTGGATTAATCGAACCTATCATAATGTGCCAACTAATATTTGTCAATACGTTTTTTTAATGTAAATAAAACGTAAATTTTCAGTTTTATTAAAGAAATATTTTTTTACGATTTAGGGGTTTACAACTGCTAAATGATGGGAGTAGAATACGTTTATCAATTTAATGCATTTCGGCCAAAACTCATTATAAATGAGTACGGAGGACCCAATCATTTGGGGTTAATTCTGCCTTGCAGAAGGGATGAGATCAGCTCTTTCGCCATCCTACCCGTCAGCTAACTTCGTCGGCTAAAGCGAAGGAGGTCTTAAGACCGCCTATTTCGGAAGCTTTTTTTTGCTCGCTATTAGTGGCAATACAGCTATTCGATGATTTCGCAGGTCTTTTTATTATGCCTTTAAACAGATTCGAAAAGAGATTGTTGATTAAAAGTCATACAGTAGGGATGATCATTTGAGAATGACAAAAAATTTATTGGATCCGCCAAAAATACTTGTACTCGGCTTTGCCATCCTGATACTTATCGGGGCCTATTTATTGACCCTGCCGATTTCCACAGAAAATGGCCATGGCCTTTCTTTTCTGGATGCTTTATTCACCTCGACTTCCGCTACATGTGTAACAGGGCTGGTCGTAGTGGATACGGGATCGACTTTCACCACTTTTGGTGAGTTGGTTATCTTAACACTGATTCAGATAGGCGGCTTAGGGTTCATGTCATTTGCGACGTTTTTCTTTTTCCTTCTAGGGAAAAAGATTTCCTTAAAAGGCAGGTTACTCTTGCAGGAGTCCTTAAATAATCTATCCATGGCGGGTGTAGTCAGATTAGTGAAACGGCTGTTAATTTTCACGGCCATCATTGAAGGTGTGGGTGCCCTTATCTTATCGATTCGCTTTTCTTTTGACATGCCAACCGGGAAAGCGATCTATTACGGGGTTTTTCATTCCGTTTCGAATTTCAATAATGCCGGCTTTGATTTAATGGGGGAATTCAGGAGTTTGACCCCATATGCATCGGATCCATTCGTAACCCTTACCGTCGCCTTCCTCATCACGTTTGGCGGGATAGGCTTTATCGTGATGAATGAACTATACGAATATCGGAATGCACATCGTTTATCCGTACATACGAAGATCGTTCTGACGACTAGCGTGACCCTTACGATTGCCGGCGCGATTTTAATCTTTTTATTCGAGTACGGCAATGCCAAGACATTGCAGCCTTTATCTTTCATGGGTAAAATGCTGTCGTCCTTATTTCAATCGGTATCACCACGGACGGCAGGCTCCAACACGCTGAATATCCCTGATTTAACTCAGCCTACATTACTGCTCATCATTTTCTTGATGTTCGTTGGGGCATCACCCGGATCGACTGGCGGCGGGATTAAAACGACGACATTGGCGACGATTGCCGGAACGGTTTGGTCACAGATCAAAGGTAAGGGTGATGTGGTCTTGTTTCGCCACCGCATCGTGAGTGAAACGATCTTTAAAGCATTATCCGTTACGTTCATTGGTGTATTCATGGTTTCCATCATCTCCATTCTGCTGACCATCACTGAAAGCGGAACTGATTTCTTGATGATTTTGTTCGAAGCCACTTCAGCTTTCGCCACCGTGGGACTTTCAATGGGTTTGACCCCGGAATTATCACCGGTCGGCCGGATGCTCATCATTTTCACGATGTTTGCAGGCCGTGTTGGCCCTTTGACTTTGGCCTTTGCTATCGCCATGAGGCGCAAACCAGATTCTTTCCGACGTCCAAAAGGAAAAATCATGATTGGTTAATTATAAATGAAGGAGTGTAAAAGATGGGAAAACGACAATATGCCGTGATCGGTCTAGGCAGATTCGGAACCAGTGTGGCCCATAGATTATATACGGCTGGCCAAGAGGTATTGGGTATTGATGTCAACGAGGAAAGAGTCGAGAGTGCGGAGCTGAGCGTTACCCATGCGATCATGGCGGATACGACTGAAGAAGAGACATTGAGGTCAATCGGAATCCGTAATTTCGATTGTGTCATCGTAGCCATCGGAAATGACATGCAATCGAGCATTTTAACTACCTTGCTTTTAAAAGAACTTGGGATCAAAAAGGTCATTGCCAAGGCACTTAATAAAAATCACGGTCAGGTGCTGACAAAAGTCGGTGCCGACTGGGTCATCTATCCTGAGAGGGATATGGGGGAACGGGTCGCGAACCAGCTCCTTTCCCCTAACATGCTGAACTATATCGAGCTTTCTAAAGAATACAATATCGAGGAAATCATCCTCCCCATGAGCATGAAGGGAAAAAGCCTCAGGGAGCTTGATTTACGGGCAAAATATAATATCAGCGTCATTGCCATCGTGAGTAATGGAGAAATTATCATAGCACCGTCACCTGATCAGGATATCCATGAAAAAGATATGCTTTTAGTGGTTGGCAATAAAGAAGATCTGGCCGTCTTTGCCAATATTGAATAAAATCCGGCAGGTTCCGGCTCTTGCTCCTTTTGAAGGCTAATACATACGAGAAGACCGCCATATGGAGGTCTTCTCGATGAAATGTATAACGAACATCCCCGAGCCCAGGGTATGTATGTATTATTTTATCGTACTGATCGCTTGGGCAAGAGTGGACTTTATCGTCACTTTATCAAAAGGAAGTTGAAGCTTAACGGCAGTCATGGCTATTTCCGGCCGAAGTCCTGAAAGGGTTGTTTGAATTCCGATCAAATGCAAGGATTCAATCAATTGAGACAGCTGGTGTGCTGATCCGCTATCTATTGAATGAACGCCGGATAGGTCAATGAAAAGTCTGGTGACATTTTTTTCAGCGCACTTTTGTAAGGTGTTTTCAAGCAAGGACATGCCCCTCGTCGTGTCAATATCGCCTATCAGGGGAAGCAATGCCGTGTTATCTTTAAGGGAAATGATGGGTGTGCTCAATTCATCGATCGTTGCCTGTTGGGCTTTCATGATTTTATTGGCATACCTATGATTCGCTTCCGTAAACCTCTCCATCACTTCACTGATCACCTTCACCACTATCCGATACCAGGAGTTTATTTCCTCCTGTGTATATTGATCTCCATGCAATTTCACAAACCGGTCAATATAACCCAGGTATTGCTCTTGCGTACGGAAAAACTCCCTCAATATAAAATAGATGGGTGTGTTTAAATGCTGCTCATCCTGACCGATCGCTTCAATCCAATCACCAAGCTGCTTAAAGAATTCCCTCTCCTCTGTATCAAAAACCTGAAAGAAACGTAAATGGAATTCATTATTTTGCTGCTTAAGTTTTTTTATCACTTTAGGATCGGTTGAGCAATATACACCAGTACTATCACTTTTATTCAAGGATGCGTACCAATCCTCAGTCAATTGTGCTGCCACACCCAATAAAAAGGCATATAATTCTTTATTTACGTGCATAAACTCCTCCTATTTAGTTTTTATAAAAAGCAATCGATAAATCTAATTTATCAACAAAGCAAGCATAGAAGACAACCTCTTCCATACTTAAAACCTTATGCTCTCTGATGCCTGATGGCTCCCTCTTTCCATATACCTTCCCAGCTGTTTTTGAAACCATGTTTTTTAAAAAAAGATCAGCAAAAGCCTTCATCTATCATTCTGTAAATACCCGTTCCAAAAACTTTATAGTGTTGTTATAGTTTACCATTTTTATTTTTTGTTAACAATTTCCACGCAAAAAAGGACCTGATCCCAGATCCTTCGGTTTAAAACCATTTCTCCTTCTCATTTCATAAATAAAGCCGTCCATAAACCTTGCACCCCAAAGGTTTCATCCGATTGTTCTATTTTCCTCATTTTACGTATTTCCACCACTTCGAATTCCTTGAAGATCATTCTGAGTTTTTCTTCAGTAAAACCTAAACCGCCTTTAAGGCTTCTTTGCCTATATACTTCCCAATCTGAAATATCGGCACCACCCAATATGCCGCCTTTGACAAAACAAGTGATCGAATACAACCCCTTAGGCCTTAACGCCTTTTTCACCATCTCCAAATAATTCATCCTTCGATGTGGGGCAATATGGTGAAAACAACCTGAATCATATACGAAGTCATATTGTCCTTTTGCAATATCCAAATCAAATATATTCCTTTGAATGAAGTTCACTTGGACATTTTTATCTCCTGCCCGTTCTTTTCCCCATTCAAGGGCTTCCTTCGAAAGGTCCACCGCATCAACCGAACAGCCCTTTTGAGCAAGGTAAATGGCATTTCTGCCAGGTCCGCATCCAAGCTCAAGAACCTTTCCTGGCCCAATTAACCCACCATCAAAATATGAAACCAAATTCTCATCAGGGAAATTTTCGAAAAAGGGAACCCCTTTTGTGCGGTCTTCATAAAAACCATTCCAGAATCCAGTTGGTTCACGCAATAATGAGTCCAGCATGTTCAATAGATCTTCATAGGTTGTAATCGTCTCCGACAAAACCATCACCTCTTCCATTTTATCCCACGATTTAATTATACTGATTTCGCCCGGTGCCTCTGTAACAGCCGCATAAAAAATTCGTTACATATGACGTTCAGACACCATTGGACCTTGTTGTTTATATAATGTTCACTGGAATTTAAAGGTATCAATTATGCATGTAAACTGCCTTCTGATGGTATGATCCGTTCTTACTCAATAACCCGATGATCAGCTCATTAACCATGTTAGTGAAGACATGGGTTTTATACATGCATGTCAAATATTACATGCTCTTTACAGCGAATCCGGTTTAGCTTTCAAAAACAACACTCAGCTCTATCTGGTATCCTGATGTCCTCATAACCGTTTACTGATGATTATCTTTCTATACATTCCATTCAGCATGATCGGCCGATCTTCTTCAATTTCCATAATATCCCCATGTCCACTGAACAAGTCTTCAAACCTCAAGCCAATATCCGTTCCTAAAAATTGAATGATCGGCCTCAGAAGCTTTTTGGGCACTGAAAGCCGTTCATCTTTAGAAATAAACTTATCGAATAGTATTATTTTCCCCTCGCCTTTTACAACCCTGATCATTTCCCGAAGACATTCATTGGCATCAGGTACGACGGAAAGAACCAAACTTCCCACTACATAGTCAAACGATTCATTAGTGAATTCCATATGCTGTGCATCCATCTCGAGGAACTTGATCGATGCATCATCAAATTTCCCCATCGCTTTTTTTAACATATCCGCTGACAGGTCTATTGCCGTTATCTCAAGGTCAAGGTTTTTGATTAACTCCAAATCGGCCCCCGTACCTACGCCCACAAACAGGACCTTTGCATGATCATGAAAATCCAGCTCTTCAAACATTCTTTTCCTGGCATCTAAAAAGAGATGAGAGTTGAAGATTTTGTCATAAACGGGCGACCAAAATTTATAAATCACTTTATTCCACGAATTATTCAACATGCCCACCCCCTTACATACTTCTTCCATGAAACATCATAAATCCCTTCCAAGCGGATAATATCTCTGGAAAATTAGTACAATTAAAAAGTATGCGATGCAGTGATTCACGAAAATTGGCATGTTTCTTTTCATAAACCCTCCAAATCTGTATGATCCATAGTAACCAAACTACCTTGACTGTCATAGTAATATACTATAAGATATACCAAAGGAGGTGAGGATTTGGTTCAACGACAACTATCCTCTGACTTGCTTCGCGGACATGTAGATACGATGATTTTGAAACTCCTGCAAAGTGGCGATAAATATGGTTATGAAATCAGCAAACTGATATATACGAATTCCAACGAGCAATATGAAATTAAGGAAGCGACGATGTACTCCAGCCTAAAACGACTGGAAAAGGATGGATGCATCATCTCTTATTGGGGAGATGCCACACAAGGCGGAAGAAGGAAATATTACAAAATCACCCCAATCGGGGAAAACACATATATCCAAAATAAAAATGACTGGGAGCAGGCCAAGCGAATACTTGAGCGCCTTCTCTAAGAAGGGAAGATGAAAGGTGATTGAAAAACTGAATGCACATGTTCATAGCATTTTTGCTCCGTACAAAAGTGCAAAAACAGCAACGGAATTGGAAGAAGAACTGCTGCAAAACTTACTGGAAAAATACAATGACCATAGAAGAAATGGTGCCAGCGAGCAGGAAGCGTATAAACTGACTGTGGATTCGATTGGGGAGGTATCAGAGCTCATGGAATCACTCAATCTGCAATACAATGTGCTTGAGCAGGCGATAAACATGGACTATTCCAGGCAACGCTTATTGGATTCCGACTTCCGCTCGGTTTCGGTCCATGATGGGAAGTTTAATTTCTGCGATTTAAGCCGTTCTGACTTCAGCCATTCCGACCTGACGAACAGCACATTTAAAAGCAGTAACTTAGATCATTGCATCTTTGAAAACGCCAATTTAACTGGCACCTTATTTAAAAGTGCAAATTTAAAAGGCGTAACTTTCAAGAACAGCATTTATAATAAAACCCATTTTAAAAGCTGTAATTTATCTGGTCTTATATTCGATGGGGAAACTTTCAAACAAACCATTTTCGAAGGCTCTTCATTGAGAAAGGCATCATTTCGTGATGCCACCCTCATCAATGTTCAATTTCGGATGTCCGATTTAAAGAAAATCGACTTTACAGGAGCTTCGATGGATAAACTCACTTACAACTTTTTACATGGAGCAAAGGTTGATCTTAGCGGCGTGACCCTCATCTAAAGGACAGCGATTGTCGCTTCCACCCCGTGTTTCTGATTTACACGATGCCTGTGCTAAGACACGTAACGTCTTGGCACAGTTTTTTTTCAATATACTTTTTCAGGCTTGTATCACATTATGTCTTTAGACTTCCACTTCAAATTCTTTAACGTAGACAGCATTCCCGGTGATTTCAATATCGTATGTGCCATCGTTCTTGGTAGCTGTAACGTGAACTCTGCCATCCTTTCCGATTTCATGTCCCTGTTCGATTAACAGATGCACCTCATCTTCAAGATCACCCTTTATGTATTTTGCATAATAAGCGCCCATTACACCTGAAGCCGTTCCTGTAACCGGGTCTTCAAGCGTACCTGAAAAGGGCGAGGAAAAATGCCGGGCATGCATATGGGCATCATTATCGTACGTTTCCAGGCAAAAGGGATGAACGGAAGCTCTTGGCATTTCCTTTAATAATTGCGGAAACAGGCTATTGTTTGCCTTCATCCTTTTAAATGAACTTCTTTCCTTTACCGGAACCAGTAAAGTCCATAAACCTGTACTTCCATAAACAATAGGTAATTCACTTTCCAGATCTTCTATATCAAGGCCGAGAGAACTGGCTAAGCCAGCTTTATCTCCGTTAAACGCTTCAAACTGCGGCGCGGCCTGTTTCATCGTAATATATATATCAGGCCCCGCCGTCGTATGGATCTTGATTGGCAATATTCCCGCTCCTGTTTCAATCATCAGCTCATCTTTATCCAATAATCCCCTGGTCTTCAGTGCATGGATGGTAGCCATTGTCGCGTGTCCGCAAAGATTCATTTCGTGTCCCGGTGTAAAATAACGGATCCTAAGATCGGCAATATCGGATTCCATCGGAAAAGAGGTTTCATTGAACCCCACCTTCATCGCTATATCCTGCATTTCCTTTTCGGTCAGTCCATCCGGATCTAAAACCACACCTGCCGGATTTCCTTTATTCGGTTTACTGCTGAACGCATCGTAATGAAAAACCCTTACCGTTTTCAAATCTAACATCTCCTATTAAATGATGGTGCTTCACTTGAATAGTAATTCTATATCTCTATCCATATTCCCTTTTCGTCCTATAGTAAGTGAAACAACCATTGATTTTATTTTCTGACTATTATACAATTACTCAAATTCATCAAATGTAAAATTCCATGAAGGGAAGGAGTACGTCATCGTTCTGTTCCAAAGAGAGCTGGTGCTTTGCTGAAAGCCAGTGTCCAGAATCTGACCGAATATCATCCCCGAGAAGTAAAGCCGAAGCTTCAGTAAGCTTTACCGGTTTCCCCCCGTTAAATGGGATGTGTGTTTAATTATTAAACAAGAGTGGTGCCGCGAGTTCAAATCTCGTCTCTTAATGAGACGGGATTTTTTGTATGTAAACCAATCAATGAAAATATCGGGAAAGCGGGTGCAGGAGTCATGCAGACACTATTATTCGTAACGGATTTATACTATGAGGCAAAAGGAAGAAATTATTATGAGGAGGATTTGTTTCTTACCTCGAAGCTTAGGGAGGATTTTCAGTTAGTGCTTTGCCATCCTGAAGACATTGAAACGTTTGAAAAGGATTTTGACTTGATCGTCTTTCGAAATGCCGGTCCAGTAGCCAATTTTAAAGACAAATATCTAGCATTCCGTAATAGAGTGGCTGCTGGCCATTTGAAAACATACAACTCATTTGTTGGAAAGGCTGATATGAACGGGAAGGAATACTTAATTGAACTGACGAATGCCCAATTCCCTGTCATTCCGACCATCGATACACTTGAATCTTTACATAAACTTCCCAATGTGGAAACGTATATAGTGAAGCCTAAAGATGGCGCGGATTCCATCGGTTTGGAATTTGCCGCGAAAGAAGAATTGGGAGATAAAATGGATGCAAAATCAAAGAACACATTGGTACAGCCATTTATCAACTTTGAGTATGAAGTCTCTTTTTATTTTATCGATAAGGAATTTCAATACGCCCTTTATGCGCCTGATAAAGAGAAAAGATGGGAATTAAAAGAATATGTCCCTACTGAAGCAGACCTGGCTTTTGCTAAACGATTTATTGATTGGAACAATCTTGATTGGGGCATCCAACGAGTAGATGCCTGTCGGAATGAGCAAGGTGAACTTTTATTAGTAGAGCTGGAAGATTTAAATCCGTACCTTTCCCTATTGGAATTAACCGAAGAAACACGTCAGAATTTTGTAAAAGCCCTGAAAAAATCAATCCGGAAAGCTCTTCAAGCTTAGAATGAAAACTGCCGTATAGAGTAAGAAATTAAAAGAAAAAACATTGGAAATAGGAAGACAAAGAAGAAAATAAAAAAGTTGCGGAAGTTTTGGGATTAAACTTCCACCACTTTTTTTACGGACAAGTAGAATCTCACTTGCAATCCCACATATTATGAATCGCAGGCAAGGATTGCGATCTCTTCTTTTTGATCTCCCCTTTTTTTATTTGTCGCTCAAGGCTTAGCGACACACGTAATTATAGTCTTATATTTTTGGCCGTTTACTGGTAGCGAATATTTTATTAACTATTGTGTGACTTATTATAAAAACTGGTATGATTAACAAATATAAATAAACATTATGTGGCATATACTCAGTAAAATAGTAGATGAATATGCTTAACCATATAATTAATATTAAGTATTTAAATACAACTTTCATTTAAATATCTCCTTTAAGGAATTCAATTAGTACATGTCTACATAGCCATTGTTTGGTTTTTTATCTAACTTGTCAAGCCTCTTAGCTATTGCGTTACCTGGATCAAGATAAGCTACAGCGTAAAGTGTAACCCCTGTAACTGCAATAGCTAATTTAGGAGCTCCCCATTGAGTTAGTTTTGTTTTAAGTGTTCTACCAAACATTTGACTAGCAGCATTTTTCCCTTTTTGTTTGATATATGCTGTTATAGCACCAAGTCCACCACCAACAACAAGCCCAAGAACTACATTAAATGCAGCCCCAGCTACTCTATTTGTAACTCTTACTTTTCCTTTAAGAGAAATAGCACTTGCTTCTTGTACACTTAAAATTTCTAATACATTAGATACAGTGTATTCTTCTTTAATAAAGGTTGTATTACCTATATCTTCAGTTTTAGTTGTTACAAGTACTTCTTCTACTTTCTCCGTTTCTTCTAATAGTGCTTCAAAATCATTATAAGTCTCGGATTCTTCATCAAAAAAATTGGTTAATAAATCGCCTACCACTTTTTTATCTTGTTTACTTTCAAGCCCCATTAGATTGACTTGCTCATCTACTATTTGATTAAACACTGCTTTTTCCTCATTAGTCATTTCTTGAATCGAAGGAAGGTTCACTGCAGCTTCTTCAAAGTCAAAATCATCAGACAATAATCCTTCATTTAATTCAATTTCTTCAGCTAATTCAGCGATCTCCTTTGTTACTTTTACCTCATCCAGATTAGTAATATTAGTAGTTGTTAAATCTTCTAGTACGGCTACACTAGTAATCTCCTTTTGTACTATTTCAGTATTTTCCTCTGCTTCACTTGAAGCAAGGTTAGAAAATGAACTAATTATTAGTATAGCGACAGTTAAAGCAGATATTCTTTTAACAAGCATCCCCTTAGATGTTTTTTTCTATTTTCTCCATATTATTTCTCCTCTACTATATATTTACTTCATTTACAATAACATGGAAGAATATTTGTTAGTAGGTCTTTTTTATCAAAAAATATACAAATAAATGTTAAATTTATAAATAGTTTTAATTTAAATATTGGACATGTTTCACAAGAGACATTTACATTCACTGCTAAAAAAAAAGAAAAAAACAAGACCAATCTAATTTGGTCTTGTTTTTTAACTAACTTATATGGTATCTTATTACAAAATTTTCCATAATCTTGGTTAGTTATTGTGGAATATCTGTAGAATGTTAATATAATATTCCTTTTCCCAATCAGTATGGTTTCAAATTAAAAAAATTTATATCTAGCTGAACTAACAGCAAGATTTTAAAGAAATCGGTGGGAATTATCACCAGATTTTAAAATAAAACTTGGTTATACTACATGTTTTTTGCTGTTTTATATAAAAAAAACCTCAATGGATTTCTGAAAACAGCTGGAACATTCTTCAAATAAAAAAACTGCAGGCAAACTCGTTTTTTTCTTCGAGTTTGTCTACAGTCTGAAATGACTACCGAGCCCTAAGGGACCATTAATTCATTTGAGATTTATGCCATTTCCACGCACTTTCAATGATTTCTTCCAAATTTATCGATGCCTTCCAACCGAGTTCTTCATATATCTTGTCGGCCGAAGCAACCAGGCGGGCTGGATCTCCAGGGCGACGGTCTGCATACTCAACTGTCGGTTTAACTCCTGTGACTTTTTCGCAAGTGTCGATTACATCCTTAACCGAAAATCCTTTTCCATTCCCAAGGTTGTAGATGGCCGTATCCTTCTTCCCGGTTAATAGGGCTTGAAGCGCGATTATATGAGCTTGGGCTAGATCCGTTACATGGATATAATCACGAATGCATGTGCCATCTTCTGTGTCATAGTCCGTACCAAACACGGAAATCTTCTCACGTTGACCTAATAAATGCTGTAAAATGATTGGAATCAGGTGTGTTTCCGGATCATGGCTTTCACCGATTTCTGCTGACGCATGTGCTCCGGCCGCATTGAAGTAACGCAAGACGACATAATGAAGTCCATATGCCTTTGCAAAGTCCCCTAAGATCTGTTCCACCATCAATTTAGAGCGGCCATATGGATTAATCGGATTCGTTGGCTGACCTTCATCAATCATATCCACATTTGGTATCCCATACGTAGCTGCCGTTGATGAAAAAATGAAATTCTTAACATCATGCTTAAGCATGGTATTCAATAATGTAAGAGTTGCACCTACATTATTATGATAGTATTTATAAGGATCTTGAACAGACTCCCCGACCAAGCTATTAGCGGCAAAGTGCATGACCGCTTTAATCGGATACTTAAGGAAAATTTCATTCAAGACCGCTTCGTCCCCTAAATTCCCTTCCACCAAGGTGGCCCTCGAATCAACCAGCGAACGAAATCCAGTTGAGAGATTATCCAGAATGACAACCTCTTCAGTTTTCACTAACTCTTTTACAAGATGGCTTCCAATATATCCTGCACCGCCAACGACCAAAATCATATAGTATTACCCCTTTTACTTTAAGCTTGAATGAATCTTTAAATCTCGCATATGTCATGAGTGGGAGGTCTAATTATAAGGACCTCCCTCGTTTTATAAGCATTTATTGAAGGTTTCCATGGCCAATCCATTATATTGGGTGTAATCAAACTTCGCTAGTTCAGGATTATCATCACTAACCATGGTAGATAAGCCCTTTTCCAGTCCATCTATGCTATTTTCGACAAGCAAACCATATTTACCGTTTTCCAAAACGGTCCGGTTAGCCACTATATCAGTAGCCATGATTTTCATTCCTAAGGTCATTGCCTCCAATAATACCATAGGCTGGCCTTCATAATGTGAGGAAAGAACGAAGCAGTCACATTTTTCCATGAACGAAAATGGATTTTCAAGCTGACCCAAAAGATGAATGGAATGATTTAAGTCCAGCTCATCAATGATTGCCTGCAAATCTTCCTTTAAAGGTCCTTGTCCTAAAATATACAGTTTACTATTTTTGTGTTTCCCATGAAAGCCTGCGAATGCACGAATCAAATTATCTTGCCCTTTTTCAGGGGATAACCTTCCCATATTGACAAAGTTAAAATCATTTTTATCAGGATATGGAACGAATTGATCATTCACTTCCAACCCATGGACCTCTTGTACGATTAACGCCTGTTTATCGATCCAGCCTATAGATACCCCATCCAATGATATATGGGCATACGTACCAAGTTGAGTAACCGCTTCTTTATCGAATTCAACGATCCGGCCATTAAAGGTTGGCCCATTTTCCAAGACCATGGCATCTTGCAACCCATAAGGCTTATCCCATATATGATAATCGCCTAATTTAATTTCGGCAGTGCCGCGCACTTCCCGTTCCTTTAACACCATTGGCTCTTCTATCATTTCAAATGCTCCAGTATTTAGCCAGCCTATTATCTTATTGTCTATCTCGAAAAGGTAATAGCCGCCTTTGTTGGTTCTATTATACTTGATGATTCTGACGATTTGCCCTTCAAAATCGATTGCCTTGCTCACTCTTTTAGCCTTGTAGTTCGGATATGCCTTCGTCCAGATTGTATGATCTTCCGGGTTGGTTATTTTACCGTACTTCTGATTACCGGTGTTTATTTCCTTCAGCGTTCTATTCTCGATCTTATCGATGAACTTTTTATTGTTTTTATAGTTTCTCGATATTATATATTTTCTTTTCATCATGATTTGCAGCTTGTCATTATAGCTCATGTCTTCATTGATTGTACAATGTTCAAGCACGGATAAAGCCGAATTATCTATCCAGCCTATGATCTTGTCTTTTACTGATATTCTGCTATAAATCGAATGCTGGGTTTTTGCTTCCCTATCGACTTTTACAATGATCCCTTTAAAATCATTACTGCCGGAAACTTTGTACGTTCCTTCAACTTTATACGGCAAGGACCAAATATAGTTCGATCGAGGTCTTACTAACCTAGCTATTTTATCCACTTCTTTTTCATAAATGATGCTGTCTGGCAGAAGCTCCACAGCTTCTTCACTAATCCAGCCTATTATTTGATTGTCATGACTGAATTTATAAAAAGTCTTTTGATCAGCATGGGTTTTCCTCGAAATCACGATTTCAGCACCTTCAAATCGTTCTTTCAATGTAAATTGAGCGGCATTCGAAATTCCCGGAAGGGTATTCCAAACAGGATGATCCTTGACATCCTTTAATATCGCCCTCGCTTTGAAGTTTTCTGTGATCATCGCCTTTTCATCATTTTCGCTACCTTCAGGCTCATTTGACTCGATTTGAAGGATTTTATCCGGGTTGATGGAATTCATTACATAATCAAATTTATCGAAGTCTGCATACTCCAATAGATTCTTTCGGTTTAATTCCATCGTTCCCTCAGACACGCTTACCAGTTTATCGAATCGATTGTATACCGAAAAAATCCCCCTTAGATTAATCCGGTGCGGTCTTTTTCCGTTAATGATGCGTTCACTATCAGAAAGCAAATCATTATGCATATAACAAACTTTCTTTTTTGCATCCGCCGCAAGCAGATATTTAGCCCAATAATGGCTATAACCGCTAAAATCGATAACAAAATCAAACTTTGTTTTGCCGAATAAACGTGCATGCTCTCTAATATAGGCATTTTCCGGGTAAAGCTTCTTCCCTAAGAAACCTCTTTCCCCTCTGTTATGGATGAATTTATCTTTATAGACTTCCAATATGTTATAAACAGGCAAGCCAGGTTTGAATAGAAAACGCACATTCTTATTAACCTTGCCCATATTTTTCAAAACCTCGTATGAGTGAGGAGTGCCCGTAAAACAGCTGACATCATATTTATCATAATCAATATTATTCATTAAGTTAAGGAAAGAGGATGTAATCCCGTTATCCCTCAAACCGCCCGGATAAATTAATATTTTTTCCTTTGCGGAATCCAGCCCGGTAATTGTGTTTAGTTGTTTCGTAGACTTATTGAATATATTTTTGACTATTCTCTCTGTTACTTTTCCATCTTCATGGTTCGTGAACTTTTCCTGCATTTTTTTATATTTATCGGAATATCTCAATTTCACATCTTTAATATCTTTAATGGCTAGCGCCAATTCTTTTGAGTTAAAAAGCATGGGTCCCGGAAGTTCGTCATTTTGGAGATATTGTCCCCTTTGCTCTGCATAAACGTCCGTATCCCAAGTGTAAAATAGAATGGGCTTATCGGTAACAAGGTAATCAAAGAAAATGCTGGAATAATCCGTGATAAGCAAATCGACTGCAGCAAGCAATTCATTTGTATCCACATGGTCTGGTATTAGCCGATCCTTGATTTCCGAATGCTTGGCCGCTTCTTTATATAGAAATGGATGCACCTTAATTAATAAGTTATATTGTTCACCGATTTGATTTTGTAAATAATGAATATCAGCAATGATTTGAAGAAGATCATTATCCACCTTGGCCAGGTTCGTCCCCTTCCAAGTCGGGGCATATAAAATATTTTCCTTAGCATCACTGATTTTCAAACCCAGGGTCCTTAAATAATCCTTATACTCCTCCGGATTCGTATTCAGCGTCAAATCGATCCTCGGATATCCTTCTTCTATTATTTCACCTTTATACAATCCATTTAACTTATAGCTATGTGTAAATATGTTGGTAGTATGGGCATTAGGGCTCAAAATGAAATCTGCACTCAAGAAGTTCCTGACCACGTTTTGAGAGACCGAAGGATTACCGGGTATATCAAAGCCCATATTCTTAAGGGGCGTTCCATGCCAGGTATTGATGTAAATCTGATCGCTTTTAGGGATGAAGAAAGACTGGAATGTGGAATTATTGATTAAATACTCACTTGTTGCCAACCACTTTAAATATTCCTTTGAATTACGTTGAACAAATTGAACATTCGGCATATCCTTATACTTCGCCATTACACCTGAGAGGACACTGAAATCCTGGATGGACCAAATGTGCACAAAATCTTGATAGTCCTGATTTTCCAGCATATATTTAAACATCGCGTATGGACTGTCGGTCATACTGTTTCCATCACGGCTCTCATATAGAATGGTGTTTTTTTGAATGCTTAATTTCTCATAATACTTTGCATATCTATTTACACGCTGATGATTTTCCTTTAATAGGAAATTAACAATAGGCTGTTTAAGGAAATCGACTTTTCTTTTTATTACCTTCTTATTCACTAAATAGGCATCCCCTTTTATGGATTTATATTCACCATTCAAAATTATGTTTGCATTTCAGTAACCAAAAATAACAACTATGAATGATCAATAGTTGGAGATTTTTTCTAAACTAATTACTCTATTAATTTAAAAGATCACTTATCCACTGCCTTGTGCATTTCGAGGATATTTTCCATTACTTTTAAAATGTCGTCTCTTAAATCGGGACGTTGCAGGGCAAATTCAATTGTCGTTTTCACAAAGCCATCGACAACTCCGACATCATAGCGTTTCCCTTCAAAATCATAAGCGAAGACACTTTGGATTTCATTCAGTTTTTGGATGGCATCCGTTAACTGGATTTCACCGCCAGCCCCTGTTTCCTGCTTGGCCAGGAAATCGAATATTTCCGGAGTCAGTATGTATCTTCCCATTATGGCTAAGTTGGATGGTGCCGTTCCTTGTTTTGGTTTTTCGACGAAACGGTTCACTTCGTATCTCCTGCCATCTTGCGTAAGCGGGTCGATGATGCCATATCTATGTGTTTCGTTCTCATTCACCGGCTGCACACCAATGATGGACGAACCTGTCGCATCATATTCGTTGATCAATTGACGCAGGGAGGGCACATCGCTTTCCACGATATCATCGCCTAAAAGGACGGCAAATGGCTCATCACCAATAAAGTTACGTGCACACCAAACAGCATGTCCGAGGCCTCTCGGTTCTTTTTGCCTAATGTAATGGATATTAGCCAAATTGGATGGGTATCGCACCTTCTCCAATAAATCGAATTTCCCTTTTTCACTTAAGTTATTCTCTAGTTCGTACGCATTATCAAAATGATCCTCTATCGCTCGTTTATTCTTTCCTGTGACAATGATTATATCTTCAATTCCCGCTTTCACGGCTTCTTCTATAATATATTGTATAGTTGGTTTATCGACTATTGGCAGCATTTCTTTAGGCATAGCCTTCGTTGCGGGCAAGAATCTGGTTCCCAATCCCGCTGCAGGTATAATGGCCTTTTTAACTTTTTTCATTCTTTGTAACTCCTTCATATTAGGATAAATCAACAAAACGACCCATTTTTTTCTGAATCATCCTTTTTATAGTAACATAGACTCTCTTTTTGTAAATATATTAACAGAAAAAATTCCTTCATTTGTAAACGCAACCAAAATATTTAAGGCCTTTCCCCGATTTTAAGGAAAAGGCCTTATTTTCTTACTTACAGCTCATAGATCTAAAGACTTATCAATTATTGATCATCTCACCCGCTTCAAATTTCCGCTTGGCTTCTTCCCTATCGGTGCCCACCGTCAGCTTCTTTGACCGGCTTCCTTGGCGAGTATGGCGATTTCAGAAGTTACTATCGAAAAAAAAAAGACGTCACCCCAGAGGAGAGACGTCACTAAATTATTCAGCTTCGGCAACAACGGTAAAGCGCTGGTTGATGTGCTGCGGATTTTCAATTTCATCAAGTACTGCAAGGGCAAAATCGGCATAACTTACATAGCTTTCACCCTTTGAGTTTACAAGAAGGTTGTCTTTACCCAGTTTATACCTGCCTGTTCTATTTCCTTGCGGATCAAAGAAGGCGGAAGGGCTGATGAAGGTCCATTGTATATCAGTGGCGTTTTGCAGATCTCCAAGGTTCTTGGATTGATTAAACGCTGTTGCAAAGTATTCTTTAGGAAACTCAGGCGTATCCAGGACACGAATCGTTTTTGCTTCGTCAACAAAAAGGCTTCCAGCTCCGCCAACAACGATCAGTTTCGTTTGTGGAGCGCCTTTCATTGCTTCAATCAAGATTTTTCCTGCGTCCACATGCAGATGTTCTTTCCCCGGAGCAGCGCCAAATGCATTCACTACAACATCGAATTCTTTAATATCCTCTGCTTTCAGATCGAATATGTCTTTTTCCAATACGGAAGCTCCTTGAATTTGGACTCTAGATTCATCCCTGACAATGGCCGTAACTTCATGTCCCCTAGTCAATGCTTCCTTTAAAATCAGACTTCCAGCTTTTCCGCTCGCACCAATAATACCGATTTTCATTTTACATTCCTCCTATATATTGTTTTTAAAATTAATTGTAACTAAATTACTTACATGTAATAATATAAGTTACAGGTTACCGATTTGTCAACTTTATTATTTAGAGATGTTTCGGAGATATATACGCAGTTTCGCTGATATAATCCAGGTTTCGATGAATTATTGCTATTTTTCGTCGATATATTCCGATTTTCGCTGATATATTGCAATTTTCGGAGATATATCCGAAGTTTCGTGGATATAATCCAGGTTTCGATGATATATTGCTGTTTTTCGTCGATATAGTCCGATTTTCGCTGATATATTGCAATTTTCGGAGATATATCCGAAGTTTCGTGGATATAATCCAGGTTTCGATGATATATTGCTGTTTTTCGTCGATATAGTCCGATTTTTGATGAAATATCCTGATTTTCGTCGATATTTTCATCCGATATAAATAAAAACGCACCATTCCTTTTAGAATGGTGCGCTTCATTACATGCTGATTTTCTTTTTCATTAGCAGTGCCATGCAGATTGTGATGAGCGTAAAGGCGATGAAGGACAAAAACGGGATCGTGATGAATCCTAGCCAATTTATATACTCACCTGAGCAGGGAACACCGCTTTGGCACATTTCGAAATGCTGTAGTGCTGGAATTTTTTGCAGACTATAGTGATACCCTGACACCGCCATGCCCAAAATCGATAATGGGAGGATGTATCGATAGATTTTCAGGTCCTGTTCATAAAAGGCCCGGCCCAATAAGATGACGAGCGGGTACATCAGGATCCTTTGGTACCAACAAAAGGTGCAGGGTACATAATGGAGAACCTCACTAAAGTAGAGACTTCCGGCAGTGGCAATGATGGACAGGATCCAAGAAAATAATAGAGGCTTGTTCATCACTATTTCTCCTTCGCTGCATCATCAACCATTTTCACTAAATCATCGATTGTATTTCCTTCAAACTTCTTGCCATTGACAAATAAGGAAGGTGTTCCAGTAACGCCCAATTCGTCGGCCAACTCCATATCCTTGTTCCATTGGTCCTCGGACTTTTTGGCTTTAAACGAGGTAACGACTTTTTTCACATCTTTGTCATTTGCGATTTCTTTCAATGTTTCTTCTAAGAATTTGTCCGTAAAGACATCTTCCTTTTCATATTTCAAGTCAGCTGGCTGCTTATCGAACAAAAGCTCATGAAATTCCCAAAAGGTCTCATTGCCTAATTCCTGATAAACACTTTCCGCGAATTTAGCGGATCTGGTTGAATCGACGTTAATGAACGAATAATTCATGAAATAAAATTGCGCTTTTCCTGTATCAATCAATTCACTTTTTATAGAAGGGAAGAATTGCTTCTCGAATGTCTTACAGACCGGACATTTATAGTCCCCAAATTCCACTACTTGGACAGGAGCCGATTTTTCTCCCAAATATGGTTGTGATTTATAATCGATTTCATTAACGGCTGTATCTTCGTCTTTTTTCCCATTTGCTAAAAATATAAAGCCAATAATGATTACAGCGATTAACCCGATGATCCAAAACGTGAATGCAGAAGATTGTTTTTGATTACCCTTTTTTTTATTAGCCATCATATACCTCCATCACTTGTAGTTATGTCGATTCCTTATCCAGCCATGGCGGCCGGTTTCAGTTCCCCCTTTCCTGTAACCTTTCACCTGTAACTGATTCATTTACACGTTATAATATAAGTTTCACCATGCTTGTTTGTCAATTACACATACCTTTTATTTTTGCCTTTGCAGCAACGGCGTGACTTGACAAGGAAACGGTTAATGGATAAATATTATTCTTGCAGACCATTATAACTTGTAACCACTTGAATTACATGTTAAATAATTTATACTATATAGGAATAGAGATTTTAAAGGAGAGAAAAAAGAGATGTCCATCAGTACCCGCTTTTCCGTAGGAATCCATATATTATCTCTTTTAGAAATAAACAAAGAAGGCGTTAACACTTCCGATTTTATTGCAAAAAGTGTAAACACCAACCCAGCCTTAATCAGAAAAATCACTGGCATGCTGAAGAATGCAGGTTTAGTGAACGTTCGGCCGGGTATCGCAGGAGCGACATTGGCCAAGGAATTGTCTGATATCACTTTGCTCAATGTTTATCACGCTGTCAACATTGTCTCCGATAAAGAATTATTTGGAATTCATGAAAATCCTAATCCGGCATGCACCGTTGGAAGAAATATACAAGATACAATAGAACCCATCTTTTCCGTTGCTGAACTTGCCTTGGAAAAGGCGTTGGGAGCGGTGACGATCGAGGATGTCGTCAAGGGGATTCTGGAAAAGGATAAAACTGAGTAGCAAAAAAACACATGAGCCGGACTCATGTGTTTTTTTCCATTTCCTTATTTATACTTAGGAACCTCAATCGTCAATTTATACGAATCTAATAAACTATATAAATTATAAATCTGTTTCACTTGTTTTGTTGCCCAGCCAATATCAGTTGCATACTGGTGTGATGCATATCCATATTTCTCTGCAGCTGTAGGATTCCACCTCATTTTATAAAGCGTGTCCTGCCCAGCAGAGATATATCCTTTGGCGATGAATTCAGCACCGCCTATGATGGCCGCTTCGGGAGTGAACCAGCCCGCATTATAGGCGTATTGAGCGCCGCTGCTTAGCGCCGTTCCGTCAAACGCCCCGACTCCATACATATTATAGACCGTTTTCCCGTTCACCTTTACGCCAGTCGCTAATGGAGAAGTGCCATTCCCGGTCTCCAGCAAAGCATGTGAAATCAGGTAGATTTCATTGACCCCGTATTTTTCCCCTGCCGCAGTGAAGGTTGCCGCTTTGCCTTGTAGTATCCCTTTGCCTGAAAGGATTCTATCATTCACTTCAGAAACGTTCATGTTGGTGACTTGGGAGAGCTTGACGAATTGGAATGAATGGACTGGATCATTCACGAAATTATTTGGGTTAAGATTATATTCTATATCTTCCGGACTGGCATTTACCCAAGTCTTGTTATAGTCCACCTCATACCAATAATATCCGTCAGAGCCCCTTACTTTTGATTTAATGGTCAATGATTGATAATTGCTTACAGGTCCGACTGCCCAATAATTCGATCCAGCTCCGCCCCTGACACGCCATCCGGTTCCTTTAACGGTACCTTTTGTTGAATTGATTAAAGTTAATCCATCTTCGCGTATGTAGGTTTTATACTTCTTATCCGTCTGACCGTTTACGGCCATTTGAATTCCAACCATCTTTTCCATCGTAAGATTATACTCTTTATCGATCCTGATTATCGATCCATTCGAGCTTCCCGGACCTTCCGGTGCTTTGGCCGTTAAATATTGCGTACTGACATATCCGGTTTTTCCATTGGCCGTGACTCTTGACCAGCCATTAGACTCTGAATACACCGTTACGGTCGTATTATTTACGAGCTTGGCTATAATTGAAGCGGAAGCGGAAGCCGATGCTGCTGAACGCATATTCAGACTCGAGCCATCACTCACATTTACATATTTAACTAATGTGTTTGCTTCTCCATCTGGATTCAGTCCCGGTACAGAACCTGGCTTCGTTGCTGATAGATATTTCGTACTGACATAACCTTCTCCGCCATACGCTTTAATTTTTGACCAGCCATTTGATTCCGAGATGACTTCTACCTCTACACCCCTTGCCAATTTCACAATGACGGAAGCACTATCCGACGGCTTATTCCGCATATTCAGTGAACCCGAGCTGACATTTACATATTTGGTTGTCGTTATTTCAGGTATGGATGGTTTGGAGTCCGTTCCAGGCTTTGCCGTTGATAGGTAGTCAGTACTGACATACCCATCCTTCCCATTTGCCTTGATTTTCGCCCAGCCTTTGGATTCCGAATAGATCGTCACTTCCGTTCCTTTTGACAGCTTTGCGACTATGCTCGCACTTTCCGACCCGCTTTTTCTCATATTGAGCGTTCCAGAGCTTACGTTTACATATTTCGTCGTCGTTTTTTCAGGCGTGACTGCCGTTGATCCCGTTCCTGGTTTTGTTGTCGATAGATATTTGGTACTGACATGGCCGTCTTTTCCATTTGCCTTGATTTTCGCCCAGCCTTTCGATTCCGAATACACCGTCACTTCCGTTCCTTTTGACAGCTTTGCGACTATGCTGGCGCTTTCCGATCCGCTTTTTCTCATATTGAGCGTTCCAGAGCTCACGTCTACATATTTCGTCGTCGTTTTTTCAGGCGTGACTGCCGTTGATCCCGTTCCTGGTTTTGTTGTCGATAGATATTTGGTACTGACATGGCCGTCTTTTCCATTGGCTTTGATCTTCGCCCAGCCTTTGGATTCCGAATACACCGTCACTTTCGTTCCTTTTGACAGCTTTGCGACTATGCTAGCGCTTTCCGATCCGCTTTTTCTCATATTGAGCGTTCCAGAGCTCACGTTTACATATTTCGTCGTCGTTTTTTCAGGCGTGACTGCCGTTGATCCCGAGCCCGGCTTTGTAGCAGATAGATATTTCGTGCTGACATATCCGTCCTTTCCATTGGCTTTGATTTTCGCCCAGCCATTGGATTCCGAGTACACCGTCACTTTCGTTCCTTTTGAAAGGATGGCGACAATGCTTGCGGTAGCTTTTCCACTTTTTCGCATATTGAATGATCCCGTGCTCACATTCACATATTTCGTTGTCGTTTTAACCGTTGCCGCAGCTTTGGTCACTGTTCCTGGCTTCGTTGCCGATAGATACTTCGTGCTGACATATCCATCCTTTCCATTGGCTTTGATTTTCGCCCAGCCTTTGGATTCCGAATATACCGTTACCTGTGTGCCTCTTGTCAGCTTTGCGACTATGCTGGCACTATCACTCCCGCTTTTTCGCATATTAAGTGAACCTGTGTTCACATTCACATATTTCACTGTCGTTTTAACGGTCGCCGCAGCCTTTTTTACCGCTCCAGGCTTCGTTGCCGATAGATACTTGGTACTGACATATCCTTCTTTTCCATTGGCCTTGACCTTCGCCCAGCCTTTGGATTCCGAATACACCGTCACCTGTATACCCCTTGTCAGCTTTGCGACTATGCTGGCACTATCACTCCCGCTTTTTCGCATATTAAGTGAACCTGTGCTCACATTCACATATTTAGTTGTCGTTTTAATGGTTATTGCTGTTTTCGTTAAAGTCCCTGGCTTCGTTGCCGATAAATACTTGGTACTGACATATCCTTCTTTTCCATTGGCCTTGATCTTCGCCCAGCCTTTGGATTCCGAATACACCGTCACCTGTGTGCCATTTGCCAGCTTTGCGACTATGCTGGCACCTTCCGCCCCGGTTTTTCTCATATTGAGCGATCCGGAATTCACCTGCACAAACATGACGTCCTCAATATTGGCCTGTTCGGCATATAGTGGAGCTGCAGATATTTTTTCTTCGAAAGCAACTGTGGACAACACTGCAAAACAGAAAGTTGGTATAATTAATTTCTTCATCCCATTCTCCCTACTAAAGAATTATATTTTTAACATTTATTTAAGTATCGGTTAAAATCAGTATGGTAATATAGGTAAATATGCTTATTCGTCTAAAATATAACATATTCCTTTAGATCTATAGGGAGATAAAAGTGATTGTAACACAATGGTAATCTAATAGAAATTTAAGTAATTATATAGAAACATTTGCAACGAAACTTATGCGACAGGCAAATGATAACTATTAAGTATATTGATATAATTACTTGCCGCTCAAATTAATGCTAATGAGACGAGCATCTTTCTGCCTAAATCGAATATATATAAAGGGTAGGCACACGATCCTTATATTTGACGGATCGAGGCAATGACCTATATAATTACTGTATATAACTTATAAGAATCCTTCTGTTAAGGGGAGTAGCTATACAATAAAGTCGTCAGTACAGGATTGAATCCTCGGCTTTATTGGCAACTGATTTTAGTTGTTTGCAAGACCTTGCCGATTATTTGGTGAGGTCTTTTAATTTAAGACGGTATAACCAATAATCGGTTATACCGTCTTTTTTGATTCGAAAAATTGCACAATAGAGGTGAAAAGTATGCAGAACTATAACGAATTAGCTCAAAGCGTTAAGATTTCCGATGATAAAAAGCATGTATTGCTCGATGCCGACCCATCTTTATCACTGATCGGAAAAGGCCGAAGCGCATATGTTTTCCGAATACATTCCACCAATAAAGCACTAAAAGTCTTTTTCCCGGATCATACTCACACAGCTAAAGTTGAAGCTGATATATACAAAACCGTCCAATCCATCGAATACTATCCAACCCTATATGATGCGGGGGTAAATTACCTGGTTATAGATCACATTGAAGGCAACACTCTTTTTGAATGTTTAACATTGGGAATCCCGATAACGGAAGAAAACATTGCGGAGATAGACCATGCGCTGCAATTGGCAAGGAAAGAGGGATTGAACCCTTCGGATATCCACTTACGAAACATCTTCATCACTTCTGAAAAAAAGGTGAAGATCATTGACGTTGCAAGGTTTAAGCAAGTGAAATCCTGTAATCAGTGGCACGACTTGAAAAGTGCTTTTCACCTATTCTATTCGAAGTCGTTTTTTCCGAAGAAGATTCCCAGCTTCATACTCAATTCCATTGCAGCAATTTATAAAAAAAGATTTCTGCCCATCTGATCCTTACTATAAAAAAATCACATTGGAGGCACATATGAAAAAGATAATGACCATTGCTCTGCTGTCCATCCTTACATTAAGCGGATGTTCAGCATTAGAAGAAGTCAATTCATCATTGGAGTATGCAGATGATGCGACGGAGTATGTAAATACCGTTCAGGATTTTGCCAATGAGGTTCCCGCCATGTCACAAGACGCCATCACGAATGCCGAAACAAGAGCAAATCTTGAAAAAGAACTGGAATTGATGAAAACGGAGATTGAAGAATTCAATGCAACTGAACCACCCCAAATCGCTGAAGGCATCCATGAGAAGATCGTCAGCTCAAATCAACAGCTGTCAGATGGAATTGAATTATATCTGAATAATATTGAAAAGGGCCAAATTGATCCTAAGGCATTGGAAGATTCAGAGATAATGAAATCAATCGATAATATAACGGGATTGGCAAAACAAATCGAAGAGTTGGGAAATTAAGCCTCCTGCAATGAATAAAAAGGAATCGCTTGAAACAAATTATTGACATGAAACCAAAAGGTTTTATATAATCAACAAAGCAAAACCAATTGGTTTCATATTTTCACTCACAAAGGAGAATCAGTATGGAAAATACATTACAGGATATCAAGAAGACGGTTATTCTTGAGGCACCTATCCAAAAAGTTTGGGATACAGTTTCCACTGCAGAGGGCATAGCTTCATGGTTCATGCCAAATGATTTTCAACCGAAAGTGGGACATGAGTTCCATGTGCAATCACCCTTCGGCCCATCTCCTTGTAAGGTAACGGAGTTAGATGCTCCTCATCGCCTTTCATTCAGTTGGGATACGGACGGTTGGTTCATTTCCTTCCTTTTAAAAGAAGTGGATGGCAAAACGGAGTTCACCCTTATTCATGGCGGCTGGAAAGAGCCTGATACGATTCTTACGAAACCGAACGAAAAAAGCTCAGTGATTCGCGATAGAATGAATCATGGCTGGGAACAGATCGTTAATCAAGGTCTTAAAAAGGCTGTTGAGGGCTAAGTGTCTGCATCAGAAAAACACGATGTATTCCAGGCTATCGCCGACCCAACCCGCCGAAAGGTCCTGCAATTGCTTGCTGAAGGGGATTTACCCATTTCAGAAATCACTTCTCACTTTTCCATGAGCCGTACGGCAATTGCCAAGCATCTTCATATCCTTTCTGAAGCTGAATTGGTCAGTGGCCGGAAGGTAGGAAGAGAGAAACGCTTTCGGCTTCAGCCGGAACCTTTAGCGGAATTGAAACAGTGGCTTTCTTTTTACGATCAATTCTGGGATAACAAATTATCCATCCTTAAACATGTGATTGAAAATTCAGGGGAAAATGGATTGAAAGTCATCGAAAAAGAAAAGGACACGACTGAACCAACATAATGACAAAAACCCCCGGCGCATTGCACCGGGGGTTTTTGTTTATGCATTCATCTCAATATTATGTGCTTTTCGCTTCTTGATGACCATCGTTAGCAATAGCAGCAGATTAAAGACAATGATGCATCCAGTAAGGAACACTATACTTGCTGTCAATGCATCCGCCCCAAGGCTCGTACTCATCGCCTGGCGGAAGCCCATGACAGAGTATGTCATCGGAATGAACGGGTGAACATGACTGAAGAAGTTATTTGTCAGTTCCACAGGGAACATTCCTCCGCTTGCACCTAGCTGTAATACAAGGAATATCATCGCCAATAAACGACCTGGATTTCCAAATCCTACGGTCAAGAAGGTAACGATGAACATGAACGTTAGGGAAGTCAGTATGGAAACCCCAATGAATTGCCCCATGTTCTCTACCTGTAAATCCATTCCCCAAATCATGATCGCATCCAACACTAATGCAGAAAGCGTCGCTTGGATGAATAGGACCGTAAATTTACTGAACCACCATGCCACTCCTGATGTTGGCCTAGTAGAAGGCAAGCCTGTCGGGAATCCCATATTGAAGGCAATGGCTCCAACAAATAACCCTAGAGACAAGACATAAGGAGCCAGTGCATGACCATAATTCGGCACGTCACTGCTTTTTTGTTCTTTGACCTGTGTCGGTTCAGCAATCATGCTGTAATTATCATCGGTTGTTTTATTTTCACTAATTTCTTTTGCACCATCACTGAGTTTTTCCGAAAGCTCGACCGTTCCATCTTGAAGTGAGGAGATTCCCTCACCCAATTTACCGGAACCTTCAGCAAGTGCTGATGAACCTTCATTGATCTTACCCGCGCCATCAGCAAGCTGGATGACCCCATTGCTCAAAGTAGGCAGATTGCCTGCCAATTGTTCAGTTCCTTTAACAAGTGCTGATGAGCCCTCGTTCAAGGCCGCTGAGTTGGCATCCAGTTGATTGGCCCCATTAGCCAGTTTGCTTGCCCCTTCTCCAACTTGGCTAACACCAAATGCGTACTTCTCAAGACCACTCCCAAAGGAGGATGAACCTGCTTGCAGTTGTGAAACTCCATCAACCAATTGACCAGATCCCTCAGTTAGTTTTGAAAGGCCATTATTCAACGAGGAACCGCCTTGTGCTAACTGGTTGATCCCCTTCACTAATTCCGGTGTCCGTTCATTTAAACTTTGCGTTGCCGCCGTTAATTGATTGCTGCCTTCTACAGCTTCATTCAAGCCGCCATTTAATTGGGTCGCACCAGGAATCAATTGTTCTTCCAGTGCGTTCATTATTGACGTATATCCGTTTAACGCTGAAACGGCGTTTGGATTGACTTTATTCACTGCATTATTTAAATGGGCCACTTGTTCCGGAAGCTGCCCTAATCCATTCAATACAGGCATTACCTTATCCGTTAATTGCGTTGATAAGTCTGATACACTTGCTGCAAGAGCCGATGCAATTCGTTTTTGTGCCTCCGCTTGGCTTTGAAGTTCATTTTGAATGGCTCCGATTACTTCTGATTGCTGTTCACTGGTCATGCTTTTGAAGGCTTCCGTGTTTTGAACGGCACTGATCGTGCTCTGACCATTATTCGCAATCGTTGATTGAAGTTCCGTTAACGCCGCTTGACTGTTATTGAGGTCTTCGGTAATGCCGGATACGGTACCGGACGCGCTGCTTCCTGCTGGAACCGCTTCTTGCAATTGATTTACACCGCTTTGAATGCTTGTCAGTCCTTGCTTAAGCTGATCCAGCTGTTCTTCTCCGGGCAATTGACCATCCATTTTTTTCAGCCCGTCATTTAGCGCCTGGCTTCCTCCTGCCAGTTTATTGATTCCATCATTTAAACTCTGCTGACCTGCTGCCAATTTTGGAATTCCTGTCGATTGATCCGTCAGCTGGCTTGCATTTTGTGATAATTGATTCAACCCATCATTCAAATTCGCACTGCCTGTTTGCGCTTGTGCCAATCCAGTATTCAAAGTTTGCGCTCCTGGAACCACTTTGGCCAGCCCAGTGGAAAGCTGGGAAGAACCTTCTATAAGTGCTTCACTATTATTAGTTAATTCCCCTGTGCCTGATGCGAGTTCGTTCGCACCCTTTTGCAACTGACCGACACCGGAGGTATATTGTGAAATACCCTTATTCAATTCCGACGCGCCACTTTCAAGCTTGTTGGCTCCTTCCAAAAACTCGCCAACGCCCACTTGGAGTTTATTCGCTCCATCTTTAAAAGTTAATGTGCTCGAAGCTAACTTATTCAGATTTTCCGTCACTTCTTTGTTTCCATCATGCAGTTTTTTTGCACCGTCATCCAGCTTGGATGCCCCATCTGCCGCATCGCCGAATCCTTCACCGATTTCATCCAGTTGGGAGAAGATCGCTTCCGCATATTCTTTTGTGACACTTTCGGCAATTTCCGTTTTCATATTATTCGTTGCCTGTTTCCCGACCGTTTCAGAAACGAAACTGCGTCCAGGATTCACATCATACGTCAGATTCATTTTTTTAGGCTCATCATCCATTACGGTAGAAGCATTTTTTGAAAAGTCCTCCGGAATGGTGACGACCATATAATATGTACCATCATCGAACCCTTTTTTCGCCGCTTTTTCCGTTACGAAATGCCATTCTAAATCATCATTGTCCTTTAATTGCTCGACTAGCTCATTACCGACTGTTAAGGTTTTCCCCTCATATTCGGCCTTTACATCCTTATTCACGACTGCAACGGGCAATTTGCCTGTTTTTCCGTATGGATTCCAAGCGGAACTAAGGAATAACCCCCCATAAATAATCGGGACGAACAGTAAAACGATTGCGACACCGACCAATTTTCGATTCGTAAGGAAAAGCTTCCATTCTTGTTTAAGCATATTCACTTCTTTTCACCTTTCTTTTCACGCAGTACATCACTCAATGACGCGGTATTCCAATTAAGGGTCGGTATGTCCGTGGTGCCAAAGCTTTCTTTAAGCAAATCCGCCACTGTTTGGCTGGAAAAGAACTCTATTAAAAGTTGATCCGCCCGAGAAAACATCCGACGAAGGACGTCCATTCCCTTCTCTGCATACTCTCCATCTTTAAACGCTTTTTCTATAAGTCCTGTATCCGGAAACATCGAAATGGGACCTTCCATCGCCTCAATAATTTCAAGGTTTTTAATCTTATCTACACTTTTGGCAAGAGTAAGGCCGCCGTTATTACCAGGAACGGAAGTGATTAACTGCTTTACGACCAATTTCCTTATGATTTTTTTCAAATAAGAAGGAGACACCTCTAATCGCCTGCTGATCTCATTTGACGAAAGCGGGACATTTTTATCCTGGGTAGAGAGTATAACGATGATGCAAATAGCTTGCTCGACCCCTTTTGTTAATTGCAAATCATTTCACCTCTTTTAGCATGTATGTGGATGTCATATATCCATAATGGATATTCGGTATCTATAATTAAAACCCGTTTCACCTTAGAAATCAAGTCATTTCCAGAAAAAATTTCTAAAAAAAAAGATGAACCCCTCATTACAGCACCATGGGGTTCACCTTTTCTTTTATAGGTCTTTTAAAAATTCATTGACCGCTTCTGGAGTTTTAGCATTTGCACTGTGCAGGTGCGCAACCTTTTCCCCATTTTTAAATACTAAAAGTGATGGAATTCCCATTACCGTTTGCTCTTCGGAAATCTCAGGGAATTCGTCACGATCGATTGTAAACCACTGTTTGTCTTGATGTTCTTGAGTGATCTCATCGATGAACATGTCTAAACGTTTGCAGTCCGGGCACCATGTAGTCGTAAAAATCCCGACCGTCAGTCCCTCTTGGTTGATTTGTTCACGATATTCTTGTTCTGTATTGATATTTTTCATGATTGTCTCCTCCGGGCTTTTCTTATCATCATACTTTAATCCATGAATTAATGTACTCAAGGATTAATATATAATTAATTCCTTCACAGCACAAACGGTTTATCCTAAAAGTATCTAACTCTTGCCCGGATATGATGCCTCGTTTTCTTTGTGTCCAAATCTCTCGTTAATGAAAGAAGAAATCCTCGAAATGAATCCCCTATTTTCAAGATAGTGGCAGCTTTTTTCAAAAATGATCAATTCACTGTCAGGAATCTTTTCGACGATGTGAATCGATGCCTCTACAGTCTGAAAAAATATTCAGTTGATTTCAGAAATCCGCTCCCTTTCCGCCGACTGTCTGCCAAGCCTCCTCACCGCAAGCGGCTGTGGGGTCTTGGCTAGCCAGTTATTCGGCAGGAGTGTCGCAAATTTCTTCAATCTAGCGGGTGGATTCATAAAACACTAAAAAAACATAATCAAGGTTCAGGATGAGGCCAGCCTACAGTTCTTTCTTAAAAAAACATTCCAGTTGATTGGAACGGAAGGTGCGAGACTCCTGCGGGAAAAACGTGTCCAAGGGAGACCCCGCAGGCGCAAAGAGCGCCGAGGAGGCTCCCGGACCGCCCGCGGAAAGCGAGTGCCTGGAGTGGAAATCATATAGTTACAACCAGGTCTTGTTTATGTTTTTTCGTTGTTAACGCACTTTTTTCGATCCGTCCGCTCCTCATGGTGGTGTCACTTACGGACCCCCTTTGGTCAATAAACTGAAAAAAGCCACTATCCAGTGGCCTTTTCATTTCATTCATATTGGGAGAGTAAGCTGCCAGGAAACACCAAACTTATCGGATACCCAGCCGAACTTCTTACTAAAGAAATAGTCACCCAATGGCATCATCACTTGTCCGCCATCAGTTAAGCTCGAATAAAGCCTGTCAATTTCCTCTTCACTATCACATGTAAGGAAAATGGAAAATGATGGTGTAAATGTAAATTCATGCTTAACATTGCTATCGATGCACATGAATTCCTGATCCTTCAAGGAAAAGGTAGCCTGCATGCTACTCCCTCTGTACCTGATTCATTTGCACCATACCGAACAATGCTGGTTATTTTCGATCCTTCGATTAAAGATGTGTAATAATTCATCGCTTCCTCCGCATTACCCTCGAACATCAAGAAAGGTGTGACCTTCATCATCCTCATCAAACTCCTTTTCATCTTTAATTGGTTTCTTCCAATGGCGCCCACCAGTTACCCGAAGCCACGATCATTGTCTGTAATTTTATCGTATTGGCAAAATAGTCATCATCATCTTGTTCCTGTATCGTCCGGTTCCATAAGCGGTTAATCCATTGCTGATTGGAGGAATCCACCATGGCACTCACCATGAATGGAGCGACAAAGCTTGTACTATTCCCTTCTTCCACGGCTTTTCCGCTTAGCGTATAACCGGATTGGATATTTTCAGGGTTGCCATCCGTTTCCGCTTTAATCCAATCATTCATCTTCTTTAATTGCGGCAGCGCTCTTTCATCACCGGTCAGTAAGTAATCGAGCGTATAGCGCCATGGGGTCCTGCTGCTGTTCCAGCTATAATTGCCGTCATTCTCCCCTTCTAAAAAGTCCGCTTCTGCCGGCTGAAATTCTCCCTGGGATTGTACAATGAAGTCCGGGATGAGGCCAGTATTGCCGCTTTTCTCCTTATAAATAGATAGAATGACCTTATAGGCCTTATCTCTTACATCTTTCCATTCTTCATTCCCAGTCGCCGCCTCAAATGTCTTAAAATGATTGAGAAGAAGGTCAGAGGAACGAGTCGATTGTCCGTATACGTCATCTTCATCTTCCGCCCAGTCCCCTAGTTTAACAAGGGACTGCGACCGATTTATTTCATTCGACATGATCGCATCCAAGATGTCCTTTGCACTTGCAAGATAGTCGATCTCCCCTTCACTTCCCCACTGCCGGTGAGCCAATAATAATGAATAGGCGATATCCATATCGCCATCAGTTGCTGAATCGGCATCCCCTGGCGTATTGATGATTTTACCCGATTTATCCTTTACTTGCTGCCACGCCATCAATGAAGGGTCATGATCACTTCCATGCGCCTTATAAAAACGATAAAGCCCATCAAAGTACCTCTTGTCCTCGCTGCTTGCCATGATTGCCGTTATCATCATCCCATAACCATGCGCTTCAGAAACGGTCACTGCATTCTTGGGCTCAGCATATCCTTTGTCATTGTAAAAAATATAATATTCATCATTTTTATCGGCAGGCTGCTTAAGATAGTTATCTTTCCAGGTTTCATAAAAAGTCGTCACGGCAGCATCCATTTCCTCCTGTGACAGATTGTCAGGTTTTATCGTCCCCGCTTGATAGACTGTATGCTGGGGAAATGCCCTCTTACCGGCGACCTCTTTCTTTTTGGTTTGAGAAACCCATGCTATCGAGGCAATGATCCCAAAAAAGATCACGCCCACCGCTATCAATAAACTTCTTTTTTTCATGGCTTTGCTCCTTGGGTTATGGTGCAGTATTCACTTAGAATATTGAGCGAACCATAAAAATTTGTATGTAATTCATTTCTGCTATCATAAGGTCCTGCCCACTTTTGCTTCCGTGCCCTTCCATATTCTCTTTATATTTTCTCGATGCAAAATGACGACGAATAAACAAATAAATGATGAGAGTGCAATGATAAGCCTGCCTTCAAAAAATAAGCTGTATATCAATATGGAAATGCTCCCCAGCATCGAACTGAGAGATACATATTTTGAAGATAGCAAACTAATGAGAAATACCATGCAAGCAATGAATGTACCTAATGGAGCTAAAAATAAAAACACTCCCGCCGATGTTGCCACGGCCTTTCCCCCTTTAAATCCCGCGAAAACAGGAAAGGCGTGGCCAATTATCGCAAGTAAGCCGCATAGTGCAGGGGAAACGTTCGAATGCAGCGCCATCGGGAGTACGCAGGCTATGATGCCTTTCAATAAATCAGCAAATGCTACTATCGTCCCTGCTGTCTTGCCCAATATCCTAAAACTATTAGTTGCGCCAAGATTTCCACTCCCATATCCGCGGATATCGGTGTTGTAAAACGATTTCCCGATGACCAAAGCAAATGGGATGGAACCTATTAAGTAACTTAATAGGAGAATTATCATGTTAAGCATAAATTACCTTCTTCTTGTTATTATTTGAGATTATTCTTTATTCATTCTTTTACAATCCCGAAGACAAAACCATCATAGGAAATACACCAATGACAGGCAGCCCTGCTTCTGCTTTATTGCCAAAATATAAATCAACATCATTCCCCCTTTTTCATTTCCATAAATCCTTCGCCATCCAATGAAATTTCCAGATGCTGATTTATGACTAGCGAAAGCGGAAAGGTTTCCGACTCTTTATCCGAGAAAATCCAACGCCGTTTCCTTGGACCTAAAAGTAAAAACGAACCTGCTTCATGTTCACCCATGAAATTCAATCCATCTTCTCTTATCGCTTCACCATTCCTTACAGGCACACCATTGCTGATCAACTGATTTCCCATAGCCCTGACTTCATCTGTCGTAATGTTTATTTCACTGATGCACAGGACGTTTTGAGCTGAAAAAGACTCAGTCGCGGATTCGGGTGATACGGAATATCTCGCTATGAACTCGACAATGTTGCCTGAAGGGTCTAAAAAATAAAAAGACCGTGCGTCTAAAAAGCTGAAATAAACTTCGTCATCATCCTCTTCCCTGGTCAATTCCACTTTTGATTTCGCCCATGCTTTTGCCGAAATAAATAAATTGGTCGGAATGTTCATGGCAAAGTGGTAAAAGGGCTTATCTTTGTGATGATATTTTTTGATTTCAAGCACACTATCCCCTGCCTTAATTTCAAAAGCATCATCCGTTTGCGATAGTAACTCAAATCCTAACACATCAACATAAAAATTCCGCATTTCCTTCCAGGCATGACCATACAAAGTGACCTTATTGATAATCAACATTCAATCCCCCTTTCACTTAACAAATATTGTAAAGCAATACTGCATTTGTGCAAAACATATCATTTTATTCACTCTGCCGATATTCACCACACATAACTCAAAAAGGACCGCCAAATCAGCGGTCCCTCGCTTCAGCCTTATTGAAAGGTTCACTCTTTAATTTTCAGTCCGAGCATGGCTGCAAAGACTATCGCTTGGTCCGGGGAAACTTCGCATCCTTTTAAATCTTCCGGGGATACGGTAATCCTTTGAAATGCAGAACTGCTAATATCAATTCCCTTGAGCGGTGTCCGGGAAAAGTTCACTTCATTTAATCTGCATGTTTCGAACTTCACTTTAATGAATTTACACTCATAATAATCAGCACTTTCCAATGAGCAATGATCGAACCTCACTTGCTTTAAACTGGAATAACCAAAGGCACTTAAATTCAGGTTGCAATTCTCAAAGAAGACATTCCCTAAGCTTGCGTCAGAAAGGTTAATGCCTAAAAGTTTGGACTCTTTGAATTCCACACGATGAATCGAGCCGCCCATGAAATCGGCATTCGTTAAATCGCAATGATCAAAGATGACATCCGTCAGCTCGATATTCCTGAATGATACATCACTGAATGTCACATTTTTAAAAACAACTTGTGATAATACGATTTTGTCCATTTTTTCTCTATCGATCGTGCAGTTGGTTATGATACAGGACTCAAGATAAGGCTCATCTTGATAATATATTTCCTGAAAGTTCGCTTGTGTTAAGTCTTGGGGGATCTTTGGCTGTTCAATTTTGATTTTGCCTGACATATTATCACCTTTTCGTTTTAGTCTTCAATCACTGGTTTATCCAATCGATAGGGGTTCATCGCCGGTATTATAACAACTGGTCTACTAAATTTCGACTTAACTATAAACTACATTACAGTGAAGTTCAATCTAAGAATTTCGCGAAAATGACTATTATTTTTCGTTATTTTGTGTCAACAATTTGCACAAAAAAAGCTGCCTCATCGGCAGCTTGCTTACTTCATGAGCGTATTGAATCCTCTTGGCATCCGATAATAATAGAGAGCTGCAGCCATTATCGCTATCATTCCGCCTATCAGAAAAAATGCTTGAAAGATATTTCCTCCAACAGTTGGGGAATTGGATACATAACCGCTAAAAAACAGAAAAATGACTCCAAATCCCAATAAGAATAGGGCCATCTTTTTAATCCTTCTTTGCAACAGGATATATCCCGTAAGAATGATTAAGTACGATGCGGCTAGGACCATAAGAAATGGAAATAACGGTTTGAATTTTGCGGCATACACGAAATGATCGAAATTCGAAATATCATCTGCCTCTATCGGCTGTTCATCATTTATGTGTGTGAAATGCGTGGAATGCTTCCATTCCCAAGGTCTATCCAGAATTTCGCTTCCTTCATACCAGGTACAAAACGTAAAAACCATAAAGAAAAGTGCTGCGATAATCATTTGCAAAAAATTTTTAAAAGTCAATATCATCTCCTCCAGCTGTCATTATACCAATAAATGGGTAACTTACAACCTGAGCCCAAAGTGATAAAGCATTAAGTAAACAAACACTGTTTCCTGAATAATATAATCTAACCACTTATAAGGAGCGTTTAAGATATGATCACTCATAGAAATGGAGATGACCTCCTTATTTCAGCAGCATGGTTACTTGGCATCGGCACTCTTGTTGGTGCAATCGGGCAAACCCGGCAAACTTTAACGAGCACTAATCTCGGAAAAGATCTCATCCTCAAAGGGAATGGCATTGAAGCCGTTGCAAATTCCCTGCAAGCGATCGGCCGTTCAAAAATGCTGAATCCGGAAAACGAACGTTCGGAATCCTACTTTATATTCGGCAATTGGCTTGAGGCCATTGGCAATACCGCAAATGTAGTTGGAATAGATATGCAGTTGAGTGGTTCAGAGAAGGAAGGCACGAGAACCGATGCAATCGGCAGTGGAATCCAAGGCCTGGGTGCCGCTTTTGAAACATTCGGTGCAACGCTGACTGATGAGGCCATTTCACCTTTTGAGATCAAGGGAAATGGCCTCATTGCAGCCGGTTCATTTTTGGAATCGGTCGGAAATATTTTCATTTTAAATGAAAAAGTACGGATGGGAGAACAAATTCTTTTACTAGGCAGCTGGACCCAGGTTTTCGGTGCATTCATATTGATCGAGGCCTTTTCACTTGGCCCAGAGCCCGAACCTGAGAATGGGAAAGATGGAAATAATGGTTATAGCTATGCCAACTATTGTTAAGGGGCCGCGAGTTCGACCTTCATCCGATCTGGATCTTCGAAATATACAGCATAATGATCCTCCCCGCCGGCAAATGGATGCTGATCGGCGTAAAGGATGGTAACTCCTCTGCCCCTTAACTTTCTGGTGATCTCATCAACCTGTTGCCGGGAAGCGGCGTGAAAGGCTAAATGGTTAAGACCCACTCGTCCCCTATGATAGGGAATGTCAAGAAACCTTGTTTCCGCTTGTACAAAAACAATGTACACCTCACCCAATCTCCAACTCCTCCCGCTTTCCCACTCCTGAAATGGCTCATAGCCCATCTCGTCCAAAAACCAGCCCCAAAAATCAATGCTCCTATTTAAATTTGGAACATACAGCTCAATATGATGAAGAAATCCCTTTGACACCTGTAATCCTCCTCTTATGATCACTTTTTGGAGCGTTTACTCGTGAATTGGCGCCTTTCTCGTGAGTTTGGTGCTTTTACTCGTGAGTTTAGGCATTTTACTCGTGAATTTGGGCGTTTTACTCGTGAGTTTCCGACTTTTACTCGTGAATTGGCGCCTTTCTCGTGAGTTTGGGCCTTTTACTCGTGAATTTGGTGCTTTTACTCGTGAGTTTGGGCCTTTTACTCGTGAATTTCCGACTTTTACTCGTGAATTGGCGCCTTACTCGTGAGTTTTGGACTTTTACTCGTGAATTTGGTGCTTTTACTCGTGATTTCTGCCGTTCTCTCCCTTTTTTTATCAAAATAACAACACAAATCCGAGTGGACAGAATGGATTTATTTTGGTATTATAGTTACTCAGGGTAACGATTACTCATGATAACTATATATTGATAAGAGGTGTTTCTCATAAAGACTTTCCAAAAATTCTTTCAGCAATTATTGCTGCTGTACCGGCCGTTTGAAAATAATCTTAATATCCAGCTGAACAAGCATGATTTACACAGGGCGCAATGGTCCATTTTGTATTACTTGAACAATTATGGTTCGGCGACGCTTGTAGAGCTTGCCAATTACCAAAGCGTGGAGAAACCCACGATTACGAGGACCATTGCCCGCTTGGAAGAGCTGGGGTATGTCGAGCATGTGCCAAGCAAAGATAAACGCGAGAAAAGGATGCGGCTTACGGAGCTTGGCAAAAAGGTCTACAGCGAAGTCCGCGTGACAATCGATCAATATGAACAGGAAATCTTGAAAGGGATCACGGAAGAGGAACAACTCGCTGCCATACGCATCATGGGCGAAATTAGAAATAACATTATAAAGTAAGGAGATAATAACATGGATCAATCCAGAACCAGACTGTGGACGAAGGACTTTGTCATCGTTTCGTCCATCAATTTTTTCATAACATTAATCTTTTATTTACTGATGGTGACACTTGCCATCTATGCTGTTAATGAATTGGATGCTTCTACAAGCGAAGCGGGACTCATATCGGGGATTTTTATTATCGGGACGTTGATCGGACGTCTGTTCATTGGCCGTTTCATTGATTCAATCGGCCGTAAGAAAACGTTATTCATAGGTTTGATCTTTTTCACTTTGACAACAATTCTTTATTTTGTGGACCTTGGAATCGGCTTCCTGCTTGTTAACCGCCTGATCCATGGGATGGCAATGGGGATGGCAAGTACCGCGACAGGTACGATCGTCGCGCAGATCATTCCGCCGACACGAAAGGGTGAAGGCATCGGCTATTACAGCATGAGCGCAACACTTGCGACGGCTATCGGTCCTTTCATCGGTCTTTTTATGGCTCAACATACAAGCTTCCAAGTCATTTTCAGTTTCTGCCTGGCTTTAGGTGTGATCTCCTTGATTACAGCATTCTTCCTGTATGTCCCGGCATTGAAAGTGACGGCAAAAGTTACGGAAAGCAAAGGATTCAAGCTTTCCAATTTCATTGAACCTAAGGCACTGCCCATTTCAATCATCACTCTGTTATTGGCTTTCTGTTATTCCAGTGTCCTTTCTTTCATCAGTTTCTATGCCATCGAAATCGATCTGGTCAATACGGCAAGCTTCTTCTTTGTAGTGTACGCAGTAGCCGTATTGATATCACGTCCTTTCTCAGGACCATTGATGGACCGGAAAGGATCGAACTTCATTATGTATCCGGCTTTCATTATTTTCGGAGTCGGCTTGCTGCTTCTAAGTATGACAACCAATAGTTTCACTTTACTGGCAGCTGGTTTCCTCATTGGCCTCGGATTCGGTAATATGCAATCAAGCTCGCAGGCGATTGCCGTTAAACTGACACCGCCTCACCGAATGGGGATGGCAACGTCCACCTTCTTTATCATGCTTGATGCAGGACTTGGATTCGGCCCTTATATTCTGGGATTCATCATTCCGATAACAGGTTACAGCACACTTTATGTCATCTTGGGCGTTTTGGTCATCTTGACCTCCGTCCTTTACCACTTCCTGCACGGCAAGAAGGAACGTACAGCCAGAACGAACTTGGCTTCCATTTAAATAAAAAAGGGATATCCTTTTGGAGGATATCCCTTTTTTATTTAAAGCTTTTTTGGTCCTTATTTTATTTCCAATTCATCTATAAAAAGTTGAAAACTTTTGCTGTCCTTTTTATTTATGACTGTTTCACCTTTATATAAAGTCTTTCCAGTCTTTATATCTGCAATCAGAAGTTTGGCAGGCTTGTATGTTAAAACGTCTTGATCCACTTCGTTCCCTAATAGGAAGTACACACGCCCGTTCTTAATGGCAGCGAAGTCTTGTTCCTTTTTATTAGCAGCTATATCCAGCTCGGTGTCATTCGTTAATGTTTGACTGCTGAGGTCAAACGTTTTAATGCGATATTTACCTGATTTCATTTCAACTGCATAAAGGTTCTTTCCGTCTGCATATCCTGATCTAGCCATGTCCAGGCTAAGCAATTCTTTTTTTACCGTTTCTAATTTTTCCGTTTCATAATTATAAGATAAAAGCTTGCTTTCCTTTAGTTTTTCCTCAAATGGACCATCCTCATGATTTACCCCTTTAATTAATGAAATGAATACCATGTTGTTTGGCTGTGAGGGAGTAAGGTCGATTGGCATTTCAAAATCAACTTGATTAGGGTAAGTAAAGGATTCAGATACAAGGGTTTTATCGCTCAAGACTTTTTTATTGGCTACATCGATCGTATACAGATGAACTTCTTTCGTTTGCTTCTCATTGTTGGAATTCACATCATTCATCGTTAAAACCTGTAGTTTTGAATGGACCAACTGCACATCCCTGACATCAGCATTCATGATTCTCCCTTGATTCGGAAGTTCAATTTGGAATGAAGTTTCCTCTTCGTCCTTCTTCTCCAGTAAACCGATATCAAACTTTGCTTCCATATTCCCGCTCTTTGTATATTTGCTATTCACCCAAGCGTAAGCGAGGAAATCATCGTCTTCATATAAAGAACTAATGGAATCTTTGCCACGCATAAACGAACGATGTTCTTTTACCAATCTGTCAATTTGATGATCTTGTCTTCCAGTTAAGTTCTCCAAGTAAGACCTTTCGCTGACATATGTCGTTGTATTGGATTCAATTGTTAATGGTTCATAAAAATTACTGTCATTTTGAAGCGAAGCATTTATGATCACCGGATCAAGCTCTTTATCGCTGCCTTCCAGTGTCTTGAACGTATACTTTGGAAGGCTGGAAGCGGAGGAAGCTACTTTGACATAATAGGTCCCGATGCTTAAGATGACAACCATTCCAATAATGATGCTGCATAAATAACGTTTCACCTTGTTCACTCTCCTTTAAAGTTGTTATACGGTAACGCGATTTTTCAATAACCAAGCACCAAGCCATACCGATAATCCTGTCAAAATGATTCCTATTGCGAGCATCAGGCCAAATAATTCATTAGGATAGAAATAGAAATTCCCGATTTCCATTAAAACTGGGGCTAAAAACAACACCGCAGCGATTCCGCAATATAACAAGCCCATTATGATTCCTTTTATGCGGAAACTTCTTTCAAACATGATCGCCGTGAATAATATCGACATGATCATAAGACCGATGCCATAGGAAATTAGGAATTGCGTGAACGTGCTTGGAATGATCAATGACAAAATCGGATTGGCTATCGTGATAGTAGAAATTGACATTTCATTCAAAAGGGCTTCCGGCACATTCGAATTAAATAGGGCATTTTCCATAGGTAAAATGATGATTTGGAAAGCAATCATCCCTAATACCATCAGGAAGATGGCCGTAGCTTTTGAAAGGTAGATCGATAATCTGGATGTCGGTAACATCAATAGACGATAAATGAACGTATTCTTTCCAAACCAGTCACGATACCAAATAAGGAAAATGTAAAAAATAAGGGCAACCGCACTCAGCGCTATCGGTCCTACAAACAAAAGGGAATTGGAAATATGATTAAAATCAAGGCTTCCATAATTAGTAATATAAGCGGCTTCAGATAGTCTTTCTTCCTTCATGATATCCCTGGCATCATTAAGAAGGCTCTTCGTTACGATGATCACTCCGGCAAATTGCGAAACCAAGGTGATCAACAATAAGCTAAGATAGATTTTACTGAAACGGTTGATTTCAAAGTTCACTAGTTTTATATATCGCATCATGATTGATACACCTCTCTCATTACATCGACTACCGATTTCCCTTCCTCTTCCCGCATTTCTTCTGTATTGAACTCTTTAAGCACCGAACCGTTATCCAATAAAATGACCTTATCGATCAAATGTTCAATATCACCGATTTCATGGGTCGTGATGATGACTCCTCTATCTTCAATTAGGTGGCTCGCAAAGACATCGGCAATTTGCTCGCGGCTAAACATATCGATTCCCGAAAATGGTTCGTCCATCAGTACATAATCGACGTCAAGGGACAAACCAAGCATCAGGTTGAGCTTAGCTGTATTCCCTTTTGACAATTCCGAAATGCGATTCTCCTCTTTAAGCTTGAAAAACCCCATTAGCTGGTTAGCTCTTTCCGGATTCCAGGACGTATAGAAATCCGACATGAAAACCATGGCCTGTTTAATGGTCATTTGCGGAAGCATGGTTGGTGCGTCCGGAATGAAGGTGATTTTTTCATAACTGTCCTTTGTCATCTTTTGATCATCGATCAGGATTTCACCTTTATATGGCGTCAATCCCATGATCGCTTTGAGTGTAGTCGTTTTACCGACACCATTTATCCCGATCAGACAAGTGACTTCTCCTTTATTGGCTGTAAATGAAACATCATCCAAGATCTTTTTCCGTCCATAATTCTTGGAGATCTTTTTTACTTCTATCATTTTTCTTCCTCCTCCCTTATTTCTTCCGCGTATTTTTCTTTAACCACACGAAGCAGTTCATCAACCGGTACATTAATCGGACGAATCGCATCGACAAATGTATCAACGGCCGCCAAAATCAATTCCTGCCTTACAGCCTGTAAAATCGTTTCATTCGTCGTGATTTGACTGGGGAAATTTCGTTCTGTATGAATCAAGCCCTGTTCCTCCATTTCTTTATACGCTTTTTGAGCGGTATTGGGATTTATATTGAGTGAAGCCGCCAGTTCTCTTCGTGAGGGAATTTCCTGCCCCGCCACGAAATTACCAATGGCTATTTGTTCTTTGAAATGCCTAACGACTTGCAGATATACCGGTTCCCGGGTATTTACGTTCATTAAAACCACCCCCTATTTATTTAAAAAAGTCTGATATGTGTGTATGTACTAAGTGGTTCATACACCTTATAGATGTACTATACCCGCAATACACCTAGGCTGTCAACAACCAATTCCAAAAAAATGAAAACCCCGAATGCGCAGTGCAGACGGGGTTTTCGTTGGAGATGCTAAAATCTCATTGAAACAGATGATGAAGCAGCCGATCTTTATCTTCGAAAAACTGTTTCATTAACAAATAGTGATTGGACTCCTCTAATGCCACCTCACTCATTCCCTCATCTGAAATTTGGAGGATTTTAGCATCCGGATAGGCCATGATGATCGGGGAATGGGTGGAAATGATGAATTGGGATCCTTGTTGAACAAGCTCATTTATCCTGGCCAACATCGATATTTGTCTCAATGGGGATAAAGCAGCTTCAGGCTCATCGAGAATATACAATCCATCGCCTTGAAATCGTTCTACAAAAGCAGAAAAAAACGATTCCCCATGGGATTGCTGGTGTAGCGATTTTCCACCGAAGGAATCGATGATTTTCGACCCAAAAGATGACTCCCTGTCCAATTCCTCTATATTCGTAGCTAAATTATAAAAGGTTTCCGCCCTAAAGAAGAAATGATCCTTCGGTTTGTATACGCCTTTTTTCAAACGGAGGTATTCGTCCAAATTGGAATGTGAATCATAATTGGAAAAATTGAAATTCAACGTTCCTCCTTCTGGATTGAAGCCATACGCTATCGCAATACCTTCAAGCAAGGTGGACTTCCCCATTCCATTTTCCCCGATGACATAGGTAACACTGGGATGAAAAGCCACTTCCTGAAGGTGCCTGATAACCGGAAGATCTAGAGGGAAATGGTCATACGAAGATATGCGGTCTCTATTGAGGTAGATGCCCCTGATATACTGTGAATCATAATCTAGTTTCATTTGTTATCCCCTTCTGTAGAAAATGTATTTAGTGCCCTTCCATTAAGAAAGCAACAATCCAAGACGCCATAGATTATTCAAATTGATAGATTGATAATGTTTGATTCTAAATGAACATCCACTTTGGATGCAATTCAATTAAACTTACTGAAATTCGCTGGGTTGAATCTTTCACTCCCGATTCTTTTATCAATGCAGGCAATTCCTTATCCGCATACCGTTGATGTGAATATGCATTGTCCCATATGATGCAGCCAGATATCTGCCGTTTTGCCTTTTACCGAATGCGCCTGACAGCATGCCCGGTGTCATCGCCCTGTTCCCTGCGTCTTTTAGCACCTGCTCAAAACGGGCTTGTTTAACATTTTCAACAGAACATTCAGCCACTCGCAGCAATATCCCTTTGTTCAAAAAATACGTCATGTCCATTGTTCCTATATTGATATGCTCTCGAATATATCGACAGAAATATTTGTATACGTACTTCCTTGATCAATCTCCCTGAATATTTCATCATGCTGATGCTCCATGAAACGTTGATGACAATGGAGATCATTCCAAACGGAGAGGATGCCTGCTTCACATGGTTCATTTCTATTCCACCTTCCGATTTGACCGATGAAGCCATCACAATGGCGCATCTGTCCCCATCTCTCTTGTGCTTTTGAAAATGAACGCTTGTTTTCCTCATTCACTTGGCATTTGATCCACTTCATTAACATGATGACCACCACGCTTCGCCCAATGTTTCGCTTTTTCATCGACCTTTTTGATAAAATCATTTTTCCCGTTTACATATCCTTTAATATCATCTGGAAATTCCGCTGCCAAGCGCTGCTTCAGCCTACTATACTCTTGTGCTTCATCAGGGTGTGATAGCAAATAGTCCCGAAAAGCGAGATGTCGGGCAATTTCTTCATGCCCTTTTTGGAACATGTGAATATGGTGCGTCCTCTCATCCCCGCCTTTACGAAAAAAACGTCGGCCAGCGATTCCGTTCTCCCCCTTGAAATCATACCCCAGCTCTTCCATCTCTTTATTAAAGTCAGCGACACATTCCACATCTTTCACCACTGCCAAAATATCTATTACAGGCTTGGCATGTATGGCCGGGATGGCCGTACTGCCAATATGGTATACATTCATCATTTCAGGCCCGAAAATTTCCTCTAATTTTTGGCATTCATCATGAAATAGCTTGGACCATTCTTTCTTATATGGTACGACCTCTACCTTTCTCATGAAAGCCTCCTTGATAGGAATTCGCGTTTACACATTCCGTTTTACCATTTCCTAATTTTAACACCAATGTGCATGCATCACAAAAAAGCAGCCGGGATAATAACCCCAGTTGCTTTTTGGATAACGCTTACATTTCATTTGTTTTACTTCGCTTTTTGTATGGAAGCCACATTTTGATCTTTCAAAATAGTTGGTTTCATGCCCCTTCGCTGCGGAATGCCTCTTTCCTCCTGTTTCTTTGCAACCCACATTGTCAGCATCGGTGTCAGGATTGCCGTAACCAATACACTTGTTGCGATGATTGCTGTTGCCGATTCTGCTACAGGAGCGAATTGCGGGTTTAACTCGGCGATGATGAAAGGTACAGCAACTGCGGCACCCGCCGTTGAAGAAGCGGCGACCCCAGCAACGCCATCGGAGCCAGTAACGTAACGGTCCAGTAGATATAAGACGCCACCGGACAGGAAGACGACGGCAACGCCCATTAAAATACCCATGAATCCGGATTTTAGAATCATGCCAAAATCCAACCCGAATCCTAGAGCCAATGCGAAGAACGGGATAAGGACCGGTACGGCCTGTCCAAAGAATTCCCGGCACTCTTTATCAATATTCCCTACAATCATCCCGACTGCAAATGGAATCAATGTGGAGACAATTGTTTGCCACGGAAACGTTGCAAGCCCTCCAACACCGAGGATGATCATCGTGAAGAACGGACCGCTTTCAATACTGATGAACGGGAATGCCGCAGCATCTTCCGTTCTGCCCAATTTTGTCATGAGTGCGGTATAAAGACCGCCATTCGTTTCATTAAAAGCCGCTATCAGCACTAAAACCGAAAGACCGGAAAAGAGACCGGTTTGAATCCCATTCTCCGGAAGCAGTAAAGCTGCACCATATCCCAATAATGCCGCAAATACGACTTTACCGATAAGCAAGGTAAATCCTTTTCTTGCAATATAACCAGATTGCTTAACATCTATCGTAGCTCCGACACAAAAGAAAAAGACGGCTAATATCGATGCGGTACCTGTTAGCATGGCACCTGTAAATCCGCCAAAAAAGGTTGCCGTGTCAGGAAAAATAGTATGTATCAAAGCACCTATGAACAACGGGACAACCATCATGCCACCAGGGATTTTTTCTATTGCGGCTTTTATTCTCATCACAATCTCTCCACTTCATTATCAAATTTATGAATATTTGTAATTGGAAGTCTAGTTGTGGAGTTAACTGGCTGCTGTTATCGATCATTCAACGTTTAATAGTTTGTTCTGGCTTTCAATAAAGTCCTGCAATTTTTTCCGGCTGGGCATGCCATCCATATCACCGGGAGCCATGACTTGAAGGGCGCCAATCGCATTGCCCCGAGTAACGGTTTCAATCGTGGACTTCCCTTCAAGCAAACCGCTGATCACACCGACGGCGAAACCATCGCCGGCACCTACCGTATCAATGACTTTTTCAGGTACGAATCCTTTAACATACCCTTCTTCATTGGCATTTTTATAATAAGCTCCCTCTGCTCCAAGCTTGATGACAATCATTTTAACTCCTTTGTTCAAATAAAATTCGGCCACCTCCTCAGGTGTTCGGAGCCCTGTTAAAACTTCCGCTTCGGACATGCCTGGCAGAAATAAATCACAAATGTAAGCAAGCTCATTAATGCAATCCACCATTTTTTGTTTATCCGGCCATAGGTTAGGCCGTAAATTCGGGTCAAATGAAACGGTTCTTCCTTGATTCCTCATAAGTTTCATGGCAGCAACGGTAAATTCATGGCAGCTTTCAGATAATGCGGATGGGATACCTGTTGCATGCAGATGTTTAGCTTGTTGAAAATACTCTTCTGAAAGGTCGTCGATATTGAGAGTGGAAGCAGCTGAATTTTTTCTGAAGTATTCCACTTCCGGGTCTCCGTCATGCACTTTAGATTTAATGAGCATTCCTGTCGGGTGATCACTTGTAAAACGGATACCTGTCGTGTCGACTTTTTCTTTATTCAATTCTCCGATGATGAACTTTCCGAAACTATCGTTGCCAAGTTTCGTCATATAAGCAACATTTAAATCAAGACGCGCCAATCCGCAAGCGACGTTTGATTCGGCTCCCGCAATCGCCCGGGAAAAGGATTTAGCCTCATGTAAAGGCTCTACTTCATTTGCATAGAACATGTTCATCGGTTCCCCAAAGGTGATCACATCTAATTCTTTCATTCCTAATTCCCCCTGAAAAGGTGTATTACGGTTTAGTAAACCAAAACCACAAGAAAGCGCTTTCTTTTCAATAAAGTCAGATTACCATATAAACCAGTTTTTAACAATACTAATCTTTATATTTTTATTTTGTATAAAATCATAGTTTTAATCATTTATTTCTTCTTTTATACGATTAATCTACTAAATTTTTCTATTATCATTGACTATTTGGAAAATATTATATATATTTTTAATATTGGTAGCGCTAACATTTTGAATATTCACGATAAACCGTTTTACTAAATAGGAGGTTATTTATATGCATATGGAAAAACGTTATTCCATTCATCCGTCACAAGCCAAACACTTTGATACAAGTGAAATCCGCAAAAACTTTTTAGTGGAAAAATTATTTCTCGATGACGACGTTTCTTTATGCTATTCCCTTGATGACAGGATCATCATAGGAGGAATCAAACCTGTTTCTAAAGAGGTTAAGCTTGAGGGCCATGATTTCATTAAAGCTGATTATTTTCTCCAACGAAGAGAATTAGGTGTATTTAATATAGGGGGATCAGGAAGGATCTCAGTTGATGGGAAAGTATATCCCCTTCAAAATCGTGATTGTCTATATATAGGATTAGGTTGTAAGGAACTGATTTTCATTAGTGACTCAGACTCCGAACCTGCTAAATTTTATTTAGCCTCTGCTCCGGCACATAAAAATTACCCTATTCAACACGTAGCGTTCAAGGAAGTGCAAGGTGATGAAATGGGGTCACAGGAAACGGCAAATAAGCGGACGATTCGCAGAATGATTCATGAAAAAGGAATCCAAAGCTGCCAACTGTGTATGGGGATGACTGAATTGGCTCCAGGTAATGTCTGGAACTCCATGCCCCCTCATGTTCATGACCGCAGAGTGGAAGTTTATATGTATTTTGACTTGGCAGATGATGCGGTTTTGTTCCACATGATGGGTGAACCCGATGAAACAAGGCATATTGTCATGAAAAATGAACAGGCTGTCATTTCACCTCCATGGTCCATACATAGTGGTTCCGCTACAAGCAACTACACATTCATTTGGGCAATGGCTGGAGAGAATTATACATATGAAGATATGGATACCTTTCCTATTTCAGATATGAAGTAAGACTAAGAGTGGTTTATTAATCCATATGGGGATGGGGGAAACAAGATGAGTTTACTGGATTTTTCAATGGACTTTTTCAGTTTAAAAGGGAAAGTTGCCATCGTAACAGGAGGAAATACCGGATTGGGCCAAGGGTATGCGGTTGCATTAGCAAAGGCGGGTGCAGATCTTTTTATCGTTGCCCATGGTGATAATTTTCAGGAAACAAAGGATTTAATCGAAACGACCGGGCAAAAAGCTGTCTTTTATCAGGCGGAGCTTACGAATAAGGAAAGCCTTAAAGGTGTTGTAAAAGGCTGTCTTGATGCATACGGAAAAATCGATATCCTTGTTAATAATGCAGGAACGATTCGCCGTGCCCCTTTATTGGAATATAAAGACGAGGATTGGAATGCAGTAATGGACATTAACCTTAATTCCTTGTATTTTCTCAGTCAGCTCGTCGCCAAAGAAATGGTTGAACAAGGCAGCGGGAAAATCATAAATATCGCTTCGATGCTCACCTTCCAAGGAGGCAAGTTCGTTCCCGCATATACTGCGAGTAAACATGGCGTTGCCGGGCTGACTAAAGCCTTCGCTAATGAATTGGCGTCTAAAAACATTCAAATAAACGCGATTGCACCAGGTTATATTGAAACGGCCAATACTGCCGCGCTTCGTGCAGATGAGTCAAGGAACAAAGACATTCTCTCAAGGATCCCGGCTGAAAAATGGGGAACACCCTTTGATGTCATGGGAACTGTCGTTTTTCTTGCCAGCAAGGCCTCTGATTATATGAATGGCCATATCCTCGCTGTTGATGGAGGCTGGCTCGTTCGTTAATCCGCTGATCAAGATATGTAAATCAATAGTTTAAGGTTAACACCCTTAGCCAAAGTGCTTAGGGTGTTTCTTACATCCAATGTTTAACAAAATCAGCTAACTGGCGTTGGAATCGTCATGCTCCTTTGTTATGATGAAGGTAACCCTTTCTAGTTCAAGAAATAATATCCTTTAGGAGAACATCATGAAAAAAAAGAAAACTACCATATCAGATGTTGCTGAGAAGGCCGGTGTTTCCAAAAGTACGGTTTCTCAATATATTAACCAGCGTTTTCGTTATATGAGTGCTGAAACAAAGGACAGAATCGAGCAAGTCATCCAAGAACTTGACTTTCGTCCCAATGATAATGCCCGGAATTTAAAAGTGAAAAAAACAAAGGTCATTGGCATACTCGTAGCTAATATTTTACATACTTTATCCACTGAAATCATTCGTACCGTAGAAGAACAGCTTCAGCAGCATGGCATGAAAGTATTCATATGTGACTCTGCCGATGATCCAGAGAAAGAAAAAGAATACCTTGATTTGCTCGTTTCTACGCAAGTGGATGGAATCATCATTTTTCCGGTAGGAAATGATTTTAAAGTCTATAATTACTTGATCGATCATTCCATTCCAATGGTATTCGTCGATCGATTGGTTGATGGGGTAACTTCCGATTCCGTTCTTTTAGATAACCACGCTGCAATCTTTTTAGCTGTTTCCATGCTGGCCGAAAAAGGACACGAAAACATAGCATTTTTAACCTTACCGATTGATATCCCGATCACACCAAGGCTAGAGAGGATCGAAGGATTTAAAAAAGCGATGGCATCTCATAAATTGGAAGTAAGGGAGGATGATATTCATTCTTTACCCCGAAACCAAATTCAAGAAAAATTGGCCCGGATACTCGATGCAGAAAATCCACCGACAGCCATTGTGGCAGGAAATGATTTAGTATTACGTGAAATCCTTAGCTATTTAAAAAAGCAAAAAATCTCGATTCCTGGGGAAGTGGCCATTGTCAGCATTGATGATGTCGCTTATACGGAGTTTTATGAACCATCCATCACGACAATTGGACAGCCCATTCAGCAAATGGGAATTAAAACAGCTGAGTTACTATTGAACCGGATAACCAATTCGGATCAGGCCCCGTACATTACTTATCGGTTTGCCCCCGAACTCATCGTTCGAAGTTCATGCTAATTGTTCATACAAAAACGGCAGTTTACACCACTGCCGTTACCATTTTTCAAGTAATTCAAAACTTTACCCTGGAAGTCAACCGCCTTTTGCTGATTCCATGACATTTAGGATAAATGGCGCTTTCGCTTTTGTGTACCCCACAATATCTGCAGGATGCTTTTTTGCTAAGGACATTTTTAATTGCTGATATTGTTTCCTTACGTCCGGATGGCTTCTTAAATAGTTCCTGAATGAAAGTTGATTCTTCCACTGTTCACTTCCGAATCTATAAATATGCAAATGATGCGTCCCTGCTCTCCATTGGCCTTTTCTAAAGAAACGCCTTTCGGGAAACTCCTTATGCGGGACAAATTCATACCCAATCGATTTCAAAGGTTCAATGAACGCGTCAACTTCAGCTAAATGTTGGACGCCAGCCATGATGTCCAAAATCGGTTTAGCCCCCAACCCCATGACTGATGTACTTCCAATATGCTCGACACAAAGGGAATCGTTCTTTAAAACCTCCATTATCCTCGCTTTTTCCTGATGGAATTCACTGACCCAATCAGGGTTATATTCCTCGATTTTCACTGTTTTTTCCATTTAATCACTCAACTTTACATGAAATCGTATGACCGCCATCATTTTTCATCACGCGACCATTTTACGATGGGATCTTGCGTGCTCGGCTCATAGTAAGTTCCGGCATACACCTTTTCTTTTCCCGTTATTTTATTCGTTCGGATGACTGTATATCTTCCTTTATCATAATTTTTGGTAAGATGATATGTCCGGTATGAAAACCCCTTTTCGGGCCCGGTTAACTTTTCTTTAGTTTTATACGCTTGAGGTTTATTCAAGTGCTCTTTCACTACACTTTTAATATTCAGCGGCGTGCCCTCAAGCTTGACATCAATTCGGAAATTGGCATCCCTGGTCTCTGTTTTCCCTGAAGGAACGGATGCCATTTCGATCGTATCATGGGTTTGTTCCGAGAATGTTTTTGTGACACTGTATGAATAAAGGATATTCATGGAACTTATATTATGCTTCATTTTGCCAGCAAATTCAGGTATGGCAACATTCAATAGAAAGGTGATCGAAATACATGCGATTAATATGATAAGTGAAATTTTCTTCATATTTCCTCTTTCTCAACTATGTATTCTTGTAATTCAACTTGTTCATTTTCCTTAGGAATAATCCCAAATTTGGCGATTAATAGAATGGCAAGAAAACTGAAACTGCAAAAACTTGTATTATCACTTGTAACTAATGAAGCCTGTATAATTCGGGATGCCAATAATGAATTCAAAATATAAGAAAAAAGAAACCCTGAATAGGATAGGCAAACCAGATAGTTTCCAATCAATGCCCTCTTGTAATGTACATACTCCGACTTATTTCCCTTCCTGATACTGACACAATGTCTAAATTGCCTAATGAGACCGTATGTGAAACCAATAATTAATATGACCGCAATGACAAAATCAATTATTGCTTCCTCCACTGTTTTACCCCTCCTTGGTAATTCGAACAAAAAATATAGTAAATTATTACATTAAACTCATCATATACCATTTATGATAAAATGATAAATATTTCCCACTTTAATATTGGAGTTGTATCATGAAAATTTTTGTGAAAATAGTATTATCGTTATTTATGGTTCTATATCTATTAATCCTTACAAAGCTCATTTTATTTAAAACCTTCTCGATAACCGAAATGAATGGTCATATAAGTTTTTCCCATGGCCGCTATTGGGGGTCCCATAACTTCATCCCTTTTAAAACCATTGCCCATTACCTGTTCTTAGCGGATGTTAACCCATCGATCCGGATTGAAAATATAGCGGGGAATATCATCGGTTTTGTACCTTTCGGCTTGATGCTTCCCTTACTGTCAAAAAGGTTTTCCCAACTCAAATCGATCTTGATTGCAACATTCTGTCTTAGTTTCACCTATGAGATTCTTCAGCTTTTATTTGAATTAGGAAGTTTTGATACCGATGATTTGATCCTGAATACTCTTGGCGGGGTTATAGGATACCTGCCTATTAAACTGTTTTACATCGTTTTCAAAAAGAATGGTACCATTCGCAGTCAAGCCAAAGGACAGTAATGTGCTGTCCTTCTTTTGTGCCAAGGTCCATATTACGCAGCGATTGAAAAACGATTACATGCATGTCCTTATTCTTACGTGTAAGGCAAGAAGAGGTTTTAATATAAAGGAAAATATACCTAATATTACTGCGGATGAATAAAAAAAAGACCACCAGATTGGTGGTTAGAGTTTGTAGACAAAAGGATTTCACCTAAAATTTCAAAACAAAGTAAAGATTGGAACGAAAGGTGCGAGACTCCTACGGGAAAAGCGTGTCGAGGGGATACCCCGCAGGTGCAAGCCGAGGAGGCTCCCTGACCGCCTCTGGATAAGCGAGTGCCTGTAGTAGAAATCGACGTTCATTGTACAAGTCCTAGTTAAACTGTTGACAAAAAGATTTCACCTAAAATTTCAAAACAAAGTAAAGATTGGAACGAAAGGTGCGAGACTCCTGCGGGAAAAGCGCGTCTAGGGAGACCCCGCAGGCGCAAGCCGAGGAGGCTCCCTGACCGCCCGCGGAAAGCGAGTACCTGTAGTGAAAATCGACGTCCATTGTACAAGTCCTAGTTAAACTGTAAGCCACCGGATTGGCGGTTATTTCAAATTCTTAAATCCGTATTTTTCAAAGATCTTCATGGAGGTTTCCGTTTGGAGATAGTCATAGAATAGCTTGGCTTCCTTGGCATGATCCAGGTTATTGATCATTCCCACGGGATATATGATCGGATCATGTAAATCTCCCTGGGCTGCTGCAATGACCTCAACTTTTGATGAGTTGAGCGCATCCGTTTTATAAACGAGGCCTGCGTCCACATTTCCCGTTTCCACATATGTAAGCACTTGCCGCACATCCTTGGCATATACCAATCGATCTTCCATCTCTTTGAAAAGGTTCATGTTTTCCAAAGTTTGTTTCGCATATTGCCCTGCCGGTACAGACTCTGGAGTGCCAATCGAAATTTTATCGGCCTTTGTGAGGTCTTCCAGTGATCCGATTTCCTTTTTGGAATCCTTTGGCACCACCAGCACCAGGTCATTGCCGACTAAATCGATTCCATTCTTCTCTTCAATAAGATCTTCCTCTATTAATTTATCAAACTTATCTTCTGCTGCTGAGAAAAACAGGTCAACAGGAGCGCCTTGGGATATCTGTTGCTGAAGAGCTCCAGAGGCCCCAAAGTTATAATGAACTTCCACATTTGCATTCTCTTTTTCAAAAGACTTCTTTATATCATTCAAGGCATCTTGCAAACTTACAGCTGCGGAAACTGTCAATTCCACTTTTCCTCCGGCTTGCGGCTTCATTTCCGTTTCATCACTTGAACACCCTGCCCCCGCCATCACAAGCATCATCATCAAAAAAATCATAGGGTATGTTTTTTTCAAAATCACTCTTCCTTCCGACCTTTCATTAAAGGATGGCTGCTAATTCAGCAGCCTTCCGTATCCATTCTTCCTTTTAGGATCACCAGCGGGAACACCATGCATTTAGCTATAAAGAAGTTTGGGCTGTCGGGCTAGATAGGAAGGCGTACCATTTTGATTAAGATCAAGGATCAATTTCATGACCTCCACTATTCCCTCGGGTTTCTCCAACTCTATTTCCTTATGATAGGACTCTATGGATGTGTTCCATTTTTTCATTTTTTTCTGATCCTTCAATATACTCAGCAATTGTTTTTCAAATGGCGTTTTCTGATTAAGTTTAAATACAAGGCCTTGCTGTTTTAGATACTGCAGATTGATTTCCTCCTGCCCCGGAAGTCTGGAATGAACAAAGATCGGAAGCCTTTTTCGCAATGATTCACTGATCGTGACACCGCCCGGTTTTGTAACGATTGCGTCAACTTCTTCATAAAGCTTATTCATTTCAGACCTTGATGAGATATAGGGCAATGGTTTGATATGAGGTAAGTTCCATGTATTGATTTCTTCATAAAGCTTGTTGTTATTTCCGCAAAGAACTAAATAATCAAAGTCGGTTGAGTTCTTTAACTCATCACCTAAGTTCAAAATCCCTCCCAGACCGCTATTTCCTCCGGATATCAAAATTTTTGGCCGTTCTGTGTTTCTTTGGACACGGGCATTTTTTGTGATTTCCTCGTGCACGGGAATGCCAGTGACCATCATCGTTTGTTTTGGTATTTGGCGCTTACTCATCAGCTTTTCTTTCACTTCTTGACTAGGAAGAAAGTGGGCATCTATCCCTTCGCTTCCCCACACATTATTAATAAAAAAGTCCGTGTACACGTTTATTACCGGTGTGCTGCACTTCCCTTTCATCTTTAACTGACTCAAAAGATATGAAGGGAAACCGTGTGTACACACAATTAAATCAGGATTTTCTTCCGCTATCAATCGTTCCATCTTATTCATGAATAATTGCTGATACCATTTACATACACTTTCCTTTTGCGAGTGAACATAAAACAGGTTCTTGTAGGCAAGATTATAGGTTTCCGGCGCATAACGGATCCATGTCAGATAACTATTTGCAATGAATTTTTCTAGAGAGGTATTGGTATAACTGATTAGATCGATTTTTTTATAAGTAATCCCATTCGAATGCTTTTTTAACATATCCATCAATGCCTCTGCAACTTGATGATGTCCCGACTGCATTCGAAAGAGAGGTAAAAACAAAATCTTCTTCATATGTGTCATCTCCTAAGAAATCATTCTGAAAATACAAAATATATAGTTCATGATATCTTTCTCTTACAATATCGTTGAACAAATTCCTTAAATCGATTTTTTATTTCCGACGTTTTTTAATAAGGAGCCGACTCAACTTTTGGATCTTTGTTTTCTCTTTTTAATGTATTTGATAGTAACATAGAGTACAAAAATAACTAAAAATACAACACCTAAATATGGAACATATTTGGGATTAACATTAAAAGCATCCCCCACATAATAACCGGCCACTATAAAAGGGACGGTCCATAGTATAGTGCCTAATAGGGAAAAGAGGAAGTATTTCCGAAAGGGTATAGAAGAGATTCCTGCAAAATATGGACTTATTTGCCTCATCCCCGGAATATAAAATCCCAATACTAGCGTTTTTCGTGCATTATCCGTGTAGTTTCTCTTTGCTTTCTCCCAGCGTTCAGCCGTAATCCCAATGAATCTTCCATATTTTTTTATAAATGGATACCCCACATATTTTCCGCATGCATAAGCTGCAAGCATTCCGATAAAGGCGCCGAGAATTGCACACAGCATCGCTAAACCCATAGAGAGCTTACCTTGGACAGCCAGCACCCCAATTAGAAATAGAAGTGATTCTTCTGGAGCAGGCACTCCCACGATGCCGAAGAATAAAAAAAGAAAAATGATCAGGTATCCATAAGAATCAATAAAATGTAAAAGCGTATCTATATCCATAATACCCCCGGAATTAGTTATAAGTCTTTTAAAGAAATAAAGTGTGTTCCTTTTTCTTTACTCTCCTGCAGGTAAATTTTTAACATTTCAATCATATAGCCTGGCGCCTCTTTATCCGCTCCCAATGTTTCACCACAGTCATGAAGCAATAGGACGGAACCTTCTGTTGAAGCCCTTCGAAGCTGATCAAGCAGAGTATTTTTGCAATGTTCGACTTTCCAATCCCCAAAGATGCCGGACCACATAATCACTTTATATTTCCTACTGAATAGTGGGGTGAACATATTGAAATGGCCCCATGGCGGTCTATAAAATATCACCTTTTCATTCGTGCATTCCGTTATCGCCTTTTCAGTCATTTCCAACTGTTTTCGCAGATGAATTGGTGATAGGACCCAACTTGAAACATGATGAAAATGATGGATACCTATCGTATGTCCCTCTTCATGCATTCTTTTAATAATCCCAGGATTACTTTTCACTTTACTTCCCACAACAAAAAATGTGGCCTTTATCTCATATTCTTTTAAAAGATCAAGTAATTTTATGGTATATTCAGGGTTTGGGCCATCATCGAAAGTTAGCGCAATCCCATTTTTCGAATTGATTTTTTTGGTTATTCCCAAGCTGCATACACGAATTAGCACCGTTGGGATAATAGTATAAAATATTAATAGCAATAATAAAATAATAAAACTAATCAGCCATATATGCATCACACAAAACTATCCTCTCATTATTGATATTACCAATACTGATCCTTTCCCTATATCATAATCTTTTACTACAATGCAGCAAATGTTATAGTATTCAGGTAATTCATTATAAAACCTCACTAACAATTTAGCATTTTTTTTTAATTATTTTCACTTATCATTATTTTTTTATTTTTGTAAAGGTTGATGGACATTAGTTCTATTACAGCAATGTCTGCAGTTTTTTTTTTTTGAAAACCGTTCCAGTTGATTCCAGAAATCCGCTCCCTTTCCGCCGACTGTCTGCCAAGCCTCCTCGCCGATAAACGGCTGTGGGGTCTCGACTAGCCAGTTATTCGGCAGGAGTCTCGCAAATTTCTTCCATCCTTTTAGGATTACTGTAATAAACTATGAAGATCCCCTATCTTAAGCTTGCTTCGGGATATGTCCGAGCCTACAGTTTTTTCATGAAATTACATTCCAGTTGATTCCAGAAATCCGCTCCCTTTCCGCCGACAGTCTGCCAAGCCTCCTCGCCGCAAGCGCCTGTGGGGTCTTGACTAGCCAGTTATTCGGCAGGAGTCTCGCAAATTTCTTCCATCCTTTTAGGATTACTGTAAAAAACTATGAAGAATCCCCTATCTTAAACTTGCTTCGGGATATGGCCGAGCCTTCAGTTTTTTCTTGAAATTACATTCCAGTTGATTCCAGAAATCCGCTCCCTTTCCGCCGACTGCCTGCCGATCCTCCTTGGCATAAGCGCCTGCGGGGGCTCGGCTACCCAGTTATTCGGCAGGAGTCTCGCAAATTTCTTCCATCCTTTAAGGATTACTGTAAAAAACTATGAAGATCCCCTATCTTAAGCTTGCTTCGGGATATGTCCGAGCCTACAGTTTTTTCTTAAAATTACATTCCAGTTGATTTCAAAAATCCGCTCCCTTTCCGCCGACTGTCTGCCAAGCCTCCTCGCCGCAAGCGCCTGTGGGGTCTCGGCTAGCCAGTTATTCGGCAGGAGTCTCGCAAGTTTCTTCCATCCTTTAATGATTACTGTAAAAACATGAAGGATAAACTAGTTTACTTTTAAAATCCTGGTTCGGGGCAAGGGCAATTCGAAACTCCTTTTGCCGGAAAATTGATGGAACCGCCAGACTGTAGTCGAATTGGAGAAGAAGAGCCAGTTTTCCTACAATATCTCTTAAAAAAGAAGTTCCAGCTGATTGGAACGTAAGGTACGAGACTCCTGCGGGAAAAGCGTGGCCAAGGGAGACCCCGCAGGCGAACGCCGAGGAGGCTCCCCGGATCGCCCGCGGAAAGCGAGTGCCTGGAGTGGAAATCATTACACATACCCCCTTTCGGAAATCCGCTCCCTTTCCGCCGACTGCCTGCCAAGCCTCATCGGCAGGAGTGTCGCAAATTTCTTGCACCCTTTAAGGGGGACTGTAAAAAAACATGAAGGATAAAATAGTCTTGTTTTAAGATTATGGTTCGGGGTGAGAGCAATTCGAAACTCCTTTTGCCGGAAAATTGATGGAACCGCCAGACTGTACCGAATTGGAGAAGAAGAGCCAGTTTTCCTACAATATCTCTTAAAAAAGAAGTTCCAGCTGATTGGAACGTAAGGTATGAGACTCCTGCGGGAAAAGCGTGGCCAAGGGAGACCCCGCAGGCGAACGCCGAGGAGGCTCCCCGGACCGCCCGCGGAAAGCGAGTGCCTGGAGTGGAAATCATTACACATACCCACTTTCGGAAATCCGCTCCTTTCCGCCGACTGCCTGCCGAGCCTCCTTGGCATAAGCGCCTGCGGGGGCTCGGCTACCCAGTTATTTGGCAGGAGTCCCGCAAATTTCTTCCATCCTTTAAGGATTACTGTAAAAAACTCTGAAGGATAAACTAGTTATGTTTAAGATTATGGTTCCGGGTGGGACCAGACCACCCCTTTAGTCGACAAACTGAAAAAAACACCCTAAGGGTGTTTTTTTAGTTTCTCTCAATAATCTTCTTTATCAATTAAAGGGCACATTCTTCAATTTCAAATCCCAGGTCTTCAATGATTCCCCAATCCGCTGTGGGTTCTTGACCAGCTGTCGTTAAATAGTCCCCGACGAAGATGGAATTCGCAGCATAAAGTGCCATGGGCTGCATGGAACGGAGATTGACCTCCCGGCCCCCGGCCAGACGGATTTCTTTACTAGGATTAACGAATCTCATCATCGAAATCAATTTCAGGCATTTAGTGGGGGTCAGCTCGGAAGTTCCCTCTAGCGGCGTTCCGTCAATTGCATTGAGAAAATTACAAGGAATGGAATCTGCATCAAGGCTGCGTAAGGATAGAGCGACTTCCACCGCTTCCGCCTCAGATTCACCCATTCCGAAAATGGCTCCAGAGCATGGGGACATTCCGGCTTCTTTCACAGCTTCCACTGTATCTACCCGGTCTTCATATGTATGTGTCGATGTAATTTTACTGTAGTTATCCTGTGATGTATTCAAGTTGTGGTTATAGCGATGAACGCCTGCTTCCGCTAGTTTACCGGCATGTTCCTCATTCAGGAAACCTAAACAGCAGCAGATTTTAAGATCCGTCGTTTCGCGGATTTCTTTTACCGCATCAATAACATGATCGATTTCCCTGTTGGTCGGACGACGGCCAGAAGCGACAATGCAATAAGTACCCGCCTTCCGGCGAATTGATTCTTGCGCTCCCTCGACAATCTTTTCTTTAGTCAGCCAAGCATATTTATCGATCGGGGCTTCCGAGACGATCGACTGCGAGCAGTAGCCGCAATCCTCAGGACATAATCCAGATTTCGTATTGATGATCATATTCAATTTTACCTTTTTCCCATAATGATGCTTACGTATGAGATAGGCTGCATTCAGAATTTCCAAAACCTCTTCGTCTGGGGCTTGGACGATGGATAATGCCTCTTCCTCCGTCACTTTATGTCCTTTGATAACGTTCTCCGCTAACATCTTCCAATCCCTTACCAATGTTTCCAAACCTATCCCTCTTTTCTTTTATTTTGTGCCGAATCGCCATTCCTTGAAAAAGAACATATCCTGTTCCGGTTCTCCGCACATAAAACGGAAGATATCCAGCAATAGACCCGCTTCCTGCAACCTGCTGCTCCAGCCGCGAGTTTACCTAAACCACTTTCCCCTCCAACCAACCGGTTGCAAGTGCACCATCAGCCTCAATGGGCAATTAACATTTAGCAGTATCAATGGAGCGATAATATTTGTTAACCTAAATTATAAAAAGTTAACATATCGTTAGAATAATAACATACATACAAAATATTATTCAATGGCCTTTTTTCAATATTTTCCTAGTTGTCCTTTAAATCCTAAGAAAACTGGCACTTTATATGTTAACCAAATAACAAATTAGTTGACATATAAAATAGGAATCAGGCAAACTAATAGTGGGCATTCTGCCAGCACTTTCAAAAAAAAGGGGGGTAAAAACTTGAAAGCAAGGACGATTTCTTATGTGGCCCTTTTTACCGCGCTAACTGCCATCGGCGCCTTTATTAAGATACCTATCCCTTACATACCATTCACACTGCAAATTCTGGCAGTCTATTTGGCAGGCGCATTGCTGGGGCCCCGGCTTGGGATGCTCAGTCAGTTATGCTACGTCTTGATCGGACTTATCGGGTTGCCCGTGTTTGCTGAAGGCGGTGGAATCGGCTATATATTCAAACCCACTTTCGGCTATTTGCTCGGATATATTCTGGGAGCCTATGTAAACGGGTGGCTGATCAACCGGTTTTCCCTCTCCACGATTCGTTCCATATTCCTTGCTAACGCTGCAACTTTGCTGACCGTTTACTTCTTCGGCTGCATATGGCTGTATGGTGCAATGAAGTGGATTGTGGAAACGCCGCTTTCCATCAGCCAAACGATTCTTTACGGCTTTTTATTACCGGTACCAGGTGATTTACTGCTGTGCATTCTATGTGCTGTCATCATTCAACAAGTACGTCCGCGAATTGCAAGATATATAAACGTAAAGGAGCTGAATCATCCATGGGCCAAGCCTACTTCATAACCGGAACTGGCACGGATATTGGAAAGACCATCGTCACGAGTGCACTTTATCTTTCTCTTCAAACGTTTGGAAAAACCGTCACGATCTTCAAGCCATTTCAAACAGGAATCAATGAGGAAACGAATACATACCCGGATATATCTTGGTTTGAGCAGGAACTCGGTGTAAAGGAATCGGGGTTTTACACACTGGAACCCGAAACCTCCCCACATTTGGCGATTAAATTAACCGGCAGTCTCATCGATGAGAAGAAAGTCGTGGAAAGGGTTCATGAACTTGAGGAAATGTATGACATCGTATTAGTCGAGGGCGCTGGAGGATTGGCTGTGCCGCTTATTGAACGAACGGAAGGTTTCTATATGACGGCCGATTTCATAAGGGATTGCGGGATGCCTGTCCTCTTCGTATCCACAAGCGGTTTAGGGGCGATTCATGATGTCGTGACGACCCATTCTTATGCCCAAGTCCATGATATAAACGTGAAAACCATTTTGTATAATCATTACCGGGCAGAAGATCGGATTCACCAAGACAATATCGAAACCATTGAAAAGCTGACTGGGCTGAATGGCCTAGCCTGCATCCCGACACTGGCCGATGTTAGAAAAGACCTGAGGATCTGCATCCTTGATTTGCTTGGTGATCAAGAATATACCCAACAACTGAAAGAGGTGTTCGAAGCATGAACAGTCAGGATTTAGAACAATGGGATAAGGAATATGTATGGCATCCGTTCACACAAATGAAAACGTATCGGGAAAGTAAACCACTTATCATCGAACGCGGCGAAGGCAGCTACCTGATTGATGTGGATGGCAAACGCTACCTCGATGGCTATGCTTCATTATGGGTGAATGTGCACGGGCATAACGAGCCGGAATTAAACGGCGCCCTAATTGAGCAAGTGAATAAAGTCGCGCACTCGACGCTGCTCGGATCTGCGAATGTACCATCGATCTTACTGGCGAAAAAACTGGCAGAGATCACTCCTGGTTCTTTATCGAAAGTCTTTTACTCCGACACGGGATCAGCCGCTGTGGAAATCGCCCTTAAAGTCGCTTATCAATATTGGCAGAATATCGATCCCGTCAAGCATCGGAATAAAAACAAATTCGTCTCGCTTGACGAAGCATACCATGGAGATACTGTCGGTGCCGTGAGTGTGGGCGGAATGGATCTATTCCATAGAATCTTTAAGCCCCTCTTATTTCAACGGATTTCAGCCCCTTCACCATATGCCTATCACATGACTGAATATGGAGATCCCGAAGCCGTGAAAAACCATTGCTTGAAGGAACTGGAGAAGTTACTGCAAAAACAATCCGAGGAAATTGCAGGATTGATCATCGAGCCGCTCGTGCAGGGAGCAGCAGGCATCATTACCCATCCCCATGGCTTTTTGAAAGAGGTCGGGCAATTATGCAAAAAGTACAACATCCTCTTAATTTGTGACGAGGTGGCTGTAGGCTTTGGTCGAACCGGTACGATGTTTGCCTGTGAACAGGAAGACGTCGTCCCCGATATCATGTGCATGGGTAAAGGGATCACTGGGGGATATATGCCACTCGCCGCCACCATCATGAACGAGCAGATCTTTCAATCCTTCTTGGGGGAACGGGAAGAACATAAAACCTTCTATCATGGTCACACCTATACAGGAAATCAGCTTGCCTGTGCCCTGGCCCTGAAGAATATCGAGCTAATGGAAAGCCGCAATCTCATTAAAGACATCCAGGAAAAATCAAAATACCTATCACAAAGACTGCAAGCGCTATACGAACTTCCGATAGTCGGCGATATCCGCCAACGCGGCTTCATGATTGGAGTGGAAATCGTTAAAGACCGCCAAACAAAAGAAACGTTCACCCTCCAGGAGAATGTCGTTTCCGAAATCATCCATACAGCACGGGAAAATGGCCTGATCATCCGGGAACTCGGTCCAGTCATCACGATGATGCCGATCCTTTCCATGTCAGAAAAGGAACTCGATTTCATGGTCGAAACCGTCTACCGCGCCATTCAGGAAGTCTCCATTCATAAAGGATTGATTCCAGCAGCAAACTGATGCACAAAGAACCGGAAGAGCAGAGCTCATCCGGTTCTTTCCTTTCTTCACAAAACACTTTGGAAATTCGGAGTACATATCCTGATTTCCTTCCATTGTCTGCACGGCTAAAATCTCATTAGCCTCTTTTTCAGTTTTACAAACCTATAGATTTTAACCTTGATATTTTTAATATTTTTGGGTATTTCTGCTATAATCAGGGTAAAAGGAAAGAGGTGAGCCGTTTTGTCAGGCATAGAAAAAGCGTATGATTCCCCTACCAGAAAAGACTGGATCAGGACTTTTTATACTTTTGCTTATATAAGTCTGCTCATTCTAATTATCGTCTCTGGAATTATTCGCTATTTTCAGGCACCTGCTGGTAATGTTCAAGAGTCGAAACAGGAACAATCAAGTAACAGTGAAAAAGTAAAGGAAAGTAAAGTCATTGAAAAGGACCCCACCGTAACATCACTGGTTTTAAAACCATTAGCGGAATCACCAAAAGCAAAAATCATATTTGAACATGTCGGTTACTTTTTAATCCTGCTATTCCTTTTTATACTCATACCAATCCCGCTATTGAGCGTTAAAAGATTTAAATTCATGACCCTCGAAGTTGAAAGAGAATCCCAAGCCATCGAGGTAGCTAAGAATTTGACCATTCAACAAGATAAATTCGGACTTCTCTCTTACTGGTTAAAAGAGGATTTTAAATCATTGTTTTTAGAAGTTGAAAGGGATAATACAAGCTATAAGGACTTTCTTGAAGAAATGCTCTTTTACATGAGAGATCACTATAAAAATAATTGGGACTCCCATTTTGAATTTGATATAGTGACGGAAACCAAGTTTAAACAGAATTATTCAGCTCCTAAACTTGTTAAAAAATCTCTTCCCTCTGCAAAAGTGAAAGGAATCGGGCTTCCTATCAATAAAGAGAATGATAGATACATACACTTTAAAAACTTTATGATCCACACAATTAACGTCGAGGAAAATCTTTTGACTGAGGAAGAATGCTTAATTACTTATGTCATTGTCCTAAAGAGCTATCGAACCATTTTTGATGAATATGACGGCCATTTAGTATCAGGCTTAGCTTCATTAACATATGAATTATACCGAAGATATCACACATCTTTGGCTATTCAAGAAGAGGAAGATGTTGAATCTGAGGAAGAAATTAAGTAAAATAAAGGAAAGAGGTGATAACGATGTCTTTACCTAAAAGAAAATATAGTAAATCCAAACTATTTAAATCCGCAAGTAAGGTTGGTAAGTCACAGCCTCACGAGGTCGTTATTCCAACTTATCATTCGAACAAGTTGACACCGAATAGTCCGTCAGTAAAAAAAGTATTATCACATGTAAATTAAAAATAACCCCTGATGACTCACGGGGTTATTTTTTAAGTCCAAGATATGTATTAATATACGGTTCCAGAATAGGGCTCCTGCCGATCCAATCCTTAGCTGATTTTATATGATCGGGACTCCATACAGGTGAAGATGGCATTTCAGTACCTTTAGGTTTGGACCCGACTTTCCTGGCGCTTCTCAATAGTAGCTCATACTTGTACTTCCTTCCCTCCATATCTTCCCTCCTACCCATAAAACACCTATCGTTATATATAATTATGTTTAAATGACTTTTTTATGCGGAGCCATTGGTCATCTTGTAAAAAGACTGTTTCACTAAAATATCCACAGATGTAAAAGATTGGATATTTATTGTAAACTGGATAAGCAAAGGAGAAGATTTGCAGTATGTCGATAACAAAGAAAAGATTTTTCATAAGATGTATAATGGGTATCATATTCGTGTTTCTTGCTAAGTCTGGTCTGCAATACTTCAGTGGCGAAACGATAAGGTGGTCAGGGAATTTAGGATATGCATTCTATTTTGTAGCAGGTATTGTACTTTTCAGCTGGCTATTTGGAGATTTTGATAAAAAAAAGGCCGATCACCCGTGTAAGTGAACTTGCCTGTCTGTACAAACCCGGTAACTAATTGATTTTGCCTCCAGTTTTTTTGAGGGCTTTTACGAATTGCATGTTGATTTTCGCTTCAGGCACTCGCTTTCCGCGGGCGGTCGGCCCTCGGCGGTATGCGCCTGTGGGGTCTCCCCTAGACACGCTTTTCCCGCAGGAGTCTTACACACCTGTTCCAATCAACTTTGTTTTTAAATTTAATAGAACCCCTATCCAACAATATTAAGAATTTAGTTAACCTCACCTTTACGTTCGACTTTTGTTTTCCTCACGCACGCATCCAAGAAAATGACCACCACCGGCTGTCTTTTTCATGATAAAATACAATATACAATTTACTTATTATGGCATTATTCACATGATGAATTAGAGGAGGTTACAAAATGATGTTCGGAGTTCCCCTCCTGATTGCTTGCGTCCCTGGTATGCTAGTAATACTTTTAGCATGGTGGTTTAGGAAATTACATTTATCTTTATTTGTTAGGCTTTTACCAGGCATATTAACCGTTATAACTTCAATTATTTTGTTTTACATCGGTTTTGTGAACATCAGAGGGTTTGAAGGAGCTGGATATGGAATATTGGCTTTCTTTTTACTTCCCTTTGCAATTGTGGCTTCGATTATTGCGAGCAAAAACAAAGGTGTACAAAGCTAAAATTCAGTTCAAATACTATAAAAGCAGGAATATATTCAATGACTAAAACGAATAAAACCAATAAGAAAACCATTGGTGAAATGGCAAATAGCCGAATGCGTTGGACGTTTGACCCCTCCACCCGTATTGTTAAAAACAAAAAAGGAAAAGGTTCTTACAACCGGAAAAAAGAGCAATCCTATAAAGGATGCTCTTTTTTTCATATTAGCCTAGTTCTTTATGGTAACCGTATCATTTCTGAAATTCCACTTCGCTCTTTTGGAATCTATCAAGTTGAAAATTAGTTTATCATGGAATCACTAGAAATATAGTTAGGAGATAATGATAATGGCAAAAAATCAAAAAGGTATAAGATGTTCGTAAACCCTGCATTAATTATTCTTTTGAGTATTTCTTTATTTTTCAGTATGATTGTACCAAATGTTCAAGCAGCTGGATATGTGTATAAATCTGGCGGAATTACTTATGATTGCACTACTGTTAAGACAATGTCAGCTGTTAATGTAAAAAAAGCTGCTGCTCAAATGTCTTCATTTTCTAACAAAGTTAATGGATTAACTCTTGCTGTTGGTTGGTTTAATAAGTATATAGGTACAGGTATGGGTGTTTTCGCAATAGGACTAGGTATTTCAACTTCTAAATGGAATAATGCCGCTGCAGCTGGAAAAAAAGCTAAGCAAGACCATTGCGTTAAGCGGAATTGGGATGGATACTCAGCTCGTTCCATAGCAAGATATTTATTTTATTAAGGAATGAGGAGGGTTTAAATGAAAAATAGATTGTACTTAGGTATTCTATTTTCGATATATTTCATTTTAGGATATTGTATTTTTTTTATCTTCGATATCGAGCCCATACCCAAGATTATTTTATTTTTTGTCTTAGTGTTCACTGTGGATCCTATTAAAAAAAAGTTAAAGGTTTGAATCACGGCCTCAAATAAAAATCGATATAGCACCCAATCGGGAATTTTCGAGGGCACAAAAAGTAAAAAAAAAGATGACCCGCGGAGGTCATCTTTTTTAATGTGTTAGCGAATGCCTTTCATGTAACCTTGAATCTTTGGTGATAAGGCCATCAGGGCCAGTCCAAGGATTATTGAAGCAACACCGATCACTCCAAAATAAGCCATTTCGGTCTGAGGAGTGTAGAATCTGACGATTTGTGCGTTCAGTGCTTGTGCTGCTGCACTGGCCAGGAACCACAGGCTCATTGTTTGTGCCGAGAATGCAGCTGGAGCCAATTTAGTAGTGGCAGAAAGTCCAACTGGGGATAAGCAAAGCTCTCCAAGTACTACAAGGAAATAGCTTAGTACAAGCCATAACGGATTGACTAATGCGTCTGATCCACTGAAATAAACAGGAAGCAGGATCACCAGGAATGATAAACCGGCGAACAATAAACCTATTGAGAATTTTTGCGGAATGGTCGGCTGACGCTTTCCTAGTTTAATCCATAACCATGCGAATACTGGTGCAAGGGTAATGATGAACAAAGGGTTCAAAGATTGGAACCATGCCGGGTTTATTTCCAATCCTGCAAAGTTCAACTGTGTCCGTTTGTCTGCATAGCTTGCCAATATTGTTGCACCTTGCTCTTGAATCGCCCAGAACATGACGGCTGCTATAAACAAAGGAATATAGGCAATCAAGCGTGAACGTTCAACAGAAGTCGTTTTCGGGCTGCGATACATGAAAATGAAATAAAGGGTCGGAATTACGATTCCTAGAATACCTACAAGATTAATAAAAGTTTCAATCGTTAAGATGCCTGCAGAAGCAGTGATACCAATGATGGCAGCTATGATAAGCGCGGCTATCCCCAATTTAGTGAATACTTTTTTCTTTTCATCCTGTGATAATGGGTTAGCAGGAAGAGTTCCAGCCAAGCCCAGGTTCTTTTTCTTTGTTGTAACAAAGACAATGAGACCAATCAACATACCAATTGCTGCAAGTCCAAAACCAAGATGGAAGCTGTAGTCCATACCGACTGTACCGACAACAAATGGTGAAAGGAATGCACCCATGTTGATACCCATATAGAATATACTGAAACCGGAATCCCGGCGTTCATCATTTTCTGCGTAAATTTCCCCGACAATGCTGGAAACATTCGGCTTTAATAAACCAGTACCCAGAACAATGAGTACCATGGAAACAAAGAACATGGAAAGACTGCCTGGTACAGCAAGGACAATATGCCCGAGCATGATCAAGATACCGCCGTAAAATACGGCTTTTGAAGTCCCGAAAATCCTATCGGCGAGCCAGCCGCCAATTATACCTGACATATATACTAAAGATCCATAGATGGATACAAGGGCAAGGGCCGTGGGTTCATCAAGACCTAATCCCCCTTTAGAAACTTCGTAATACATATAGTAAACAAGAATGGCCTTCATGCCATAATAGGAAAAACGCTCCCAGAACTCAGTAAAGAAAAGGGTGAATAATCCTTTAGGGTTTCCAAAAAAACCTTTTTGAGGTACACTATCCACAATTTTCTGTTTATTTATCGTTGCCATACCTAGCCCTCCTTTTATTATTGTATAATAACTTTAAATTTCACTATTGTAAACAAATATTTAGTATATTTAAATAATTAATTTCAAAATAAATAGAAGTAGGCTTTCCACCATACAAGCAAAAGTCCGGATTTCGCACTAAAAAACATTCCATATAATCTAATAGAAAGCGGCCATCAATGATATATTACCCTAACTTCATCCATGGTATTACGCTTGATATCACTTTGGTTGCCATGTACTTATTAACGAGAAAAGGAAATGATGAATTTTGAAATAACCCCACCACAACCGTTATATTCACCGTATAATAGATATAAAAAAAGAGGAGGCACCATAATGTTCGGGATCATAACCGTGGTAATGATTTTTTCCATCCCCATACTCGGAATACTGACAAGCCATTTCGAAAAACAGTCAAAAAACAAACATAAGATGCTGCAAGTTGAACTGGAGCTTGAAAAACTTAAACATGAAAACTTCCTTATGGAGACGGAAAAAATGAGGCTGGAACTGGACCAGATGAAATTCGAACAAAAAAGAGACGAACCAAGGTTACTGTAAGTAGTAACGTTGTTCGTCTTTTTTAATGGATATTGTGCCGTTTTAAAAACCTTCCGCCCATCATAGAATTACAATAGGGCCGTTTTAATGGATATATTGATCGCCAACAAGAAGGTCTGACAGCACCTTTGTCGGGATGATGAACTCGACGGCCCCCATGTACCCCGGCGCAGCTTCATAGCTGTTAAAGGCGATGACTAGCTTGCCATCTTCGTTTATATAAAAGTTTTGGTTTTCATCGATGCCTTTAAAAGCAGTAAAATCATCATCTTCCACCCAATATATCTTTTCCGGATCTTCAGCCATCTGCCGCTTCATCTGTTCCTTGATGTTCTCGCTGATCACCTGAAGATAGCGATTATCTTTAAATAAGCTATTTAGCGTTAACAGCACTTCGTTTTTCTTGTCGACTGTATCGAATTGACTTTCTGTAGAACTGGAAGCAGAAATCGTATCCGTATAACGCTGTACGGATAATATCGTTTCATTATCCGTCAATATCACATATCCGCTTTCCACCGAGATATTGCCCTTTTCCCCTTCCTTCAGTTTTGACATGGAATCCGTGAATTCCTTATAAAGCTGCTTGCTTTCCGATAAGTATTTTTCATTCAAGCTATCTTCGAGCTGTTTATTCTCGAGACCGGATATTGCAGGCGTTTTGATTACTGCCGAAGAATTATTCGCTTCTTCTTTCCATTCGACGAAGGTAATCACTTTGATGACCTTCTCGACTATCGGTATATCACTCATGGCTTTCGCCGCTGCCGGACTGATGTTTACGGAAGCTGTCAGAATCAGGAGCGCTGCAGCCGCTGTCACGAGGATATTCCTGCCAATCCTCGGCTTTTTCCTTGGCTTTTCATTCAAGGCTGCTTGAACGACATCATTCAATTCCTTTGGTATCGGTATTTTAAGATATTCTTCCCGCAGATCTTTTAATTTTTTTTCCATCTTTTCGTTTCCTCCCGTTCAGTCATGTTGATCCGCAATAGTTGCAGCGCTTTATATAATCTCGTTTTAATCGTGCTTACGTTTTCTTCCAGCACTTCCGCTATCTCGTCCAGCTTCAGGTCCTCAAAGAAACGGAGGACGACTACCGATTTGTACTTGACTGAAAGTCCTTCCAGGGCCTTTTGCAAATCTAGGTCAGGATAGTGATCCTCCTCACCGCGGCGCAAGTATTCTATTGTTTCATCATCGGCGACGGTCAGTTTCTTCTTCTTCCGCAAAACATCCAGTGCCGTTCGGACGATGATCTTATATAACCAACTATCTATAGAAGCGGCGTCTTTGATTTTGCTGCTGGAGGCTAGCGCTTTCCTGATTGATTCCTGCACGATATCCAGGGCATCCTCTTGGTTTTTGACATAGTAAAAAGCAAGTCTGTACAAATTCTCTTGCCTTTCGGTTATCCGGGCCGCGATTAATTGATTCATTTCTGGGTTTTTCATTACATGTTAGAGCTCCTTACATTTAAATTACGTATCCTAGGTACAAAGAATAGACGTTGGTGCAGCGATAAAAGTTTGAAAATGAGCAAGAAAATATATAAATATAAAAAAATGAAATTTTTTACAAACTTTTAAGGCTTTTGGCGCGTCTATATAGTAGAATGATTATCGAGGTGGAGTGCATCATGAGGAAATTAAATTATAAAAAAGTCTTTATTTTTCTATTTTGTCTAACAGCTGCTGTAGGAACGATGGGGTTAGCCATTAAAAGCCTTGCTTTTGATAAGAAGAGAACCGTTTCGGCCTATACAACTGATAAAAATTACCCAGAAGCCGATATTCAAACGTATGTGAAAGATAATACGAAAGGCGGGTATTCAGCCAGCAGGCCCGTTCTGCATTTAGAAAATATCGACAAGCAGCTAGAAGCCTACATAAAGAAAGAAATTAAGGATTATGAAAAGAAATGGAAAGCATCCGACGGAAAAGCTTCCGAGCTTAACCTCACCTATACGATCCTCCATTTCAGCAAACAGACCATTACGATTTCCTTCGATAAATATGAGCAAGTGGAAGGAAAGAAGCAGTCTGGAACCCAGATCTTCACTTATGATATTCCATCTCAGCAAAAGCTCTCCATAGAAGACATCTTTGCCACGGATACTGATTATTTATCCGTTTTATCCGATATTGTTTTTGAAGAGTTAACGCAGAAGGAAGAAGAAGGCATTTCAAACAGTCTCATTAAAAAGGAAAACAAACTGAAGGCAGCCAACTTCAATTCTTTTTCAGTCTTGAAAAATACGCTCGTTTTCTACGTTAAGACTGATGATTCAACTAAGACCCATACAATAGCCATCAAGAAGGATCTTTTTAAAGATAGTTTGCTAGATTCATATCAAAGTCAAGATTTGAATGAGGATCGTGTAAAGGAATGGCAGCCGAAACACATCGTCGCCAAACTGCCCGTGCAAAATGAATGGATCGACCCTTCAAAAAAGGTCATTGCCTTGACGTTCGATGACGGGCCGCATCCAAGTCATACCATGTCCATCCTGGAAGTCCTGAAAAAGTATGATGGTCACGCGACGTTTTTCGTACTTGGAAGCCGCGTACAGCACTATCCGGAAGTTCTGCAAAAAATGCTGCAGGAAGGAAATGAGATCGGCAACCATTCATGGGATCATCCGCAGCTGACGCGCTTAAGCAAGAACAAAATCGAAGATCAAATCGAAAAGACCCAAGACGCTGTAAAAAAAGCTACAGGTACTGAGCCAAATCTCGTCCGTCCCCCATATGGAGCGATTAACCATAATGTGCGGGAATACATGGAGGATATGAAAGTCTCACTTTGGGATGTCGATCCAGAGGATTGGAAAGAACGCAATGAAAAGAAAATCGTAAACAAAGTGATGAGCAAAGCCAAAGATGGCAGAGTCATATTAATGCATGATATCTATCAAACTAGCGCCCAGGCTGCAGGAAAAATCATTAAACAACTGCATGACCAGGATTATCAACTTGTCACTATTTCAGAATTGGAAAAGGTAAAGAAAGACCGTGAACTTTCCGGAATCACCATAAGTGAATAATAAAAGGAAAGAGCCTGTTTCGTGATTCGTAAACAGGCTCTTTCCTTTCAAATGAAATAAGCAGACCTTTGATCATATAGCAAAGGCCTGCTCATTTTATCATTCACCAAGATCTACATTATGATAAACTTGTTGAACATCTTCCAGATCTTCCAATGCATCAATCATTTTTTCGAATTGTGCTTGTGCATCTTCCGGAAGGGTTAGGTCATTTTGTGCAAGCATCGTCAGCTCTGCCACTGTAAAATCGCTGATTCCTGCATCCTTGAATGCTTGTTGTACAGCATGGAATTGTTCAGGCTCGGCATAAACGATGACACTTTCTTCTTCTTCAATGATGTCACGTACATCAACATCCGCTTCCATTAACAGTTCAAGAACATCATCAGCCGTTTTACCTTCAATCCCGATGACAGCCGTTGCATCGAACATATAAGCAACAGATCCGCTGACACCCATATTCCCGCCATTTTTCCCAAATGCGGCACGTACATCGGATGCCGTCCGGTTCACGTTGTTTGTCAATGCATCCACGATGACCATTGAACCATTTGGACCGAATCCTTCATAACGAAGTTCGTCATAGTTTTCTTCCGAACCACCTTTGGCTTTTTCAATCGCACGGTCAATGATCGCTCTTGGAACATTGTACGTTTTCGCACGCTCAAGTACGACCCTTAATGCCTGATTGGATTCTGGATCTGGTTCGCCTTGTTTTGCCACTACATATATTTCCCGTCCGAACTTAGCATAAATCCGACTAGTATTAGCATCTTTTGACGCTTTCTTTTCTTTAATGTTATTCCACTTACGACCCATTATAAACACTCTCTTTCATCATTGATATATACGAATAGATAATTAAGATACGGCCCTATGAGAAAACCCACAAGGGGAATTCCTTTGAAGATAGGCTATACGTTTACTAGATTATATTATACATCAATTGTATAATTTTGAAAAAGTCCTGCACATCCCTCACTGGCATTTATCGATACTTTGCGCCATTTTTCATGAAATGCTATGGAAAACATCAGTAGTGGTATAGTATGAAGTGATTGGAAAGGAGAGATGATCCATGAAGGACAACCAAATCATCATCGGGATACCCGGGAAATGGAAGGACCGGACAGAATTGATTCAAACGGTTGCTTCCCAAAGCGAAGGGTATCTGTTAGCCGGGAATGTTTTTCATAACAGTGATAAGAACATTACGTTTCAGGCGGAGGTCCATGATTATGAACCCACTTTAAAAGAGAGCTTTTCTTACGCCAGTAAAGACGCCTTTTCAGAGAATGCATTAGAGGAAATCAATGGCCATACCTTTACCGTTTATATAATAGCCGATGTATCCGATACCGGAACTGTTATCGATTTGATCGATGCCGGGGCAGCGATCCTCAGGGCAGGCGGAATGGCAGTGAAAATAGAAACGGCGGGAATTGCCCATTCAAAGGAAGATTGGCTGCATCTTCATCATAGCCCGGATATTCTCTCGGTATATGCCCATTTTGTCACGATCATCGGAGAGGAAGACTATTATTGTTCTTTCGGAATGAAAGCCTTTGGTCTTCCGGATGCCGTGACACTTAACACAATGAGTCCGAAAGAGGCGGCTGCCCTGCTTAACACATTTAATTATTACCATGTAGGTGAACGGCCTCTCTTTAAGAATGGCGAAACCTTTAGCATTCAGCAAGATGCACCCGACTTTATATTGACGGGCCTTCAAGACTTTAGATATGAAGAAGAACATCCCTTCTACAACCCGTTTGGTTTATGGAATTTAGGGACAAGTAAATAGGGGAGCAATCCGCTCCCCCCAGACTGCAGGCAAATAAAGCGAGTGCCTGCAGTTTTTTTATTTAAAAAGTACTCCAGTCGATTCCAGAAATCCGCTCCCTTTCCGCCGACTGTCTGCCAAGCCTCCTCGGCTCAAGCGCCTGTGGGGTCTTGGCTAGCCAGCTTTTCGGCAGGAGTGTCGCAATTTTCTTCCATCCAATAACGGATTCATAAAACAATAAAAATACATATAAAGCGAGTGCCTGGAGAGGAAATCAACGACCTAGTCTTAATGATCGTCAAATGAGACCATCCGAACTTCCTTTTTTAGACACTAGGGGTTCAACCGAGTTTTTCACGCTTTTCTTCTTCATGTTCCTTCTTCACGAGGGACATGCCGCTCGCTTGGTATTTGAGGATCTTTTGAATGACCGTGCCAAGATGCGCTCCAGCTTCAACAGGAGGAATCCCTCCTTTATGGATGTTGGAAATGACCATCCTCTCCGCTTCAATGGTGCCCAAACGTGGTTTATAGCAAATGTAAGCGCTCAATGATTCAGCACTGACAAGACCGGGCCGTTCACCGATCAACAGGACAATGACCTCAGGTCCAAGGATTTCACCAATATCATCCATCACGGCAACCCGGCCCTTTTCAATATAAAATGGTGTACCCGTATCCAGACCTGCCACTGCCAAAGATTGTTTGAAAGATAAATAGACGTCCTCGACATTTTCTTCGATTGCCTTGGCACTTAAGCCATCGGAAATGATGATTTGAACCGTTGGAGCCTTTATGCATTTTGCATCTATCACCCTCTTTGCTTCATCCGAAAGCTTCCTGCCATAATCCGGACGCCGTAAATAGACTTCCTTATCATCGGCCTTCGTTTTCACCTTGAATAAATCCAAGCGCTTCAAAAGAATATCACTGACTTCACCATATACAGCATCGACGGCCGCTGCATGGTCAAAACGGAATTTCAGCCACGAATCCGTTTTCGGCCGGGTCCCTGACCTGCCTACCCCTATCCGCGCAGGGGTTTTCGCTATCATGGCATCCAAATCTTCCTTATTATTCATTCCCATATCATCCACTCCTAATGGTTAAATATAGTTGGATCACCGGCAAGCTTCGTTAATTTTCCGTTCTCCATAATCCCCATCTTCTCCAGCCAAGCTTCATATAATGGGGCAGGCCGCTTATCCATCGTTTGCCTCAAAGTCGCTATATCGTGATAACTCAAAGACTGATAATTTAACATGCAGTCATCACCCATCGGAGTAGCGATGATGAAATTCACACCAGCCGCCGTTAAAAGTACACCCAAGTCCTCGATATCATTTTGATCCGCCTTCATATGATTCGTATAGCAAATATCCACCCCCATCGGCAGTCCATGCATTTTCCCCATGAAATGATCTTCTAACCCAGCCCGGATGACCTGCTTGCTGTTATATAGATATTCAGGTCCGATGAAACCGACAACCGTATTGACAATGTACGGGTCAAAATAACGGGCAAATCCATAGTTCCTGGCTTCAAGCGTCACCTGATCGATACCGAAATGCGCTTCGGCCGATAACTCGGAGCCTTGCCCCGTTTCAAAATAAAGATGCTGCGGGCCTGTGCCGGTGCCATAGGCCTTCGCTATCTCATTAGCTTCTTCGAGCAATTGTACGTTAATTCCAAAAGAGCGATTGGCCGTTTCCGTTCCGGCTATGCTTTGAAAGATCATATCAGCAGGCGCCCCCTGCTGAACGGCCTTCATTTGCGTGGTCACATGCGCAAGCACACAATTTTGGGTCGGGATGTTCCATTTCTGGATGACATCCTGTGTCGCATGAAGCAGCCGCTTTACGCTTTCGACCGAATCATCGACAGGGTTGATTCCAATGAGTGCATCCCCGATTCCATAGGAGAGGCCTTCTTTTAAAGAAGCCAGCATGCCATCCACATTGTCTGTCGGGTGGTTAGGCTGAAGGCGCGAAGCAAGCGTTCCTTTGTATCCGATCGTGCCATTATTCTTGGTGAGCACTTCGATTTTATTGGCTGCATGGATAAGGTCGAGGTTCGACATCAACTTGGCTGCCGCTGCAATCATTTCACTATTCAATCCCCTGCTTAATCGCTTTAAATCCTCGCCTGTCGTTTCGTCACTCAAAATATATTCACGCAGTTCGGCAACGCTCCAATTCTTCACGGATTGATAGATGTTTCCATTGATGAGACCATCTATGATCCGCGACACCTCATCCTCTTCCGGGGAAAGCAGGGGATAGTTCCTGATGTCCGCCAAAGTCAATTCGCTAAGCACCGCTTTCGCCGCAATCCGTTCTTGAACGGAATCTGCTGCAATTCCCGCAAGCCTATCTCCTGATTTCTCTTCATTCGCTTTGGCCAGGACTTCTTTCAACGATTTGAATTGATGGATTTCCCCAAAGTATTGAGTGGATAATTTCATCGTATGATCCTCCTTTTCCTAACTGTGGAAGGTTAGCGTTTTTACTACAACCGGAACGACCCCTGTCCGCAGCAGCCTTCCTATATCTAAATAGTCACCATGTTCCACTTCTGTCTGATCAATGCAGATGACCGGCAGATCCGCTTGGTTCGCTAGAATGGTTTGACCAAGTGCCTTTCCGTAATCACTATCCATGACAATGATCAGAGGCTGCTGCCGATTCGGTTTTTGCTTCAGTGCCTCGGTAAAAGCGACTGCAAGCCGGTGAATGTCCCGAAATGATTGATAAGGTAAATTCGTTAAATAAAAGGCAAAATTCAGCCCCTCCTGCAAAGCGTCGTAAATTGTGATCGCATCCTGAACAGCCTGTGTCATTTTCGCGGTTACATCATCAAGCCCGCCATGAAAATCGACCCGATAGACTGGAATATTACGGACTGGCAGATGAGAATCATTCACTTCGATGGTTGCTCCGCTGATTTCAGTTGTATGTGCTCCTGCTCCAAGTACAGTCGCCCGAACCGTTTCAACTGGCTGTTCCCACTCCCATGCGGCCAATTCTTCACTTTCCTTGATGGAGGCGGCAAGCATCATGCCGATATCCCGGAAGCTTTCGTCCTCCCGTTCTTCATGATAGATGCAATCACTGACACCGCCCGAGAACATCAACACGTCTATTCGTTCTGTCCAAGATGGCTCCTTCCCAACTAATAGAAGTTCATCTTCTTTTGTGAAGGAGCCAGCCAAAAACCTCGAAAGCACCTTCGCCATTTCATTTGCGATGATTGCCCCTTCACCATTCAAAGGAGAGCGCCCTATTGATTTCAGCCATTTTCCTATTGAAGGAGCAACCTTCACCTTCGCTCCTTCCCACTCCACCAAACGGCCTCCTATATGCAGTGTGCAGGTTCCGCAAAGCATGCCTGAACGGTATACGGCAATATTCGCTGTCCCCCCGCCAATGTCTATGTTCGCTACAGTCTTTCTTGTCTTGATGGAATGTTGATAGGCGCCGGATCCCTTGGCGGCAATGATCCCTTCCAAATCCGGACCGGCTGCCGCTACAAGGAATTCACCCGCCGCATTAGATAACCGGTACACCATTTCTTCTGCATTTTGTTTGGTTGCCGTTTCCCCAGTGATGATGACCGCCCCTGTTTGTATGTTTTCGATCGTGATTCCTGCTTTTTGGTATTCACTTTCCACCATTCTTTGAACAGCAGGTATGTCAATTACCGTCTCGGATACAAGCGGGGTCCTGAAAATGGGACTTCGATACAGAATTTCCTTATCGGTAATTTCAATTTTTGGCACCTGTCCGCCACCCGCCACATTCCTAAGCGAAAGCTCGCTGATAACAAGTTTCGTCGTACTGGTGCCAATATCAATTCCTGCACTGATGATTCGTTCCACCTGTTCATTCACTAAAATCACACCCCAGTTTTACACCACTTGGATTTCATTGCTGTTTTCTTCCTCGTTTTTCGTTTTATATTCATTTATGCCGATAACTCCTGCAGCTCGATCCTTTTCTTCTAATTCCAAAGCTTTCGGAACGGACAGCCAGTAAGCAAGACCGATTCCAATCGCTCCGGCAGATAGCTTTCCGACAATGATCGGTAATATTAAGGAAGGCTGAAAGTTGGCTGTGAATGATAAATGATCACCCAATAGGAAGGCCGCACACACAGCGAAGGAAATGTTTATGACCTTATCCTTCGGCGGCATTTCTTTAACAAGCTTGAACATTGCCAATATATTGGCTACCGTGGCTAATATCCCTGCACTCCCGGCTTTGCTCAACCCGATTTTCCCGCCCATCGCTTCCAATGGCTTGCCTGCATATTTTTGAATCAGGTAAATCATTGGAAATGCACCTGCCAGCATGATCCCAATATACCCCGCCGTTTCCAGGGCACGGAACTGGTCTGCCTTATCGGCCATGATCGGATGGAAGCCCCAAGCACCAAATACTTTGGAAAACAATCCGGTGAAAATTTCCACGATCGAAAACACGAGCACTAGTTTAATCGCGGCGTCCAATATTTTTCCAAACCACATGAAACCTTTGATCATCAAATCCGGCAGGAAATAAAGGCCTAAAGCGAGCAAGACCACAAAAATAAGAAGCGGAGAAAGGTTCAGGGCAATTTTCAAATAGCTCAACGCGAATTCGTATGTAGAATCCGCATTCGTGGAAATCACCTCGCGGATTTTCGAATTCGTCGCCACCACCAGCACGCTTGAGATAAAAGCGCCAATCGGAATCGTCAGGATTCCTGACATGACACCAAGTGCCATGTATTTATGATCACGCTTTTCCAGCATCGCAAGCCCCATTGGAATCGAGAATACAATCGTTGCCCCGGACATAAAGCCGACAATCATCGCCATGATCCAGCCTTCATAGGATTCCTTCAGCTCGGCCGCTAATTGGTAACCCCCCATATCCGTCGCCAAAATCGTTGTTGCGGCGAGGGCTGGATCTGCACCGATCGCAGCGAAAACGGGGCCGCATACTGTATTGATGAACCAAGATAAATAAGGGATCGAGGCCATGATTCCAGCTGCCGGGATAAATATATGGCCAACGGTATGCAAACCTTCCATGAACTGTTTCCCCAAGCCCTGCTCACTGTCTTTAATCGATGCAATAGCACCGACAACGGCACACACCATAATGATATAAATAACGAATTTACCTACCATCTCCATACATATTCCCCCTGAATTCCGATTTGATTTGGCCTATCGACTTAAAAAAAGGGTATAAAAAAGACGCCTCTTATAGCCCAAACTTAGGTTTTTCGGCAGAAATGCCTGCCTACAACCAATTTGGTCCATCAAAGCGCCATTGCTTCATCTATTTACTTGTTTTTGATCATTTGCAATGATTCGACGTGCCACCGTCTCCATGGAAAGCTGCTTATCCATACTAAGCCTTCTCAGTTTATTGTAAGCGATTTCTTCGGTGACATTCTTCCTTTTCATGATGATTCCTTTTGCCTTTTCAATGACTTTGCGATTTGTGAGCGTTTCATCCAATTGAGCATTTCGTTCCTGATACTTCTTTGTATTGGCTGCTTGCAGCAAAGCTATCTCCACTGCCGGAATCAGATTCGCCTCCGTAATCGGCTTTACAAGATATCCGACGATGTTCGCTCGCTTCGCCTCGTCGATATATTCACGCTGGCTGAATGCAGTTAAAAGCAGGACCGGAATCTGAAAGGTATTGGATATTACATCGCTAGCCTTAAGCCCATTCATTTTCGGCATTTTGATATCCATCAAAACGAGATCCGGCTGCAGTGCATGTGCCAATTCAATCGCCTTCTCGCCATTACGGGCATGTCCAACCACATCGAAGCCTGCATCCTTGAGCATGATCGTTATATCAAGCAGAACAATCGATTCATCCTCCACGACCAAAATCCTCTTGTCCACTTCTCCCACCTACCTCTTGTATGGAAATCTTACAGAAGCCAGGGTACCTTCTTTAATCCGCTGAATCGAAAACTCCCCATCCAAATCATTTTCCACCGTCATACGGATGATATCCAGCCCCAAAGAAGGTTTCACTGGAGGTGAATATCCGATGCCATCATCTCTTACTTGAAGTTCCAATTCAGGACCATCCTTTTGCAAGGATACGGTAATGTTCCCTTCCGTCCCTTCCTTGAAAGCATGTTTCACACAATTATGAATGAGCTCATTCACCACCAGCGCGACCGAAATGCCAATGTCGGAATCAATCGAATGAAGCTCACCCCTATATTCAATGCTTACGCATTGGCGAGCTTGACCCTCCGTATGAACGATCATATCGCCTATTTTTCTAATAAGCTCCAGGAGATCCACATGATCAACCTGACTGCTTGCCAAAATGATTTCATAAACCGACGATATGCTTAACACCCGGTTCAAACTGACCAATAAATGGGGCTTGCTTTCTTCAGGGGCTCCTAACCTCATTTGCAGCCGAAGTAAACTGGCCACTGTCTGCAAATTATTCTTCACCCGATGATGAATTTCACGAATCGCTACTGACTTGCTGATTAGCTCCCTTTCTTTATCCCGCAGTTCAGTCAGGTCCCGGATGATGATGAACGTTTCATTGGAATTCTTGTTGCCCAAATGGAACTTCTTTAGTTGGATAATCTTTTTACCAATGTTCATTTCCTTCATCAAAATGTCCTCTTTTGAAGCAAGAACATCGGCAAAGCCAGGAAAATAATCGAAAATCGATTCACCTAAAACACAGTCCGTCAAACATATTTCCGATACTAAATTAATGGCAGCAGGATTCGTATAAACAAGTCGGTTTTGGTTATTAATCAGGAAAATGGACTCCTCGATAAATTCAGGAACTAAGGAATTTTGTTGATCTTGCCTATCAAACTGATTGAAAGATTCAGGTTCTTCATGAATCACCTTTTCCATGATCAAAACGGCGATGACCCGATTGCATTCCCCCTTGATTGGAACGACACTTTGCTGGACCATCGCTCCCTCTTGAGTCAATGCCCGATTCACGAACATGTCCTTTCCGGTGCGCAATACATAAAATACGGCCGGTTCGAATGCCTCATAAGCAAATTTACCGACAACCGGATGATCGTAAACTGATTTCACGGAGTGTCCGCATGCCTCTGCAACGACAATGGCATGCTTCCCTTCACGCACCGGACAATCAATAAACACATTCGCTTTATTCAAATCGGCTATCAACGGTAAATTCGTTGATAGGTTTTCAAGAATTTGAATATCATTGTTCAATAAATGAGTATGCAACGCACATAAATCCCGGACGGTCATTGTCCGTTCCATAGGCAAAACCCCAATAAACGTTTATTCATGGATATTATTATTGATTATTATAGATACCGGCTTTATTTTTGTCAATATTCAAAATATTCTAATGTAATGTATTCTAACATTAGATAGCGATATTTAAAACGATTGACCCATATTCTTTTCAACTCACTTGTGGAACAAAATTAACACTTTACGTCCATATATGACCACCGTTCCTTTTTGCATACTCATGAATTCCACCTCTTCTGGTTATAGTAAAAAAGAAAATAACGGAGGAGGTACATTCCATGAAAAGTTCAAAGGAGTTTGTTGAAAGCATACAAGAGCAGCAAAAAAAGCAAGAAGGCAATATGCGCCGTCAAGGTAATGGGAATCCCGCTCAGAAATTACCGAATAAAAAACACTAATGAAGACAATCTTCAAAAGATCCCAGCTTTAATATAGGCTGGGATCTTTTCAGTCTGATGCACTTTTCTTCTTCATCTCTTCGATTTCTTTTGAGAATGTTTCTTCTATCTCTTTTTTATTTCCATATAAAAAGAGATTATCCCCTAATTTGATTTTATACTCATATAGCTCTTTTCTGATTTTCACTTCTCCGCTTTCAATAAATAAAATATTGATGTCGGCTCCATCTGAAATGACATCAAAGGCTTTGACATCGATGAACTCCGAGTCCTCATAAATATCGATCTCCATGACCACGTCTTCATCTTCTAAAAATAAGACCTCTTCTATCGGGTGTTCCCATAATTCATAATGATTGTACATTTCACTTTTCATCTTATTAGATAATCTATTATTCAAGAATGGAACCTTCACTAAAACGGTTAAAACCAGCAGGATTCCAATAATGATGCTTAACTCCATCAAACGCAGATCATCTGTAAGCAATGTACTGATCGATGAAATGATGACAGCAAGCGAGAATGCACCAAATAAAATTAAGAACATGCTTATTTTCCGTCGAATGGGGTGATCGATAATGGATTTTGACTCGTCAGTTGTAAAACCAGTGCCCGTCAGCATGGAAATAACCTGAAATCTTGCCACTGTGCTTTTTAATCCAGTTAATTTCATCAAGGTGACCGATATTTCAATTACAAGAACAATGATTATAAAATAAAGCAGCATAAAAAGTACATTCATCAAAATGATCACTCCTCATCTATGGTTTACCCCAATCACGACAAAAGAAATCTCATTCGACGTTCATTTTAAGTTTCCACCAATAGTTGACAAAGCCAAAAAAAAACAGTAAGATCCAAAACTTGAATCCTACTGCGTTTTTATCTATATGTTTCTTAAATGGTCTTCAGCAGCAATTTTTTTAACAGCGGTGTAAATTGCTCTGGCAATTCAGCTACACTCGGAATCATCAGGCGTTCTTTGCCATAGATGTTTTTCATCGTCATCTCTTCACTCTCATCGATGCCTCCATCCGCTAAAAACAGGCCGATGACTTCGATGCCCTTTTTCCTGGCTTCCGAAACAGCAAGGTGTGTATCGACAATTCCATTTTGATCATAATCGCTTGCCGCCGGCTCACCATCGGAAAATACGAGCAAGAAACGGTTTTTTTCGCGCCTTTTTTCCAATTCCATTGTGGCAACCCTGATACTGTATCCGTCGCGGTTGTCTTCCTCTGGCTCAAGCTGCATGATTTTAGCTCCTGAGTTTAGATAAAGAGAATCGGAATGGGACTGGATCACATGGAAGTAGTTTGGCTGATATCCTTCCCTCACTTCATTGGCATCTTCCCAGAAACCCACGATCGAGTGGGGGATCCTTAATTTCTTCAGCACTTCATGAAACAGGACGACCCCTCGTTTCGTTTCATCCATTTTGTTGTGCATGGAAGCCGAGCAATCGATAAGCAATGTGAATACCGCATCCATTTCATTAGAATCCTGGTTCTTTTTATAAAAGACCCTTGGATTTTCTTCAAATACAAGCGGCAGTAATTTCTTTGATAAACGGCCAAAAACCAAATCTTTTCTTGGTGCGTTCTTTTTATTTTCCAGCGTCTTTTCAATGGTACTGGAGAGTTTCCTCTTGAACGGTTCGATATCCGCAACAAACTCTCGGTAGCGTTTCTCTTCCATAAGTGTTGGTACTTTGGCTTCTTTGATTACCTGAACGACGTCTTTATTTTCTTCACCAAATGGATGTTCACCGCTTTTGCCCATATTGGTTTGTTTCTTCTCCAGCGTTTCTTGCTGATTGTATTCCTTTTGTTGACTTTCCCCTGATGAACCCTGGATTGAAGCCAGTGCTTGGTCGGCATCTTCCGCTTCCCGGGCACCTCCGCCCATCAGGCTTGTTTTCGTTCCCTGCTCCAATTCAAATTGGAGAAACGTCGAATTACTTTCGCCGTTCTTGTTCTCCCGATGCCAAGTCGAGAATTTTTCATCAATGAACTCACTTTTTTCTTCGTCTGCATCATCTGTATCATCGTTCAACAGTTCATCATTTCTAGTCAGTTCATCAAATAAGGTATTTGCTTTATACTTTTCCACACTTGCAATGGGGAAAATGAAATATTCATTCATCGTATCTTCGTACCCATCGTTCACACGGAAAACGATTTGCTCGCAAATCCTCGTGATATCACTGGTTTTAGTGGCATCAAAGACCGAATGGATGAACGGTTTCAGTTTCTCCAGTTCTTCCAGCTGCCTTTCGTTGGCTCTCGGAAAAATCGGATCCGGCCTGTCGGATTGAAGCAGTAAATATATGAGGCAATATAATTCATCCAGTGCAAAACTTCTTGTGACATTCGTCGCCAATTGGCTTTCGAAATATTGTTTAAGGTAAGCCCCCCTTACCGAAAACCATTTTTTCGTGCCTGGTCTTTCTTTCTTCACCAATTCTTCCAATCGCAAATCTTCCAGCAAAGCGAATAATTGGGCTGCAAACTTCGGAAGTGAACTTTCCCCGATGCTGTCCTGGTACTCCTTCATGCTCCGGATTGTTGTATGATGCAGCGTGCCTATCGTTCTAAGAAGCACGTCCGTTTTCAGCCCTGCTTCCTTCACTTCCTTATTGCCATTTTCCCAAAAGTGGCTGGCAGTGACCTTATTCTCGATCAGATCAATGAAGGAGCCGTAATTGTATTCGAATTCCAGCTCAGGAATGCCGGATAAAACGGTCGAGAGATCCTGAAGCTGTAAAAAAAGTGCCGTATCTATTATTGAATCATTGAACCGGATATACTTCATGAGGCATTCTCCTAGTTAGAATAATGTGTCAGCCAAGTTCTTCACGAACTCACGCTCCCGTTCCTCGTCCAACTTATCCACAATGGAACGAAGGATCGCCCGTTTCGGCGGGATCAACACACTCAGATCGCAAGCATCAAGCAAAGCCCTGATCGACGCCGCATCTTCAGCCACCTTCCCTTGATTCACGGCATTTATCAAATCACTCGACAGTTTAACGAACAAATCAATACTTCTTGGGTCCTTCAGCTTTGTATTGGTTTCTATCAATTGCTTTAACTGCTCCCCTTCGATATAGGGAACTTCAATGATGACAAACCTATTTTTTAGCGCTTCGTTCAGCGGCACTGTCCCGACATACCCTTCGTTGATTGCAGCAATCACATTAAAGCCCTCTTTTGCCGTTATCACTTCATTCGTGAACGGATTCGTTATCGTCCTTCTGTAATCAAGCACACCATTGATAAGCGGCAGAGTCTCCGGTTTTGCCATGTTGATTTCATCTATATATAAGAAGTGACCGTGATTCATCGAATTGGTCACTGGTCCAGGTACGAATTCTATCACTTGTTTTTCCTCTTTGTAAGCCAGCGTCTTGAAGCCCAATAAGCTTTCTGCATCCAAGTCGACTGAGCAGTTGACGCTGAACATCGGCTGATTGAATAAGTTCGATAAAGTCTCGGCAAACTTTGTCTTTCCAGCCCCTGTCGGACCCTTCAAAAGGATATTCTTCCCCATGCTCAAGGCCGTGATGGCATCCACCATCAACTCCATCTCCGGAGGGAGATATCCGCCGCTCCTGATCAATTCCTCAAATTGAGCAGGATTCTTTTTGCTTGCTTGTAATATATTTGCTATTTCTGTTGGTAATCGATTGATCATTATGTTCCTACACCCCTTTCTGAACATTTTAAGGCTCTTTCCCATTAAAAACAAACACTAAGAAAAGGAGCTGTCATCAAGACAGCTCCCCGACTGCAGATAAGCCCGGAGTAAAGTGAGTTTTTCATTTCAGAAATCCGTTCCTTACTCTAACCAAAACTCATTAAAACAAACTGAGTGTCGCAGCTTTCTTCCATACAATAAGAGTTTCATAAAACAATAAAAAACCATATAGAACTAGTATATCTGCAGTTTTTTTAAAAAAGACGTTCCAGCTTGATATCTGAAATCCGCTCCCTTTCCGCCGACTGTCTGCCAAGCCTCCTCACCGCAAGCGGCTGTGGGGTCTTGGCTAGCCAGATATTCGGCAGGAGTGTCGCAAATTTCTTCAATCCAATAGGGTTCATAAACAATAAAAAACCATATAGAACTAGTTCGCGTCAGCTTTTTATGAAAAAGACGTTCCAGCTTGATATCTGAAATCCGCTCCCTTTCCGCCGACTGTCTGCCAAGCCTCCTCACCGCAAGCGGCTGTGGGGTCTTGGCTAGCCAGATATTCGGCAGGAGTGTCGCAAATTTCTTCAATCCAATAGGGTTCATAAACAATAAAAAACGAAAGTGTAACCCTGTCTTAATCAAGCTTAAAGATGAAACCGACTACAGTTTTTTCTTTAAAGACAATCCAGTTGATTGGAACGGAAGGTACGAGACTCCTGCGGAAAAGCGTGGCCAAGGGAGACCCCACAGGCGCAAAGAGCGCCGAGGAGGCTCCCGGACCGCCCGCGGAAAGCGAGTGCCTGGAGTGGAAATCAACGTTATTCGAGGTTCATTCTGATATCCCTTAATAGGCTTCCTTAGGGTCACCTTTCAATAGGTATACCATATAGCCCAATACACCGCCGATGATGGCAGGAATCACCCAGCCCACCCCTACACTATATAGTGGAAGGTATTGAGTGAAAAGGTCCGAAACGGCATCCAGTTTAATGCCTGATGCTACTATTCCATCCATTATGCTGATGATGGCCGTTAATAATAGACTTCCTAAATATACCTCCGATTTCCCTTTGAATAAGGAATGGAAGAACGTAAGAACAATCAAAACGATCGCCACGGGATACAGCGCCGTTAACACAGGCACTGTAATGGAAATCAGCTTGGTCAAACCTACATTGGCAACGGCCGCACTGAAAACGGAGAAGATGACGACATATGATTTATATGATACGGCAGGCAGTATTTTATTGAAATACGTTGCACAAGCCGTTATCAAACCGATGCTTGTCGTCAGGCAAGCCGCGATTACAATCAATCCTAACAACACGGCACCACCCTGTCCGAAAAAATGGTTCGAGGCTTGAGCCAAAACGTCTCCGCCATTACCCAGTTGACCGAGCTTTTCCACACTTGTTGCCCCTACATATACTAAGGACGTATAAACGATCACCAACAAGGTGGCAGCTATTAAGCCGGCTTTCAGACAGAAGCCCAACACTTCTTTTCTTGATGTTATCCCTCTATCTTTGATCGCATTGATGACGATGATCCCAAATGCAAATGCGGCCAACGTATCCATGGTCAAATATCCTTCTTTAAATCCCTTAAAGAAAGAATTATCTGAATAATCTGCCACTGGTGACTGGATTTCACCCATTGGGTTAATAATTGCGACCACAATGAGAATCCCGATGAAAATCAATAATAAAGGTGTTAATATTTTTCCGACGATATCGAGCATTTTTGATGGATTGATGGATAATAAACAGGCAATCCCAAAGTATATAATCGTGAATATCAGCAATGGTAAAAAACCGACATCATTAGATAGGAAAGGTTTAATCCCTATTTCGTATGATACACTCCCCGTTCTGGGAAGTGCGAAAAGCGGTCCCAAAGATAAATAAAGAACGACGGTGAAAATGATGCCGAATAAGGGGTGTGCCCTGCTTGCAAGCGATTGAACATCATTTTTTCCTGAAAAACCAAAGGCCAATATTGTAATGAATGGCAGTCCAACACCAGTAATGATGAATCCTAAACTGGCTGACCATAAATTGGTCCCGGCTGATTGACCGAGCATGGCAGGGAAAATTAAGTTTCCTGCACCAAAAAATAAAGCAAAAAGCATTAATCCTGTTACAATGACGAAAGACAGCGGTGCTTTCTGTGACATATAGAGCCCTCCATTGTTTTGTGATTATCTTAATCAAGAAAGAGTTGTCCACAATTTCCGAAAAAAAATGACATGAACTTCGAACCATTCTACTGATCTGTTAAAATGGACCTTCATGAAACTATGAATCATCCATAACTCTTCTTACTATAAAATCCGGCGGAACGTTTGTCAAAGCTATTTCATTCATTATTCGGAAAAATCTTTCTTTTCTAACTTCTTTTTAAAAAAACGAGAGAGGCATTTAGATTCAACAGAAAAGTTGAGTAAAAAGTACTGCAATTTATTTTGCAGGAAAAATGTTTTAATATTCAGATATTTTTTTCAAACTATATAAAAAAAGAAACAGGAGGCGCATACATGAATACTGAAAAAGAAAAGATGGTGAGCGGGAAACCTTACATCGCCGCTGATCCGGAATTAATCAGAGATAGGGAAAATGCCAGAAAGTTGACCCGGTTATACAATCAGACAACGGAAAGCGAAGGAGATGAACGGACCGCACTGCTGAAATGGCTTTTAGGTTCCACTGGGCTAAATGTATATATTGAACCCACTTTCCGTTGTGACTATGGATACAATATTTCTGTCGGGGAAAACTTTTATGCTAATTTTGATTGTGTCATTTTGGATGTTTGCGAAGTGAAAATTGGCAGGGACTGCATGTTGGCTCCCGGAGTGCATATCTATACAGCTACACATCCGCTGGATCCCTTTGAACGCAGTTCTGGAGTGGAATACGGAAAACCGGTTACGATAGGGGATCATGTATGGATTGGAGGAAGGGCCATCATCAATCCTGGCGTTACAATAGGGAGTCATTCCGTTGTCGCCTCAGGGGCCGTCGTAACAAAGGATGTTCCTGAAGGCGTTGTTGTCGGTGGAAATCCAGCGAAGGTCATCAAGAATATCGAAGGAATTAAATAAGCAGAGTCCACTGAGTGGCTCTGCCCCTGTTTTACGCTAAATTTTCCTCAAGGCTTCCGCGATTGCAGTATCGCCAGAGATTAAATCAAATGAACGCTTATAGGTATTTTCATCGGTCAATGAAGCAAGGATCGTTCGGGCCACATCTTCACGGGCAATCGATCCTCTTTCCAATTCCTCGGCGGCGGTCACTTTGCCCGTTCCCGGTTCATTAACCAGACCGCCGGGCCGAATGATCGTATAATTTAAATCGCTTTGTAACAATGCCCTATCCGCATAGTGCTTGGCCACATAATACGGTTTGATGGTTTCATTCCAGTTTTCGCGATTATTGGCCTGAAAAGCACTCACCATGATGAATCGGTCGATTCCCAGGTTTTCTGCCGCTTCAATCGTTTTAACTGCACCATCCAGATCAATCAACAGCGTTTGATCAGCACCGGTGCTACCTCCGGACCCTGCTGTGAACACGATGGCATCGCAGCCTTTTGCCGCATTCGCAATCTCATCCACTGATCCAGTTAAACTGACGACTGCAGATTCAATTCCACTTTTCTTTAAATGCTCACTTTGTTCTTCTTTGCGAACCATTGCCCGTACACTATGATCCGGGCTGTCGTTTAATAAATCTACAAGATGTTTACCGATCTGCCCATTTGCCCCAACTACGAATACTTTCATAAAGTCAGCTCCCATAATGTTTAGTTTGGTTTCCCTCCAAATTATTTCATGGACTCAGAACATTATCAAACAATCAGCCCGCCGATTCAGCTTTAACATTGGAAAAAGTTTGGCAACTCACCCTATTCTATTTTATAATAAGAACAACACGTGTTCTTCAGAAACACAAAGGGGAGGTGTAAAGATGGCAATACGAATGTTAATGCCACCTTCTGCAGCGTCTCATGCAAAGCCTAGTATTGGAGGCGATACTTTGCATGGGGTTGAATTAAGCTAAATTTAATCGCCCGCCTTATCATTTCTAATATTCGGCTTTGCACCTTATTTCATTCTTAATAAAGAATAAGGGGCTGGCAGAAATGAAGTATGTAAAAGCAACGGCCGTTTTACCTGAAAAGCTGATCGTTGAAATTCAAAAGTATGTGCAAGGTGAAACCATATATATCCCTAAACCCGAAAAAGCCCATCACAAATGGGGAACCCGTTCGGGATCAAGGGAATTGATCGATGACCGAAATGCCTCTATAAAATATGCTTTCAAAGACGGGCATTCCATCCATCAATTAGCCGAGGAACATTTTCTCTCCGCGGAAACCATCAAGAAAATCGTATATTCTAAATAAAGATTACACGGGTAGCACTGATAATGATATCAGTGCTATTTGTATGCCGAGTATGTTTCTTAGTCGTTTCCCCCCTTTTAAAGCAGATGCAATTTATGTAAAGTAAAGAGAAACGGTAACACTTGAAGAAACAGGAGTGAAGAAAATGGAACCTTTTATCAGGAGCGAGCAGTATAACTTCATAAAATCCCAAACACAAATTCTCATAAATGGACACGCGACTGCCAACGATAAGGATGTGATCAACACCCTGAAAACAGTCGCCAAAGAAAGGGTACTAAGCTTATTCAGTGACTTGAGCGAAGAGCAAAAACAACTGCTGGACCCAGTGGATACCATCAAAGATCCCGCACAAGCTGAAGCCTTTCTACTACAGGTGAAGCCATTTGTGATCCCATTTAAAGAAGTAACCGAAAAAACGATAAAAAAACTATTTCCTAAAGCAAAGAAATTAAAAACCCCTTTGTTGGAAAACATCGATTTGAGAGAGATTTCATACCTGGGATGGGATGATGTCGGATCCGGAAAGAAATTCATCATTGCCCCCCATCATCATAAACTCACCGGATTGCATGGAACCATTAAACCTGCCAACAAAAAAGGGATCTGTGCCATATGCAGCCGCTTTGAAGAAGTAGGGATGTTCATGTCTGAAACAAAAGGAACCGTCCAAGGGACATTCATTAAAAAAGGGAATTATATTTGTCTGGACAGCATGAAATGCAACCAGAACATAACCACTTTGGATAAAATGACCGACCTGATCGAACGGCTGAAATAAAACGGAAAAGCAATCCTTCAATGGAGAAGGATTGCTTTTTGCCCTTGTTAAAAAACTCTCATTTTGTCCTGCTATGGAATTTTATTATAATGGAAACGATACATGAAAGAAGGATTGATATATTGAAAAGCAAAATGAATCAGTTGTTCGAAGACCAAAAAAATGTTCATGTGCTATATTCCTATAATGAAATGGAAAATTACATTAAACAAGTTTTATGTTATATCCAAGATGGCATCATGGCGGGGGATTACGTCATTCTTGTTGAAAATGACCGTATTTACCCCATTATCCATAAAGAACTAAGCACTCGGTTAACAAAAGATCAAATGAAGCTCCTTCACTTTGTGAACAACTTCGATTTCTATTGCTCAAGCGGCAGTTATCATCCTCCTGCAATCGAAGAATACTTTAATAAAACGGTTCAGCCCTATGTCGAAAATAAAATCTCTTTCCGATCATGGGCACATGTGGAATGGGCAACCTTGGAAGAGCCCCTGCATATCATAGAGGAATTTGAGAGAACAGTAGACAAAGCTGTAAATCTGCTGTCATTTCCATTAATTTGTGCGTACAAAGGTGAGAGGATGCCAGAATACCTGAAAACCATTTTGCTGGAAACACATCCTTATGTTCTAGAAGACGATGATATCACCATCTGTGAACAATACTTGCCATCTGTTTGAAATAACACACTTACACGCTTAGGATTCCCCTAAGCGTGTTTTTTCCGTTGCATTTATCATGAATCCCTCGTGTATTTATACGGCATTAATTCACCGACCTTCGTCTTTACCGTTTCCCCATTAATATTCAGGATGACAAAGCACTCTTTTGCATAATCCGAGATTAATTCCCGACACATCCCACACGGGCTAACCACTTTAAAAGCTCTTTCTTCATCATCGGAATAGGGATGCTTAACCGCCACGATGGTATCGAATCCCTTTTCCCCGTCCGATATCGCCTTGCCGATCGCAATGGCTTCTGCACATACAGTAACCCGGCCAATCTATGCTTCAATATGTACCGCAGCAACTTTTTTCCTGAACTCGTTTTTAATGCAGCGCCAACATGATGCCTATTTTCCTCGTAAAGATCTCTAATTTTTGCACTTGCAGCTCTATTAAATCACGATCCGACTCATTCAATGGATAAGTTTTGATGACTGGACCACCTTCTCTTCTAATATTTCATTCAGGAATTTTTTTTAACGCTTCTAAAGCCAATAAGCGGAAATAAGAAGCAGCTGGAAAAAGTGCTTTTTCATCTACTATAAACTTAGGATGATGCAGGTCATAAGGACCGCCCGACCCTATCATGACGAAAGCACCTGGAATTTTTTCTTGGTAAAAAGCGAAGTCTTCCCCTATTGAACTAGCTTCCAAGGTTTTTGTCGTGTAACCTGCTGTGTCTCCAACCTGAAGCGCCAAATCTGCCCATTCAGGCGTATTATCAACTGATGGCGGGCCAGGATGCCATGATAATTCAACATTTGCATTGAATGTTTCACTAATACCGTGCAGGACCTGTTTCATACGTTTCTGAATGAACTCTCGTTGAGTTTTACTGAAGGTGCGGACGGTTCCTTCCATATATGCACTATCCGGGATAACATTCCACGTTGAGCCGCTATGAATTTGGGTGATGCTCAAAACCGCGGACTCTTTTGGCGCCACATTGCGGCTGATGATGGTTTGCAACGTTGAGATAATATGTCCTGTTATGATAATCGGATCATTACCCTCTTCCGGTTTGGCCGCATGAGAACCAGTTGCTTTAACATGCACTTCAAAGCGATCGACTCCCGCTGTCAGAGCGCCATGTTTTGTCCCTAACTCCCCAACTTGCAATGTCGGATCATTATGAAGGCCAAAAATCACATCCACATCATCCAGCACACCGGTTTCCATTAAAGCACTTGCACCATGCCCCGTTTCCTCCGCAGGCTGAAAAATCAAGCGAATCGTTCCGGATAGATCTCTTTCTTCTTTTTTTAATAAAAAAGCAGTCCCCAAAATGACGGAAGTGTGAAAATCATGACCACATGCATGCATCACGCCGCTGTGCCTTGAAGGAAAATCCACCTCAGATTGCTCTAAAATTGGTAAAGCATCAATATCGGAGCGAAGAGCTATCGTAGGTCCCGGCTTACTCCCTTTTATCTCAGCTACGACACCAGTTTTCAATGGGAAATCAAGTATCTTGATATCTTGAGTTTGAAGTGCTTCTTTAATTTTTTTAGTCGTTTCAAATTCTTGGTTTGATAATTCAGGTGTCATATGAAGATCGCGTCTGAATTCCAATAAATAATTTTCCAATTCTACATTGCTCATGGTCAACGGTTGTCCATCTCCTTAAAAATCCGAATAGTAAAGAACGAAAGCTAATAGCCAAGGAATATCAATTGAAACAGCTTTCAAATAAGCTATTTGATTAACGTATAAAGACTGAGCTCTAATTTAGGGCACCATAACAATGTTTTCCGGAAATGATAAATGTGTATATTCCGAATATTTAACATTGACAATTTATTATATAAGATGCTACCATTTGATTTAATTTCTATATTATATTAACGTATCACTCCAAAAAAGCATTCAATTTCTAATATATAGTCGGAAGAAACCCTCTTCTAAACTGAAGCGGGTTTTATTTCAGCATTAATTCATAGTAAACCAGTAAGGATATTACCATTATAAATCCCCTGCGTTTAAAAGTGAAGACATAAAGGAGCAATTGACACATGAAAAAGAAAACAGTAAAGCTTGGTGTATTTTTGGCCGGAACAGGACATCACGTTGCTTCCTGGAGACATCCTAACGCCAATCCGAAAGGTAATATGAGCATCGATTATTTTAAAGGGTTGGCCCAGACTGCCGAAAAAGGTTTATTTGACTTATTATTTTTGGCAGATAGTTTGTCAGTTGCAAAGGACTCGCATCCTAATATTCTGACTCGATTCGAGCCATTGACCTTGTTATCTTATCTAGCCTCGGCGACTTCCAATATTGGTTTGGTTTCAACGGCCTCCACCACTTACGAAGAACCCTTTAATGTTGCTAGGAAATTTGCTTCTTTAGACCATATTACCTTCGGCCGCGCTGGATGGAACGTAGTCACAACGTCCCTTGCCTCCACTGCAGTAAACTTCAATAAATCAGAACATTTAGAACATGGACTCCGTTATAAAAGGGCGACTGAATTTGTTGAAGTTACCAAGAAATTGTGGGACTCATGGGAAGACGATACATTGGTCATCGATAAAGAAACTGGCCAATTCATTGATGAAAGCAAGTTTCATGAAATCAATCATCAAGGTGAGTTTTTCAATGTAAAAGGACCATTAAATATTTCCCGCTCCCCCCAGGGGCATCCGGTCATTGTACAAGCAGGCTCTTCTGGCCCTGGGCAATTGCTTGCAGCAAAGCACGCAGAGATCGTCTTTACTGCCCAGGAGAACAAGGAGGACGCGGTTTCATTTTACCATGAATTAAAAGGTCAATTGGCCGCTTTCAATCGGGGGAAAAACAGCTTGAGCATCATGCCAGGTTTGTTCCCGATTGTGGGACAGACCGAGAAGGAAGCCAAAGAAAAGTACGAGGCATTGCAGGAGCTGATCATTCCCGAAATAGGATTGGCTGTTATGGGAAGATATTTTGGAAATGTGGATTTTTCGAACATCCCTTTGGATACACCGTTCGCTGATATTACGCTACCAGAACATGTAGACGGCATCCAAAGTAAATATGATTTGATCGTTAAACGGGCGATCAATGAGAATTTGACGTTACGTCAGACATATCAGTGGGTTGCAGGATCACGTGGACATCATATCGCAATTGGAACACCAACGCAGATTGCGGATAAGATTGAAGATTGGGTGAATGGAAATGCGGCTGATGGCTTTAATATCATGCCAGCCCTCTTGCCTGATTCTTTAACGGATTTTGTAGAACTTGTTGTCCCTGAACTGCAATCGAAAGGAATTTTCCGTACTGAGTATGAAAGCAACACATTACGAGGGAATCTCGGCTTGGATAAACCGGCCAACCAATATTCCCAGCTTTAAACACTTACACCTGACGGATAGTTCTCAAAGACGGAATCACCCACCCGAAGAGGAATTAACTAGATAGAGTATAGGAGGCGCAAGATGAGTCAAACATTTCGTGAAGTACGTGTAGAAGATGTGGATAAATTCCTCCAATTAACATTGGATGCTTATGCGAGTATAAGAGAGTTGGACATTCACTTCTCTGCAGCAACGGCCACGAGGGAGGAAGCGATAAAGCATATATCCGAAAATAAGGTATATGTCCTGGAGGAAAACGGGACATTTATTTCGACCGTATCGATCCGGTTGCCTTGGGGCCCTAATCCTGGCCCGCTCGTATTGCCACACATAGGCTGGTTCGCTACAAACCCTGCGTATAAGCGTCAAGGAATAGGGAAAAAAGTGCTGTCATGGCTCGAAGAAGAAATTTTGAAGAAGCAACTGCGAGCCCCTGCGGTTACGCTCGGAACCGCGGATAATCATCCATGGCTAAAGGAAATGTACGAAAAAAGTGGATTTGAAGAGATCGGGCAAAAAGATTTAGGCAAAGGCCATCTCACAATTTATTTGAGGAAAATCTTGCAGCCTGGACAATATCAAGCTTGGACCGAAAAACATAATCAAACCATTTAATAACAGGAGGTAAATTACGATGAAAAAAATTCTTTCCCTTGGACTTGCATTACTTTTCATATTAGTACTTGCAGCATGTGGCAATTCAAAACAAGAGAATGCGGCCAATGATTCCGAACAAAAAACAATTAAAGTGGGGTCCACTGGCCAAAGCTATCCAAATGGTTATCAAGAGGATGGTAAATTAATAGGTTTTGACGTAGAACTTACAGAACTCATCGCCAAGAATTTAGGATACAAGGTAGAGTGGGTCACTTCTGATTTCAGTGGGATAATGGGGCAATTGGGATCAGGTAAACTGGACACCGTTGCGAATGCCGTTGCTATAACACCGGAACGCGAAGAGCAATTTAATTTTACAGAGCCGTATAGTTATTATGGTGCACAAATTGTATCAAGCACAAAAAACGATGATATTAAAGGTTTGGCTGATCTTAAAGGCAAGACCGTTTCCGGTGTGCTGGGGTCTAATAACGTCACAAACCTAGAAAAATATGATAAAAATGGCGAAATCAAAATACGAACCTATGAAACCCGGGATGGTGCGATGCAAGATGCCATTAACAACCGTGTAGATGGCTATATCAATTCCCGCCCAATCCTGGTTGCCGAGATAAAGAAAAATGATCTTCCGCTAAAACTGGTTGGCGATCCAGTGGCCTATGAAAATGTAGGGTATCCATTTACCAAAACAGAAAAAGGCAAAAAATTAAATGATGAATTCACGACAGAAATCAAAAAACTTAAAGAAGATGGTACATTAGCGAAGCTGTCCAATAAATATTTTGGTGAAGACATCACCACGAATTCCGGCGAATAAGCATAGCGGAGGTTTTAAAGCATTATGAATTTTGATTTACAATATATGTTGGAAATTTCCCTGCAAATCGCAAAATTTATTCCAATCACTCTGGTTTTAGCCATCATTTCGATGGCTTTAGCCATTATTATCGGACTTGTAGTAGCCTTGATAAGAAATAGCAATATTTTTGGAATCACCCAATTGGCAGGCTTATATATCTCTTTATTCCGTGGAATGCCAACATTGGTACAATTATTCATCATTTATTACGGTTTACCACAGTTATTCCCGTCGTTGTCAACGATGGAAGCAATGACGGCGGCAATCATTGGATTCAGTTTGAAGGAATCCTCTTATTTAGCAGAAATTTTCCGAGCTGGTTTGAACTCCGTGGACAAAGGGCAGATGGAAGCGGGCCTTGCAACAGGCATGAAAAGAGTGCAGATTTACTCGCGAATCATATTACCACAGGCTGCTTTAAATGCATTGCCCGCAACAGGGAATACATTTATATCTTTGATTAAAGAAACGTCCCTTGCCTTTACATTAGGAATTACTGAACTATTTGCAGAGGGAAAAATTATTGCATCCGCTAACATGCGCTTTTTCGAGACGTATTTGGTGGTTGGCTTGATTTACTGGCTATTGGTTATTCTTTATTCTTGGATACAAAAATACCTGGAAATTTGGCTCAGCAAACCACTTAGAAGGTGATCATATGATAAAAGTAAGAAACTTATCTAAATATTTTGATGATAAACAAGTATTGAACGATATTAACTTGGAAATAAGAACCGGGGAAGTTGTCGCCATTATTGGCCCTTCAGGTTCTGGAAAATCAACGTTATTACGCTGTCTGAACTTGTTGGAAAAGCCCAACAGCGGCACCATCGAAATCAAGGATGTAAAATTGGATACCCAAAAATATAAAGAGAAAGACGCCTATCAATTAAGACAGCAAACAGCGATGGTATTCCAACACTATAACCTTTTTAAAAATAAAACGGCCTTAAAAAACGTGATTGAAGCATTGCTTGTCAGCAAAAAAATGAAAAAAGAGGAAGCCATTCAAATCGGCGTTGATTTATTGAATCGGGTTGGCTTGGAAAAACAAGCCCAACAATACCCCGCTACCTTATCCGGCGGACAACAGCAGCGTGTCAGCATCGCTAGAGCATTAGCTGTGAAACCACATGCCATTTTATTTGATGAACCTACCTCCGCTCTAGATCCCGAATTGGTTAATGAGGTTTTACAAGTCATACGGGAGTTAGCGAAAGAGGATACCACAATGGTGATCGTGACGCATGAAATGCAATTTGCCAAGGAAGTTGCTGACCATGTCATATTCATGGCAGACGGACATATTATCGAACAAGGCACCCCAGAACAAGTAATTGAGCATTCTCTTAATCCGCGAACTCAGCGTTTTTTACGGCAGATGGGAGATGAAACGGAAGGATCTGCCAGGCAAAAAAGGAAGTGAAGTGCATGAACACGGAAAGGTTATCTGAAATGATTTATCATTCCAATCCGTTGGTAAATGAAGGAGTATTACAAGCTGCAATTGATGGACTTCTTGATTATCTTGCTGTTTCCTATCAAACGAAATCCGAAAAGGAAATTAAGATTTTAAAGCAAATCATTTTGGAAGAAGGCGGAAATGGGACGAGTTACTTGATTGGAAGCCACATACATGCAACAAGATCCCAGGCCGCACTCTTCAATGGCTTTCAAGCTCATTTACTAGATTATGATGATGTACATTCAGACGTACGAGGTCATCCAAGCGCAGTCATTTTGTCTGCTTTGTTAGCAGTTGGAGAACCTGAAATGACAGGAAAACGTTTTTTAGCTGCCTATGTGGTTGGTGTGGAAATCATGGCTCGGTTCGGGGAAGCTATGAACCCATATCATTATACAAAAGGCTGGCATAATACAGCTACACTTGGCGTAATAGCTGCAGCTGGTGCGGTTGCGTATTTACGGGAATACTCACCACGCTTAATAGCTGAAACCATGAGTCTTGCAGCTACCCAATCGGCGGGTTTACGACTCCAATTTGGCACTGTAATAAAGCCGCTCCATGTAGGGATTGCTGCTAAAAACGCTGTGGATTCCGCTGATTGGATTCGGATGGGATTACATAGCAACCCCGACTTTTTGAATGATAAGAATGGATTCTTTGAGGTATATGCAGAAAATGGAGTTCCCGATTTGACGGAAAATTGGGGAAAGACATGGCGGATCGTAACACCGGGATTATGGTTTAAACAGTACCCTTTTTGTTCTGCTGCGGCACATGGCGCTGATGCAGCTGTCTTTTTACATAAGACGTACGATTTGTCGGAAGAAGATATTGAATCGGTGAGTGTTTGCTTTCCTCCAAATGGTGATTCCGCTTTGATTCACCATAGCCCTTCAACCGGTGAAGAAGGAAGATTTTCGATTGAGTATATTGTATGGCTCGCGCTTACAGGCAAGCCCCTGACCTTTGCTTCTTTTGAATCGAAACCTCTTCCCCATTCATGGAGAAAATCCTTGCAAAAAGTAAATAGGGAGACGGATGCAACGATCAAGCCTTCCAAAGCAGCACTCCCAGTGGGAAGATTTACAATTGTGACCGTGACCACAACGAGTGGGGACGTACTATCGAAACGAATTGATACACCTAAAGGAAGTCCTGGGAACCCATTAACAAAACCCCAGCTAATAGAAAAATTGCATAAAGCCATAGGAGATGAAGTAGAGACAGAGAAAATAATAGCGGCTGTCCACGCACTGAATCACACATCACTTGGCGTTCTTCAAGAAGCTGACTATAGAAGCTGACTGAAAGTAAATTAGGCGAACAGTATTTATGCTGCTCGCCTAATTTGTATACCATCTTATACGTGAGGTGAGTTTCGGCGTTTTACTCTTGAATTCCGGGCATTTACTCATGAGTTTCGGCGTTTTACTCGTGAGTTTCGGCGCTTTACTCGTGAATTCCGGGCATTTACTCGTGAGTTTCGGCGCTTTACTCGTGAATTCCGGGCATTTACTCGTGAGTTTTGGCGCTTTACTCGTGAATTCCGGGCATTTACTCGTGAGTACATATTTCCCACCACAGAAAAAAAGAAGCGCCATAATGGCACTTCTTTTTTGAGTTTAAGGCAATACGGTTGCACCCATCAAGTAGCGGTCCACTTCTCTTGCCACTTCTCGGCCTTCATTGATTGCCCAAACGATGAGGCTTTGCCCTCTTCTTGCATCTCCGGCAGCGAAAACCCCTTCGACATTCGTTCTGTATTCGCCATAGACGGCATCAATTTTTTGATTGACTGTTTCTACGCCAAATTGAGTTAATAGCGGCATTTCCGTTCCTTCAAATCCGATTGCGATGAAAACGAATTGTGCAGGCCATACTTTTTCAGTTCCTGGAACTTCCCTGAAAATGTACATTCCGTCATCGCCTTTGATTTTTTCCATGGAGATTGTGTGCAGTTCTTTAACGTTGCCATTTTCATCGGCGACGATTTTTTTTGTTTGGATTGAATATTGACGCGGATCTGCACCGAATTTCGCTTCCGCTTCTTCATACGCATAATCAAGGGAAAAGACATTCGGGTAGGCCGGCCACATATTATCAGATGTACGGGCCGTCGGTAGGATTGGATGCTTCCCGAATTGTACGACGCTCTTACATCCCTGGCGAAGGGCAGTTGCGACACAGTCAGCTCCTGTATCCCCGCCGCCGATGACGATGACATCCTTCCCCTTTGTGTCTATAAACTTGCCGTCTTCAAAATTGGAGTCCAACAGGCTTTTAGTCGATGTAGTCAAGTAATCCATTGCAAGGTGAATGCCTGATGCCCCGCGTCCTTCAATTACCAGGTCACGCTGCTTTTGGGCACCTGTGCAAAGGATGACTGCATCATATTGATCTTGCAGTTCTTCGGCTGTTATATCTTTGCCTACTTCTGTATTGGTAATGAAATCGATGCCTTCCTGGGTCAATAATTTGATTCGGCGTGCAACGATATCCTTTTCAAGTTTCATGTTCGGGATTCCGTATGTCAACAGCCCGCCTGCACGGTCTGAGCGCTCATAAACCGTGACCGAATGACCTGCCTGATTCAACTGGTCGGCACTCGCCAATCCTGCCGGGCCCGAACCGATGATGGCAATTTTCTTGCCGGTCCTGCTTTCAGGGATGCGAGGCGTTATCCAGCCATTTTCAAATCCTTTATCGATGATGGTCCGTTCTATGTTCTTGATGGTAACGGCAGGATCGCTTATCGCTACCGTACAAGACCCTTCACAAGGGGCCGGGCAGACGCGCCCGGTGAATTCAGGGAAATTATTCGTTTTCGATAAACGGTCCAATGCTTCTTTCCATCTGCCGCGGTACACCAAATCATTCCACTCCGGAATAAGGTTATGAATCGGACAGCCCGTAGTGACTCGGTTCAATTCCATGCCCATATGGCAGAAAGGGGTGGCGCAGTCCATACACCGCGCTCCCTGTGTACTTAACTTTTCGTCAGAGAAAGGAGCTGTATACTCTCTCCAGTCATTTAAACGAGTGAGAGGATTCCGGTCTTTTGGTTTTTCTCGCGGATAATCCATAAATCCTGTTGCTTTTCCCATCTTTCTCTCCCCTTCCTTACTGCATCACAGCTTGTTTAGTGATTTTTTTATCTTGAACGGCATTTGCTTGGAATGCACTCATGATCGCTTCTTCATCCGATAGCCCTGCACGCTTCTGCTCATTGATGCTTTTGATCATCCGTTTGTAATCTTTCGGAATGACTTTTACGAATTTCTTTGCGAAATCCTCCCAGTTCTCCAGTACATACGATGCTTTGGCACTTTCTGTATAATGAAGGTGGCTGTAAAGCATTTCTTTTACCTCGTTGGCATCATCCATATCATCAAGCGTCTCGAATTCTATCATTTCGCCATTGCATAATGCCTTGAATTCTTCTGCATCATCAGCAAGTACATAAGCGATGCCGCCTGACATGCCTGCCGCAAAGTTTTTGCCGACGTCGCCCAGAATGACCACGCGTCCGCCAGTCATATACTCACAGCCATGATCTCCAATTCCTTCAACGACGACATTGACTCCACTGTTCCGTACGGCAAATCTTTCTCCCGCACGCCCATTAATGTAGGCCTCGCCGCTTGTTGCACCATATAAGGCGATATTTCCAGCAATTACATTGTCCCCGGCCTCGATCTGATTTCCAGAAGGTGCCGTGACAATGATCTTCCCGCCAGATAAGCCTTTCCCAACATAGTCATTCACATCACCAGTCAAATACATCGACATCCCCTTTGGAATGAACGCACCGAAGCTCTGGCCCGCCGATCCTGTAAAACGAAGTGTGATCGTATCTTCAGGCAACCCTTCCTCACCGTAGCGTTTGGATACTTCACTGCCGACGATCGTTCCGACCACACGGTTCACATTGGTAATCGGGAAGCTGACATCCACCTGGGTTTGGTCATTTAAAGCAGGCTCCACAACAGGTAAAATCTCACGGATATCCAAAGATTCTTCTATTTTATGGTTTTGCGGGAGTTGATACGTACGAATCCCCTCCGGTTGGAAAAGAAGTGTCGTCAAGTCCAGATGCTTCGCTTTCCAATGGTTTTGCGCCCGCTCGCTCACTTGTAAAACATCAGTGCGGCCGACCATTTCTTCCAGTGTTCTAAAGCCAAGCTCAGCCATCGTTTCCCGGACTTCCTCAGCGATGAAGCGCATGAAATTCACGACATGATCCGCATCTCCAGTGAATTTGCTGCGAAGTTCAGGGTTTTGGGTAGCTACCCCGACAGGACATGTATCCAAATGGCAAGCACGCATCATGACACAGCCTAGGACCACAAGCGGTGCTGTAGCAAAGCCGAATTCTTCGGCTCCTAGGATAGCTGCCATGACCACATCGCGTCCCGTCATTAACTTCCCATCCGTTTCAAGGACGACACGGCTGCGCAGGCCATTCAGCATCAATGTTTGGTGTGCTTCGGCAAGACCCAGCTCCCAAGGAAGACCAGTATGTTTGATACTCGTTTTTGGTGATGCACCCGTACCGCCATCATACCCGCTGATAACGATGACATCTGCGGCTCCTTTGGCCACGCCGGCTGCGATCGTGCCTACGCCTGCTTTTGACACAAGCTTGACGCTGATCCTGGCATCACGGTTCGCATTTTTCAAATCATGGATCAGCTGTGCCAAATCTTCAATCGAATAGATATCATGATGCGGAGGCGGTGAAATCAGGCCGACACCTGGTGTGGAACCGCGGACCTCTGCAACCCAAGGATATACTTTGTTCCCTGGCAGCTGGCCGCCTTCACCCGGCTTAGCACCTTGCGCCATTTTGATTTGAAGTTCATCGGCATTAACAAGGTAATGGCTTTTCACTCCAAAACGGCCGGACGCAATTTGTTTAATACCGCTGCGGCGATTATCGCCGTTTTCATCCAGTTGGTAACGGCTAGGATGCTCCCCGCCTTCACCGCTATTGCTTTTTCCGCCTAAACGGTTCATCGCGATCGCTAATGTTTCATGTGCTTCCTGACTCAATGAACCGAATGACATCGCGCCCGTTTTGAATCGGCTGACGATGGTTTCCACGGATTCCACTTCATCTATTGAAATGCTTTGGCGTTTTTGATCGAACGAGAATAAATTCCGTAAAAACCCAAGTCTCTCTTCATTCGCCAAGTTTGAATATTGCTTAAATAAATTATAATCGCCTTTCCGGCACGCCCATTGCAATGTATGGATCGTTTTAGGATTGAAAGCATGATGTTCCCCTGTTTTTCTCCATTGAAAATCACTTCCGCTTTCAAGCGTTTCATCAAGGGAATCGGCTGCAGCTTTCCTATGGCGAATCAACGCTTCATCTGCGATCGTTACCAAATCGATTCCACTAAGCTGCGATGCCGTACCGCTGAAATAGCGTTCGATCACATCAGCACCGATTCCGACCGCTTCGAAAATTTGTGCGCCGCGATAACTTTGAATCGTTGAAATCCCCATTTTCGACATCACTTTTACGATGCCTTCTGTCACAGAGCTTACATATTTCCTTACCGTTTCTTCGTAGCTGGTGGCCAAACTGCCTTCCAATACCGCCTGCTTATATGTTTCATAGGCAAGATACGGGTAAATCGCATCCACTCCATACCCGATTAGGGATGCATAATGATGGACTTCCCTTGCTTCCCCCGATTCAACGATAATGCTCACCTTCGTACGGTTACCATGGCGGATCAGCTCTTGATGAAGGGCGCTCGCAGCCAGCAGGGAAGGAATCGCAGCTTTTTCTTTGCTCATATCCTTGTCAGATAATATCAAAAGGCTGACACCATCAGCGATCGCTTGTTCCGCTTCACGGCAGATACGATCGAGTTCACTCTCTAAATCTTCTGAAAATAAAGTGTGAATGACTTTGCTCCTGAATTCAGGATAGGCATTTTCTTTCAACTGCTGCATTTGACCCGGCGTCAAAACAGGCGAATCCAATTGAATGCGGCGGCTGTTCGTTTCATCCGGCTTCAGCAAATCTCCTTCCGCACCGAGAAATGTCATCGTTGACGTGACGATCTGTTCACGCAGCGAATCGATCGGCGGATTGGTTACCTGTGCAAAAGATTGCTTGAAATAGTTGAAAAGCGATTGCGGGCGATCTGATAAGACCGCTAACGGAATGTCATTGCCCATGCTGCCCAGTGGATCTTTGCCTTCGTTAATGACCGGCAGTAAATACTTTTGGACATCTTCATACGTGTATCCAAACGCTTTTTGCCTGAATAATAAATCACTCAAAGGCTCCCCTTCGAGCACAGATTCTTCGTCACTTAATTGAACAAGCTGTTCGTCCAGCCATTGCTGGTATGGATTTTCCTGGGCCATTTCCGACTTGATCTCTTCATCGGAAACAATACGACCTTCCTCTAAATCTATTAAAAGCATTCTGCCTGGACTTAAACGATCTTTATATAATACATTCTCCGGCTCCACATCGATCACGCCGACTTCAGAGGAGAAAATAATGTAATCATCTTTTGTTACATAATACCTTGCCGGCCTTAAACCATTTCGATCAAGGATGGCACCGATTTGCTTGCCATTCGTAAAGGATATGGCCGTCGGTCCATCCCATGGCTCCATGAGCATGCTATGATATTCGTAAAATGCTTTCTTTTCCTTCGTCATATGCGGATTTTCCGTCCACGGTTCAGGAATGAGCATCATCGCCGCATGTGCCGGTTTACGCCCGGCAAGCACGAAGAATTCAAGTGCATTATCAAGAATCGAGGAATCACTGCCGTCTATATCCAGAATAGGCAGGACCTTTTGCAGGTCATCCCCGAATGCTTCCGAAACAAACTGCTGCTCACGCGCTTTCATCCAATTCACATTGCCTCTAAGCGTATTGATTTCACCATTATGGATCAGGTAACGGTTTGGATGTGCCCGTTCCCAGCTAGGAAAAGTATTCGTACTGAAGCGGGAATGCACTAAAGCGAAAGCGGAAACGAAAGACTCCTGTTGGAGATCAAGATAAAAAGCATCCACCTGCTCTGGCGTCAACAATCCTTTGTATACGATCGTAGCACTTGAAAGGCTGGCAAAATAAAAACGATTGCCGCGTTCCCGGGCCCAGTTTTCAGCTTGTTTTCTGATAACGAACAATTTGCGCTCAAAAGCTAAATCATCGGCAATCTCTACGCTTGCCCCGATGAATACTTGGCGGATCGTCGGACATGTCTCCTTGCCGACCTCCCCGATTTTCGTTGCATCAACAGGAACCGTTCTCCAGCCTAATAACGTTTGGCCCTCTTGTTCGATAAATACATTCAAACGAGCTTCGATTTCATTCCGTTCATCATCATTGTTAGAGAAAAAGAGCATGCCTACACCATAGCGTCCTTTTGCCGGCAAATTCATTTCCGGACATGCCAGCCTGAAATATTCATCAGGAATCTGTACCATTAATCCTGCGCCATCTCCTGTAAGGGGATCGCTGCCTTGTCCGCCGCGATGATCTAATTGGCACAGCATATTCAGTCCTTGTTTGACGATGTCATGTGTAGCAAGCCCTTTTAAATGAGCGTATAAACCGATCCCACATGCATCATGTTCAAATTCAGGATGGTAGAGCCCTTGTGCTTTTGGTATTTGATTGTATGTCATATTAATCGCCCCCATCATATTCTTACACCGTTATGTCACTTACATTTATTCTAGGTTTTCAAATCGATATAAACAATATATAATTCTAGTAGAATCCATCTCAAATTGAGATGAATGGCAGGAGGATGAATAAATGGAACTACGACAATTACGTTATTTTGTTGAAGTCGCCGAGAGGGAACACGTCTCAGAAGCCGCAGAACACCTGCATATCGCACAATCAGCAATCAGCCGGCAAATCTCCAGACTGGAAGATGAGCTTGGCGTACTTTTATTCGAGAAAGTCGGCCGGAATATCCAGTTAACCCCAATTGGTAAAATTTTCTTGATCCATGCCAAAACGGCGATACAGGCGATTGAATATGCCAAATATCAAATTGAGGAATTTTTGGACCCTGAACACGGAAGCATTAAAATCGGGTTCCCGACCAGCCTCTCCACCCATTTACTGCCTACCGTCATTTCCGCTTTTAAAGATGAGCAGCCGAATATCGGCTTCCACTTAAGACAGGGATCTTATTCCTCTTTAAAGGAAGCTGTCAAAAATCGCGAAATAGGATTAGCCTTCCTTGGACCGATCCCGACAAACGATCCAGATATCGAGGGTCATATCCTGTTCACGGAAAACATATCCGCTTTACTGCCAATCACTCACCCATTGGCTGATAGGAAGAGTGTGCGCCTAAGTGATTTAAGAAATGATCCCTTCGTCTTGTTTCCAAAAGGATATATCTTTCACACTATCGCTCTCGAAGCGTGCAAAGCAGCCGGTTTCACACCGAACATCGCCTCGGAAGGTGAAGACATGGATTCCATAAAAGGGCTCGTTTCTGCCGGAATCGGAGTCAGTCTGCTCCCTGACAGTACCTTTTATGAAGTCATTCCAAGACTCACTGTCAAGATCCCGATCGATACGCCCGAAGTCAAACGGACGGTCGGCATCATCACTCCTAAAAACAGGGACTTGGCTCCATCAGAAAAACTTTTTTACCAATTTGCCAAAAAATTCTTCTCTGTTCTCGAACAATATCAATAAAACATGGCCTTCAAAACTGTTAATGGAAATTGAAGATGGGACAGATCTTCCCATAAATATTTCACTAAACAACTTACCTATAGCCCACTGAACGAATAATGTATCAAGATTATTCGTTCAGGAGGAATTTACATGCAACCCACCCATTCACATCTTGCTTGGCATGAGACACTCGAGCTTCATGAGTTGGTTGCCGCCCAGTCCAATGCCCTTATGAAATTTAAAATTGCTTATCCAAAAATAAAAGACCCCATTCTAAAAACGATATATAAGCAAACGATCGACACCCTTACCCAAAATATCATGGAGCTGCTGCAATTTTACCCGTTGACGCCTAAAACGGGCAGGGATGACGATGCATCAAGAGATGACGCATCGGCCGCCGCTGCCGGGGAATTGCTAGGATTTGCCAAATCATCTATCAAAAATTACGCAATGGCGATTACGGAAACAGCCACCCCTTCCCTTCGAAAGGTATTTAAGAAACATTTAAATGGAGCCATCGATACCCATGCCAAGATTTTCAACTACCTTTATGAAAGAAATCTCTATCCTGCTTACGACTTGAACCAATTGCTTCAAAATGACGTCGATGTTGCCAATAAGGCTCTTTCCCAACCTTTCTAAATACGAAAAAAGGCAAGCATTCCGATTGCTTGCCTTTTTTGCCGCATTCCGATTCCGTTTTTCAATATAATGTTATAATATATTAGAATTGGATTTAATTAGGTCAATAGTATTCAAGAGGTGATAATCATGAAAAAGATCATTTTATCCATCATCCTTTCCCTGCCCTCATTTTCCTTAGTTGCCTGTAAGGCCGTTGAGCCAAAATCCGTGAATATCCTTTCAGTTCCAGAGCTGACAGCAAGGGAGAAAGCCATCCTGGATAATTCAAGTGAACATTCCTTTCTTATCGATTTCAGTGTGGATGATACATACAAGGAGATGTCCGTCTGGGTCGAAAAATATGAATTTGGCAAACTTGTCGAACCTGAAATGGGACGCATGACAACGGGGATTGAAAAGAATGGGACAATCATCTTTACGACATCGAAAACGGATGATGACCAAAAACGATCGATGTTCAACGTCAGCATTCAAAACGATGATGGTACGGATACGGTTACTTATCCTGAAACCATTGATGAAATGGATTCCAGCGTATGGGGCAGTGCTGGCAAACTCAAAATAAACAGCACAAACAAGCTTGCATTGGCGAGTATATGTTACTCAAGCGGAAATGAAGGCATACGTTCACTTTCCACTGGTTTTTATGGTGATACGGAAGGACATATGGACGAGTTGAAGGAATACGATGTGGTCTACCTCCTGAGAAGTGAATTCACTAAATGAGCTGACAAATTAAAGGGGGAAGTTAAATCGAACATGCCCCTGCATTGTTTTTTCATTCTGCCCTATTTACCGCATCAAGACCTCCCCTTTCAGTCATCTCCCTAGCCTTACAGTAATCCCAATTAGCCGCCCGATGCATTACATATATTCTGCATCATGCTAGATAAAAACTCATGCTTTAAGAGCAATTCAATATCGAAGTGGTGGAATTAGCGGATCCAAAAGCATATGAGAGTCCCCCAAGAGCTGGCTCCCATAAATTCACATCCTCTTATTATTCTCATCTATATTAGTGAATTATTTAAAGTCTTTCACTTCTAAATTAATACCATCTACTTTATCTTTGATACATTAGTTAAAAACGATCATTTAATGTTTGTCACAATTAATTCGACATCCATAAAAAGGGGGTTGAAGAAAGAGGCATTTGGGTGTAATCTTTAAAAATAAAAAACGGAAAGAAGATATTTAATTGAAGAAAATCCTCCTCCTCTTTGCAGCAGTAGTCATTGCAAGCTCTCTCGGACATCAAATAAACGGCGGATATATGGACCCTCGAAAATCCCGCCCTAGGTATATACATTTAAAATAAGGAATCATTTATAAAAGATTGATTCTTATAATGCATTAAACTGTTAATGTTAACATTTTTAGCACATAGCAAGAGATTTGGATTTAAGCAGGAAGTTACCCCAAACGCTCATTCCCAGCCTCAACCGAAAGCGTTCCTAACCCAATTGAGCAAGCTAAAATAATATCTTATGCTATTACTCTTCCTTTTTTCATTTTTTCATTATATTTCCTCCTGACATTTATTATTGAACAGATCAATGATGTAAGAACGGCGAGTACATGAGGTTTCAGAATTAAAAAACGAAGCTCCAGATCTGATATCATGCTATGAAAACGCACAGGCACAAGACACGCTCATGACAAAAACACCGCATATCATCGAGCGGTGTTTTCATTCGTTTTCTCACAAAAAAAAGGCCGTTTAACATGTAGTTAAACGGCCTTCCCCTGTCACTATTTAGCTTTCTTTACGGTTACTTTTGTTGCTTTTCCTGTATTGCCCGCTTTGTCTTTTGCTGAGACGTATAATGCGGACCCTGCTTTTTTCTTGCTGATTTTGACGGAGAAGTTCCCCTTACTATCAGCTTTTGCCGTTCCGATGTTTTTATTGCTGTGCTTCACGGTAACGGTTGAACCGATTTCCGCTTTACCTGTTACTTTTGTTGCTTTGTCGTTTACTTCATTCACCTTTGGTGCTCCTGGAGCCGTTTTATCTTTAACGATTACTTTTGCAGCTTTTCCTGTATTGCCCGCTTTGTCTTTTGCTGAGACGTATAATGCGGACCCTGCTTTTTTCTTGCTGATTTTGATGGAGAAGTTCCCCTTACTATCAGCTTTTGCCGTTCCGATGTTTTTATTGCTGTGCTTCACGGTAACGGTTGAACCGATTTCCGCTTTACCAGTTACTGAAGTAGCTTTGTCGCTTACTTCATTCACTTTCGGTGCATCCGGGGCTGTTTTATCGAGAACCGTCACGGTTGCCGCCTTGCTTTCACGTTTCGCTAAGTCTGTAGCCGTGACTGAAAGTTTAGTTCCGGCCTTTTGCTTGCTGATTTTCACTTTGAAATTCCCTTTGCTGTCCGTGTTACCTGAACCAATCACTTTTTTGGCACTATTTTTGATCGAGATTTTCATGTCCGCTTGCGATTGACCCGTTACATACGTATCTTTGTCACTTAAAGCTTTGACAGTTGGCTTGTTAGGGGTTGCACCCTTATTCACGAATACTTTGATTGAAGATACTGCTAGTTTGGAAGAATCAGAGATATTCACAGTAAGCAGCTGCGCAGCTTTTTGGACCGGAATCGTAACGCTGAACGTTCCGTTGGCTGACGCCGTTCCTTTACCAAGCGTTTTGCTTCCGCTTTTCACTTCGATCACTGACCCTTTTTTAGCTGAACCAGTCAGTTTTGTTTGCGTATCCATCACAAGATTGACTTTAGCATTCAGGTCCACTGTACTAAGTGCACTGTACGCATTCAATCTTCCGTATCCAGAGACTAAATCTTTTCCGACAGGAAGTTCTTCTTCCGGTATGATGATTTCGCCATCTTCCGGTACATAGTCCTCATAAGGGTCTACATTATCTTCTTCTTCAAAAGCGACATATTCCGATGTCTCATGAAGGATTTCCCTTACTTCATTCACTTTCAACCCAGGGTTTCCGGATAATAATAAGGCTGTGGCTGCCGCAACATGGGGAGCTGCCATTGATGTACCATCCATGTAAGTAACATTCCCGTTAGGCACAAGGCTTGGGATGGCTGTCCCTGGTGCGACCATGTCCAACTTCGATCCATAATTGGAATAATCGGATACTAAATCAAGGGCATTGGTTGCACCGACGGATATGGCGTATTTTGATGATGCAGGATAAGAAAGACCTTCCATCCCATCATTACCGCTTGCCACGACAACCATTACATTCTTGGCAGCGGCATGTTTCAAGGCATATTCAATCGTCCTGCTATATTCTCCGCCCAAGCTAAGGTTTATGACCTTTGCACCATGATCCACGGCATATTTAATGCCTAGTGCAATTTTCTCATTGTCTCCAAATCCTGAAGAGTCCAAGACCTTCACAGGCATGATTTTAGCTGCCGGATTGATTCCTTGCATGGAATAACCGTTATCTGCTTTGGCAGCGATGATTCCGGATACATGTGTACCATGTCCATTGTCATCGATTGCTTTTTCTTTCTTATCGATGAAATTCTTACCTGACTCCATTTCAACGACACTCTGTAGATCTGCAAGTGAATCATCGACACCTGTGTCGATAACCGCTACCAACGTATCTTTTAAATTGCGTTTCTTGATAAGGTTCTGCAGTTTTTCGTTATCGATGTCCGCTCCCTTTACGCCTTCTTCCCCGCCGGCGTTATTCAAAGACCATTGATACGGTGATTGAATGTCGGCAGAAAGTGCCTTGTACGTTTTTACCGCTTCGATATATTCCACTTCTGGAAGTTTTTCGATACCGGATAGAGCTGCTGTGCTCATTTTAGCTTGGTTCTTTAACTCGACGACATACATATCATCATACAGAACCTCTTGTTGCTTAGGTGCCGATAATGTTCCATATCCTTTTCCGCTTATCTTGGATTGGACAGCGCTTAATGACTTCCCAGGTTTAAGTTTGACGATATATTTGTTCTTTACATTTTTCGAAGCAGGAAGTTCGACTCCCGCTTTGCTTGCGATATCGACGATCCTCTCACCTGCAAGCTTATCAAGATTGATTTTCTTTGCAATGGCGTCCATATCCTTTTTCAATCCGGCCGGAGCAACGTCTGCCGACTTTTTGAATAAGGCCTTGATCGCTTCTTGCTGCTTGTTGCTAATGACTGCCGTACTGCTTGCTCCATTTTCATTAAGATCCTCAATAAGCGGCTTAATCTCGACTAAGTGTTTATAAACGGCTTCCCTTGCCGTTTTATTACCAGCCAGGTGAAGGGCCAGGAATGGCGAAGCTTTATAGTATAAAGAGGAAAGGGTGCGTCCCTCAGCCGACTTCGTGAGAACTTCATCTCTAAACACGCGGAGTGTTTTTAACATGGATTCTCCCGTTTTCTTATCGTTTACACTCACTTCAACCGGGCAAGCTTCAAGCTCCTCCCCTTCGTCCCCGGCAGATGGCGGCAATGTTACTGAATGCGCATTGATGGAGTATTCAGCTACATTTTCCGCATCCGGAATGGGATTTCCCTCATCATCCGTATCGCCGAAATATTCAACTTTAACATAATATGTGCCTTCCCATGCATATGGGAAATCGACTACAGCTTTTTCATCAGGATAAGCAGAGACAATATAATTGCTCTCATCTTTTTCTGCTTTTTCTTTATCTTGATATACGGAGATATTCAAGATTTTGTCCGAATTGACTTCGAACTCAATATGGGAGAACTTTTGTACTTCTTCTGTTGTGGGACTGATTTGGTACCATTGAACATCCGGTTTTTCAAACTTTCCGTCCAGAGTGTCCCCATTTTTAATCGTTTTTACATTTTCAATGGGTGCTGCAGCTGCTGCTTGAGAATTCAGTGGAACCATCAAGCTGAAAATCAGTGCAAAAATTAGTGCAAACGCCGTAATTCGACTCACATTCTTAAATTTCACGGTTTTCCCTCCAATAATTGGTTAAAAAAATATAGTACTATACCAAACTATCACACTGTAAAATTTTATCAACCAATTTTTTCCCTTTTTTATGTCAAATGCTTGATTTATTTGGCCAAAGAGCTGAAAAATGATTCGCATGAACCAATTAGGCAAGTTATTTACGTTCCGATTTCCTCTCATGACGATAGTAGATGTCCATTTGGCAGATTGATCGCTAAAAGAGTTAAATCGGTGAGTATCCTAACATGACCTTTTTCCTATAATCAGCCAATGCCACGAAAAAAAGCTGTCCCCGCAGTAAAAATATGCGGGACAGCTTCCAATCATTTTTATTTAGTTTGCGACGATATTGACTAATTTGCCTGGTACGGCAATCACTTTACGAATGGTTTTCCCATCGATTTGTTCTTTGATGGAATCATCACCCATCGCGATTTCTTCCAGTTTTTCTCTCGTAGTGTCAGTCGGCACCATTAATTTCGCTTTGACTTTTCCGTTGATTTGGATGACGATTTCGACTTCGTTATCCACTAACTTCGCTTCGTCGAAAGCCGGCCATGTTCCGTACGTGATGCTCTCGGAATGGCCCAGTTTAGACCAAAGCTCCTCGGCGATATGCGGTGCAACAGGTGCAAGCAGCTTTACGAAGCCTTCGATGTACACCTTAGGAAGCGAATCCGCTTTATAAGCATCATTAATGAATACCATCAATTGTGAAATCGCCGTATTGAATTTCAATTCCTCATAGTTCTCGGTCACTTTTTTAACCGTTTGATGATAGACTTTTTCGAGCTTGCCCGTGTCATCCGTCTCTGTCATCTTATCTGTGATCGTCCCGTCATCGTTGACTAATAAACGCCAGATACGGTCAAGGAATCTGCGGGAACCGTCCAATCCGTTTGTGGACCAGGCAATCGAAGCATCCAATGGCCCCATGAACATTTCGTACATGCGAAGTGTATCGGCACCATGGCTTTCCACGATATCATCCGGGTTCACGACGTTCCCTTTGGATTTACTCATTTTTTCATTATTCTCACCAAGGATCATTCCTTGGTTAAATAGGTTCTGGAACGGTTCCTTCGTTGGCACGACACCGATATCATACAGGAATTTATGCCAGAAACGAGCGTAAAGCAAGTGAAGCACCGCATGCTCAGCGCCGCCAATATAAATGTCGACCGGCATCCATTCTTTTAATTTTTCAGGATCGGCAAGTGCTTCTTTGTTATCCGGATCGATATAACGAAGGAAGTACCAGCTGCTTCCTGCCCACTGTGGCATCGTATTCGTCTCACGGCGTCCTTTTCGTCCGTTTTCATCCGTTACATTCACCCATTCCGATATGTTCGCAAGTGGTGATTCGCCTGTACCCGAAGGCTTGATGTCCGTAGTTTTCGGTAAAATCAATGGAAGTTCTTCTTCCTTCACTGGAGACATCGTGCCGTCTTCCCAATGGATGATTGGAATTGGTTCACCCCAGTAACGCTGACGGCTGAATAACCAGTCGCGAAGGCGGTATGTTATTTTCTTCGTGCCGATTTCTTTTTCTTCCAGCCATTTGATCATGGTCGAAATGGCATCTTCCTTATTCAACCCATCAAGGAATTCCGAATTCACATGAAGTCCATCGCCTGTATATGCTTCACTTGTCACGTCTCCGCCAGCTACGACTTCCTTGATCGGCAAGTCGAACTTTACTGCGAATTCATAATCTCGCTCATCATGGGCAGGAACGGCCATGATTGCTCCTGTTCCGTAGCTGATCAACACATAATCGGCAATCCAGATCGGCATTTTTTCGCCATTTACCGGGTTAATCGCATAAGCCCCCGTGAACACGCCTGATTTATCCTTTGCCAAGTCTGTTCTTTCCAAGTCGCTTTTATGTTTCACTTCATCCAAATAGGCTTCAACTGCCGCACTTTGATCAGCTGTCGTAATTTTATCGACAAACGGATGTTCAGGTGCCAATACGGCATATGTTGCACCGAATAACGTATCCGGACGAGTCGTGAACACCGTGAATGTTTCATCAAAGCCATCGATATTGAATGTAACCTCCGCTCCCTCGGAACGGCCAATCCAGTTACGCTGCATATCCTTGATGTTTTCCGGCCAATCCACATCATTCAGATCGTCGATTAAACGGTCAGCATACGCCGTGATACGAAGCATCCACTGTTTCATTGGGCGGCGCTCAACAGGATGGCCTCCACGCTCACTTTTCCCATCGATTACTTCTTCATTCGCCAATACCGTGCCAAGTGCAGGACACCAGTTAACGGCCACTTCATCAATATAGGCAAGGCCCTTTTCATATAATTTCAAGAAGATCCATTGCGTCCATTTGTAATAGTCGGGATCTGTCGTGTTTATTTCACGATCCCAGTCATAAGAAAAACCAAGGGCTTTGATTTGGCGGCGGAACGTGTTGATGTTGTGCTCCGTGAATTCAGCTGGATCATTTCCCGTATCGATCGCATATTGCTCTGCCGGAAGTCCAAAAGCGTCCCAGCCGATCGGATGCAATACATTATACCCCTGTGCCCGTTTCATCCGTGCCAGGATGTCGCTTGCCGTATAACCTTCCGGGTGCCCCACATGAAGACCGGCCCCTGAAGGATATGGGAACATATCCAGCGCGTAGAATTTGCGTTTGCCGCTATCTTCACCCGTTTTGAATGTCTTATTGCCTTCCCAATACTTTTGCCATTTCGTTTCTATGCTTCTATGGTCAAAACTCATATGATTTCCTCCTAATTTCCGTTTAAAAAACAATAAAAAACCCCTCATCCCAAAATAGGGACGAGAGGATTATGTATATCTTCCCGCGGTACCACCCACATTGGCGATAGCTAAAATCCGCCCAGCTTAAAACATCCGTAACATGGATTAAAACGCCAGGCATTACTTATTCATTCACACCCGGGACTCCAAGGCGAGTTCGCGACCGTCCCAGGTTGACTTGCACCACCCGTCAACTCTCTTTACTGGTTTAAACCGCTACTATTCCTCATCATAGTCTTTATGAGAATATTGATTTTATTTCATTCTAGTCAATTTCACCGATAATTGCAATAGCCGTACATAAACATTATCGACAGGTTTTTCATTATATATGCGAATTCAGGAAAATTCGTGCAAAAAAGGGAGCTATTCATTCATAGCTCCCCTGCTTCCATTTAATGTCGCAGTAAAGTCATTTCATTCCTCAATTCGTTCAACTGCTGCTTCATCCGCGAAAGCATTTCCCGTTGCTGGTCATTCGAACTGGCATACAATCGTTCCATATCCGTCAAAGCCTCTTCGATATACCTTTGCGAATTTTGAAATTGTTCATCATCATAATGCTCCTGCCGTGAGGCCTCGTTAAATTCAAACTCTGCAAAATGGAGAGCCCCTTCACATTGCTCTAAAAAATGATCGACGGATTGTCTGGTTGCCATTTCAAACCCTCTCCTTCGCGTCTCATTTGGATGATTCGGAATCATCTTTTCTAGTTTGAGCAAATAACGGGAGGATTATCATTTTTTTTTGAGCAATCAACCTTTATCCCAAAACTTCTCACCTTGATGGGAAATGAACTGCTCGATCCATTCGGCAAAGCCCATATGGAGCTTCTCGCCTTCTTCAAAATCATCGATATGGCCTTTTACCATTAAATACTCCTTATCGCCTTTGGCGACGGCTTCCCCATCGATCACAATATTATCTTGATAAATGCAGGCCACTTTATAGCATCCCTCGTAGGAATTTTCATATGTGTAATTAATAATATCATCCAAGCTGTATAAATCGTTTTCCCCGCCTGATTCCACATTATCGAACAGACGGCATCCATTGGTTATTTTTAAAAACTCCTTATAATCCTCAGGCAGAAGCAGTCCGGTTTTCTTTTCAAAGGAATGAATTTGCTCATCCGAAGCAGGTGAATTGAAGGTGCAAGTGGCTTTGTATGTGAACCCATCTTCATTTACTTCGATCACCTGATTATTTTCGGCTAATTTCTTTTTCATTTGTTTGATCGCTTCTTCAACTTGACCGGTCATGTCCATCAGCTCCCGATTGGATATAGTCATTCAAAGATAAACTGGAAATAGCGGCAAAATATTTAGCCTTCAAGTATACAGTATACGCTTATTTTTCAAAAAAAGACCTAGCTGCGAGAATGTTGTATAATATATGTTGCGCTTTATTTTATTTAGGAGGTTGCTGATTTGAATCAAGCAAACCCGTTTATATATGCAACGGACAACAAACGATATCATACCTGGAATTACCACCTGAGAGAACATTTTGGACATAAGGTCTTTAAAGTTGCCCTGGATGGCGGTTTTGACTGTCCGAACCGTGATGGCACCGTCGCACATGGCGGCTGTACCTTTTGCAGTGCCTCAGGCTCTGGTGACTTCGCTGGCAGCAGGGTTGAACCCTTGGACGTCCAGTTTAAGAAAATCAGCGAACGGATGCACCATAAATGGAAAGATGGAAAATATATGGCCTATTTCCAAGCATTCACGAATACGCATGCACCCGTGGCAGAGCTTCGCGAGAAATATGAAAGTGTATTGACCCAGGAAGGTGTCGTCGGACTCTCCATCGCGACACGCCCGGATTGCCTTCCAGATGATGTAGTCGAGTATTTAGCGGAATTGAACGAACGCACTTACCTTTGGGTCGAGCTCGGTCTCCAGACGGTCCATGAAAAGACCGCGGCGATGATCAACCGCGCCCATGACTTCGATTGCTACAAAGAAGGCGTCGATAAACTGCGCAAACATGGCATCCGCGTCTGCTCCCATATCATCAATGGCCTGCCTCAGGAAGATTACGGCATGATGATGGAAACAGCCCGTGAAGTCGCCAAACTCGATGTGCAGGGGATAAAGATCCATTTACTTCATCTATTAAAAGGGACACCGATGGTCAAACAATATGAAAAAGGCCTGCTCGAGTTTCTTGACCGTGACGATTATGTCAGCCTTGTATGTGACCAGCTGGAAATAATCCCTCCAGAAATGATCGTTCACCGCATTACTGGTGACGGTCCGATCGATTTGATGATCGGTCCCATGTGGAGCGTCAATAAATGGGATGTCCTGAATGCCATTGACGCCGAACTGAAACGCCGCAACAGCTGGCAGGGGAAAAATCATCACATGGAGGTACAATCATGAAGCTAGATCGAATTTTGCCTTTCGCCAGGATTCTGCTGGAAAAAGCGGTCCGCCCCGGGGATATAACGATAGATGGCACGATGGGCAACGGCTTTGATACAGTCTTTCTTGCAGGACTTACAGGTAAAGACGGACATGTCTATAGTTTTGATATTCAAAAAGAAGCGATCGAAACCACAACGGCAAAACTGAACGCCGAGAATCTACAAGAGCACTGCACCCTCATTCACGATGGGCATGAACATGTAAGCAAATATATCAGGAAAGAACATTCCGGAAAGGTCACAGGCGCCATCTTCAACCTGGGCTACCTACCTGGCGGAGACAAATCAATCATCACCCAAGCCGAGACGACGATATCAGCCATTGAACAGCTGTTCGAACTGCTTGCGCCTGAAGGCATCATTATCCTCGTCATATACCATGGTCATCCAGGGGGATCGGCAGAACGGGATGCATTGATGGATTATGTAGAGAACTTCCCTCAACAGAAAGCCCATATCCTGAGATACGGGTTCATCAACCAAGCAAACAATCCGCCATTCATTGTCGCGATTGAAAAGAGATGATAAATCTGGCACCGTTCTATAAGAACGGTGTTTTTTCAATCCGAACTCGCAGGCAGCAGAATTACCAATCTTAACTTTTTGAATTTTTCGTCTTTAATGATTATAATGATAGAAAATAGATAAGAGGGTGCAGAAAATGGAACATTTGCCTACTTCATTACTGACGGATATATTGACTGAAAAAATCAAAAGGGATTCAAGCGAGCAATACGGGGATTTTGTCATCTCGCTCAACTCGTTGACAGAAGAACAAAAAACCATGGAGGGCCTCAAACAATTTGACCATCATTTTGATAAGTTCCTGCCACAGCTCGATTTAATGATTTCCACCCAAAACCATGAAGCGATCATGAATATGAAAGCGACGCTTTTGGACCTATTCGCCAATGACTTGACCTTCAAATCCATTTATCTCCTATCCACTGCATTATCCAACAAAAAGGAACTTTCCCATTTGAACCAATTTATGTACCCGGTTACTTTCTGGGCACCGGTCATCAAGTCGAACGAATTGCTTAAAAACGCAGGCTGATCAAAAAAAACTGCCGAAGGCTAACTAACTTCGGCAGTTTTTCATTTATCCTGAAGTATGTACGGAATCAAACGACATACCCTAATATCTTTAAACGGTTTTCAACAAAACTCAGCGCATATTGAAATACATCATCACGCTCCGGTTCATTGAAGATTTCATGATAAAGCTTCGGCCATTCCTTATATTGCTTTTCACTGGCCAAATTATAATTGAACCACTCACGAACCGCCTTCTTGTTCACGATTCGGTCATCTCCGCCCTGCATCACCAAAAGCGGAACATCCTGAAATTCAGGAATCTCTTCAAAAGCATCCTTCATAGCCTGTGCAAGCTCGCGATACCAGCGAACCGAAACCTTTGTGATATATAAGGTATCGTTTCTATCCGATTCACGAATTTCCGCACTTCTCGTCGCCATTTCAGGTGTCAATCCGGAACCCACCCTGAACTGAGGCATAACGATGTTCAAACCATGCGAGAGCATTGTAAGGAACTTCCGCGGCTTCGTCACGAGGCCCAAGCAAGGAGAAGAAAGAATCACCCCCGCAATGTCCCATTCCTCTTCCTGAAGAAGGCGTATCGAAATCAAACCGCCCATGCTGTGTCCAAGTAAAAAGACCGGCAACGAATATTCATAAGCCTCTTCTATCCAGCTTTTCACTTCGTCCAAATACTCATCAAAGGAATCGATATGTCCCCGGTAGGCGCGAGTAGTCATACCCTGCCCAGGAAGGTCGCCCATGACGACATGGTATCCAGCTGAAAGCCACATTTGTGTTATCCACTTATAACGCCCGTGATGTTCCATTGCCCCATGAATGATGACAATGACGCCCTTTGCGTCTCCTTCTGTCTCCCATTTCCACATTCGAAATCCCCCTTTCACTTTTCACTTGTTGTGTACGATCCATGATAGTTGAAATAATATATATAAATTATAACCATATTCGTGATTTTCGACAAAAAAGAAATCTAACAAGTTGTACATTGCTATTATAAATAGCCAAGTGTATTTGCATACGGTATATTAAAATAATACATAAAAACATTCACTTCGGAAAGGAAATGATTGAAAATGATTATTTATCCGTATAAAGGCAAAGAACCTGAAATTGCTGAAAGCGCTTATATTGCTGAAAATGCTGTCGTCACAGGTGATGTCAAAATTGGCGACGAAACATCAATCTGGTTCAATTCCGTCATTCGCGGTGATGTATCCCCAACCATCATCGGAAAAAAAGTAAGTATACAGGATAACAGCATCCTGCACCAAAGCCCAAATAATCCATTGATCATCGAGGATGAAGTAACCATTGGACATCAGGTCATATTACATAGCTGTAAAATCCGCAAAGGAGCTTTAATCGGCATGGGATCGATCGTACTTGATGAAGCCGAAATCGGCGAAGGGGCTTTCATCGGTGCCGGCAGTCTCGTTCCCCAAGGCAAAGTCATTCCACCGAACATGTTGGCATTCGGACGTCCAGCTAAAGTCATCCGCGAAATCAACGAAGAAGATCGTCAGGATATGGAACGCATCGTACGCGAATACGCCGAAAAAGGCCAATACTATAAAACGGCGGAACGGATAAAGTAATGCACGAGCACTTGACTGAAAATTACGAGTATTTGAACGCAACTCACGAGTAAACCGCTGAAACTCACGAGTATTTGCTTCAAATTCACGAGTAAATCGCTCAAACTTACGAGTATTTGCTCCAAATTCACGAGTAAATCGCTCTAGCTCATGAGTATTGCTCCAAACTCACGAGTAAATCGCTCTAACTCACGAGTATGGCCCTTAAAGTTTAATTTCTTTGGGATTTCTTGAATTATTCCCGCAGACGGCTAAGTTAATCCATAAAAAAGGTGCCCCGCAAATAAACGGGACACCTTTTTTTATATGAATTACGCTTGTGCTTTTAATGTTTCTGCTTTGTCCGTGCGTTCCCATGGAAGATCGACATCTGTACGGCCGAAGTGTCCGTATGCAGCTGTTTGTTTGTAAATTGGGCGACGAAGGTCAAGCATTTTGATGATACCAGCTGGACGAAGGTCGAAGTTTGCGCGAACTAGGTCAACAAGGACTTCTTCGCTAACTGTACCAGTTCCGAACGTATCAATGGAGATCGATACAGGCTCTGCCACACCAATTGCGTATGCCAATTGAACTTCCGCTTTGTCGGCAAGGCCGGCTGCCACGATGTTTTTCGCAACGTAACGTGCAGCGTATGCAGCAGAACGGTCAACTTTAGTAGCATCCTTACCAGAGAATGCACCGCCGCCGTGACGAGCGTATCCGCCGTAAGTATCAACGATGATTTTACGTCCAGTAAGACCAGCATCCCCTTGAGGTCCGCCGATTACGAAACGGCCAGTCGGGTTGATGAAGTACTTAGTATCTGCATCGATCAACTCGGCTGGAACGACAGCTTTGATCACATGTTCTTTTAGATCGGCTTGAATTTGTTCAAGCGTAATTTCTGCATCATGCTGTGTAGAGATGACGATTGTATCTACACGTACAGGACGGTTATTCTCATCATATTCCACGGTTACCTGTGTTTTACCATCAGGGCGTAGGTAAGCAAGAGTTTCATCTTTACGAACTTGGGTCAAGCGGAATGAAAGTTTATGCGCCAATGAAATCGGAAGCGGCATAAGCTCTTCTGTTTCATTACAAGCGAATCCGAACATAAGACCTTGGTCCCCTGCACCGATTGCATCGATTTCTTCATCTGACATGTTTCCTTCACGAGCTTCCAATGCTTTATCGACACCAGCTGCGATATCGGCAGACTGCTCATCAATGGAACTCAAAACAGCACAAGTTTCAGCATCGAAACCGTATTTCGCACGTGTGTAGCCAATTCCTTTAACCGTATCACGAACGATACGCGGGATATCCACGTAAGCGGACGTTGTAATTTCACCAGCAACAAGTACAAGACCTGTAGTTACACTAGTTTCACACGCAACACGTGCATTTGCATCCTTAGCTAGGATAGCATCTAAAATGGAATCTGAAATCTGATCACAAATTTTGTCCGGATGGCCCTCTGTAACAGATTCAGAAGTAAATAGACGTTTCTTTGACATCATATTTCCTCCTTGGAAGTTAGTATGTTGTAGGCATAAGCCTGATTTTTACGGAACTCGTTTCCCTCATTAGTTTCAACTATAGACACAGAATTACTTATAAAAAACACAAAAACCTTCCCTGGCAAATGAGGAAAGGTTTAAAATTCTGTCTTCTATCCTTTCACTCTTATCGTTCAAGGGTTTTTTACCTTGCTCAGGTTAGCACCATCACCACTATTCCTTGAAGACCTTCGCTTTATTTTCGGCGATCGATCTTGGAGTCAAGTTCAATATGGCAGGTTGCTGGGTTTCAAAGGGCCTGTCCCTCCACCAACTCGGGATAAGAGAATCCGTACAATTTAAGATATTATCGTATCTGGCTGGAATTTGTCAATGCTTTTCTAAAAAGAACATTTACACCCAGAACGGCGTTCATTTGAAAAAACATGTTGATATAACGTCCTAGAGGGGTTTACAACGCAATATACGAATAGAAATGTTGTAAATTGCCATTAATAATAAAGTATTGAATATCGAAAAGGACGACATCCTGACTTACCCTTTAGACATAGTATTGTTTACTTACTTCCTATTTAAATAAATTTTTCCTAATGAAAGTATATGCGACCATCCTGACTCGGTTCCTGCCGGATTAAAATGATTAATGCGGCCAGCTGAAAATAATCACAAATTAAAAGAAATAGTATAGACTAATTAAATGAATGTGTTATACTAATTATAATCTAAAAACTCAAACAAAGGAAGGTACCTCATATATGAATTCTGTAGATGTTTCTAATGAGTTACACCAATTATTAACAGGAAACAATGTGCAAACTCAACTATCAGTTCCTCAATTGGTCGAAAAAGTACTAAGCAGAAATGAAGGCGTTTTAACATCAACCGGCGCGGTAAAAGCTGAAACTGGCAAATATACCGGTCGTTCACCTAAAGATAAATATATCGTGGAAGAAGCATCAGTTAAAGATAAAATCGATTGGGGCCCAGTGAACCGGCCGATTTCCGAAGATGTGTTCAATAAACTATATAATAAAGTAGTTGACTACCTAAAAGCAAAAGAAGAGATTTTTGTTTTTAAAGGTTTCGCTGGTGCAGACGAATCATCACGTCTTCCCATCCGTGTTGTTAATGAATATGCTTGGCATAACCTTTTCGCCCATACTTTGTTCATCCGTCCAAACGAAGAGGAACTGAGAGGTCACGAAGCTGAATTCACGATCGTTTCTGCACCTAACTTCAAAGCGGACCCAGAAGTGGACGGAACTACATCCGAAACGTTCATCATCGTTTCTTTTGAACGCCGTACGATCCTGATCGGCGGAACGGAATATGCAGGAGAAATGAAAAAATCGATCTTCTCGATCATGAACTACTTACTTCCAGAGGCTGGAATCCTTCCAATGCATTGCTCTGCCAACGTAGGACGTGAAGGGGACGTCGCTTTATTCTTCGGACTGTCCGGTACGGGCAAAACAACTTTATCAGCAGACACTAGCCGTAAATTGATTGGCGATGACGAGCACGGCTGGTCTTCTAACGGCGTATTCAACATCGAAGGCGGCTGCTATGCAAAAACGATCAACCTTTCACGTGAAAAAGAACCGCAAATTTTCGATGCAATCCGTTTTGGTGCTGTATTGGAAAATGTTGTTGTTGATCCGGATACGCGTGAAGCAAACTATGATGACAGTTCATTGACTGAAAACACTCGTGCTGCTTACCAAATGCAAGCAATCGATAACATCGTGAACCCAAGTATTGCAGGACATCCAAATACAATCATTTTCTTAACGGCTGATGCTTCAGGAGTTCTGCCTCCAATCAGCAAGCTTTCCAAAGAACAGGCAATGTTCCACTTCCTAAGCGGATACACTAGTAAATTGGCTGGTACTGAAAGAGGCGTAACTTCACCGGAAGCTACATTCTCCACTTGCTTCGGTTCACCATTCTTACCGCTTCCAGCTACACGCTATGCTGAGATGCTTGGTGATAAAATTGACGAGCACAATGCAAAGGTATACCTTGTCAACACAGGATGGACTGGCGGAGCATACGGAACTGGAAGCCGTATGAAACTTGCTTACACCCGTGCAATGGTACAAGCGGCGCTTGAAGGTGAATTAGCGAACATCGAAACGATCAAAGATGATATCTTCGGTTTGGATATCCCGCTTCATGTTCCTGGTGTTCCTGATGAAGTGCTTCAACCAATCAAGACTTGGGCAGATCCTGCCGCTTATAAAGAAGCAGCAACAGACCTTGCCACACAATTCCGTGCAAACTTCAAGAAATTCAAAAGCGTTCCAAGTGAAATCGAAGAACTTGGCGGCCCGACAGCTTAATAAATTGTACACAAAAGGACCAAGCTCTTGCTTGGTCCTTTCAGTTTGTCGGTAAGAAACGTCACTTCCCGAACCATGATTATGGTTTACTTTATTAAGTGCCATGGAAGGCGAAATACCTCGTCTACTGTCGAATAAAGTACCAGTAACCCGAAATACGAAATCTGCGCTAGAACTTACTCCCATACACCCTGAAATATGGCGGCAGCGCTCGAATTTACGGCCTTGCACCCGAATACACGTCTACCGTCGTATTTACTGCCTTGAAGCTCGAAATATGCCATCTGTGGTCGAAATTACTGCCTTTTAGCACGTAATAAGGCGACTGCTCTCGAATCTACTAGCTTACAGCCCGAAATACGGCTCTTTCAGTCGAATTTACTACCTTGTACCCCGAAATACGGCATCTGTAGTCGAATTATAACTGCCTTGAAGCTCGAAATACGCCATCTGTGTCGAATTTACTGCCTTGCTCCCGAATACGCGTCTACCGTCGAATTCACTGCCTTTCAGCTCGAAATACGCCATCTGTGCTCGAATTTACTGCCTTATAGCACGTAATACGGCGGCTGCGCTCGAATCTACTAGCTTACAGCCCGAAATACGGCTCTTTCAGTCGAATTTACTACCTTGTACCCCGAAATACGGCATCTGTAGTCGAATTATAACTGCCTTGAAGCTCGAAATATGGCGGCTGCGCTCGAATGATTGGCTAGCCGAGACTCTGCTAGGATGCTTGCGGTGAGGAGGCTTGACGTACAGGAAGCGGATCTGAAAACAACTGGATCGTTTCCACGTTCTGAAAGGGCCTCGTTCTTGCATGGTCCTTTTTCAGTGGAAAAAGGGCACTGTGATAGTCAGTGCCCCCTTCATCGTTATTCCGTTATCGATGTTGTCCAAGTTTTTAGATGATCGCTTTATTCCTGTCTTTTTTCATGGACACCGTTTTGTATTGATATATATTTCCCAGGTTGGCTACCGGGACATCCGTTTTAGTTGCATCAATGCAATTGCGTGTATCCAGAACTAATTTATTGCTCATGAGATTCGATAGCTTATCATAATCCATCTGTTTAAATTCATCATGGTCCGTCAGGATAAGTATCAAGTCGGCATCATTTACAGCGTCTTCCACTGATACGACTGGCATCTTTCCAGATTTGACATGCGGGTCATGCAAGGCTACATCCATGTTTTCCATCCCCATCAAGATATTGACGACATCAATGGCGGGACTTTCACGAATATCATCTACATTTCCTTTGTATGCTAGACCGAAAACGGCTACTTTTGGCTTCCGGATCCCCTCTAGCATCATCCTTACGGAATTAACGATGTAATAAGGCATCGATACGTTGGTATCACGGGCCAATTTAATGATTCTCGCATACTCTGGCGCCTTTGCAACGACGAAATACGGATCGACCGCTAAACAATGGCCGCCAACTCCTGGTCCTGGTTGGTGTATATTGACACGAGGGTGTTTGTTTGCCATCGATATGACATCCAAAACATTGATGTCCAGCTCGAAACAGATTTTCGTCAGCTCATTCGCAAGGGCGATATTGACATCCCTGAAGGTGTTTTCCATCAGTTTGGACATTTCAGCCGTTTTCGCATCGGTCTGAATGATCTCCCCTTGAACGAAGGTTTTGTAAACAAGACTTCCTTTATATGAGCATGTTTCGGTGATGCCCCCTACGATACGGTTATTATGAACCAACTCTTCAAGAATCCTTCCAGGTAAAACGCGTTCAGGACAATGTACGAGGAAAATGTCTTTTCCGATGGTAAGGCCCGTCCTCTCGATCATCGGTTTAATATGATCATCCATGCTTCTTGGCGCTATCGTCGATTCGATAATGATGACATTTCCTTTTTTGATAAAAGGAAGAATGTTTGAGGTGGCATCCATGACGTGTGTTAAATCACAGGATTGGTGCATGTCCTTTTTATTTGGAGTAGGCACCGCGATGATGAAAACATCCGCATGTTCCGGGCTTAACGCAGCTCGGAACTTATTGGAAGCAATCACTTCTTCTAATACCTCATCCAATCCAGGTTCTTCGATATGGAGCCTGCCGCTATTCAAATTGGAAATAATCTCAGGATGGATATCCACGCCGACAACATCGACACCGTATTTCGCAAACATTAAAGAAGTTGGAAGTCCTATATAACCTAGTCCGATTGTACAAAGTTTCATATAAACCACTCCTATCTATTTTTCTGCTGCACTCAAATTTGTTAGGCTGTTTGATAGATTTCGATAAAGATTTCCTTCTCTTGTTTCCAATTGTATTTTTGTCGCGCCTTCAGGCAGTTTTGGCTCATTTCCGCCCTTTTTTCAGGATGCTTCAATAAGTAATTGACACCTTCGGCAATTGATTTTGGATCATGCGAATCGACACATACACCGATTTTTTCCGTATCGACAACCTTTTGAATTTCAGGAAAGCTGCAGGCAACCACTGGCACACCGCTCATCATGTATTCAAACAATTTATTTGAAGAAGCGGAGTAGTGATTAAAGCAGACATTATTCAATATCTGAAAACCTAAATACGCATTTTTTGTATAATGGAGCAGCTCGTCGACCGGAACCTTCGGCAGGAACTTCACACGATGCTCCAGGTTCATGTCGCTCACTTTCTTCATTAATTCATCCTTGATCCTTCCATCCCCGATAAAAACTACCGTTCCGCCCTCGATCATCGGTACAGCATCAACCAATTGCTCTAACCCTCTTCCCATTTGAACGCCGCCTTGGTATAACAATATCGGTTCATTCTCTGGCAAATCGAGCAGCTCATGCAAATTCACGGCCGTACTTTCCTCCGGATTGGTTGGAATCGGGTAGTTATGGACCACCTTGGGATACAGACCATATAAGTCTTCGTTATACTTAGCTCTCGTATGGTTTTCGGCGATCATTTCATCGACGAACATTAATAGGAATTTCTCCATCATCCCGTAAATTCGGCTATTATATCCCGTTCTGCTCGTTTGAACTTCATGCGAGTCATAAATAAGCTTTTTCCTTCTCAGCCATTTACTGCTGATCGCTCCCTGCATGAGCGTATTCAAGTCATTTGAATGATAGAAATCATATTTCCTTTTCCGGCCATGATAGATCATTTGACCAAAAATGTAGCTCCTCGTTAATAGTGTCGGCAGCTTCGTTTTCGTGATGAACAGGGTGCCCAGCGCAAGGAGTGCAAATGCACCGAACAGTATTCCCGACCCCACCCAGCCGTTGATCAAGTTCAAATTCCACAACGTATTCCAGATCACTAAGGCAAATAGGGCGATTTCAAACTTCTTTTTCTTCAATTTGCCTACGATCCTGAGAATTTTATTAAGCGCCTCCCAGCGGTTATTCACCCTAGTGACCGAGAAACCATTTTGGTGTTTCTCCTTTTTGGCCAAACCTTCGATTTTCCAGTTATGAATGGCAATTAAATCGACTTCATAACCCGCTTCTGTAAGTGCTGTGCATTCTCTTAGAACCCTCGCATCGTTCGTAAAGTGATTCCACACGAACATACATACTTTCTTCGCCATGTTGTCCTCCACTTCCGGATTTTTCAGCCTGACGCTTCCATCACGTTGATGAGACCTTTAATATTTTTAGACCATTGAAAATGTTGTTTAGCATACCGATGACCGTTTTCTCCCAGTTCTTCACGAAGGGCCGGATCTGAGGCCATTGTCAATATATGCTGACAGATTTCATCAACATTTCTGCTCTCTGCCACCAACCCGCATTTCGCCTCTATGAGCATCTTCTTGGCCCTGCCGTCCACATCACCGACAATGGGTTTTCCGACACACATATAATCGATGATTTTACCGGGCAGGACCTTATTGAAGACTTCTTTTTCAACCAAGCTCACATAGGCAATATGAGACGTTGAAACTTCATGAAGAGTCACTCTTCGATTCATCGCATTAATCATCTTAATATTAGTCAGCCCTCTAGAGCTTATCTCCTTCTCCACTTCGGATATCCGATATCCATATCCAATCATCGAGAACTCGATTTGTTTATGTTCCCTTAGCTTTTCAGCGACTGCTATCAGTTTTTTCAAGTCCTGGGCCAGTCCGATATTCCCCGCATAAACGACCTTGATTACCTTTTCCGATACGGGTGTAAGCAAGTTCTTTAACGTCAGCTCATCCGCAGTAAGCGAATTGGGGATGAATTGGATGGCCTCTTCCTTGACTCCCTTTGCAACGATATAATCCCTGAAACCAGGACTATTGATGATGATAAAATCTGAATGCCTATATAGCTTCCTTTCCAGGAAGAAAGCGATTTTCAAAACCCACTTATTATTGAATACGCCTACACCTATCAACGATTCCGGCCATAAATCCCTGACATCGGTAATGAGTTTCGCCTTCATCTTTTTCTTGGCGATCAACGCTGCCAATGTAGGGAAGATCGGCGGGGTCGTGGCAAACACATAATCATATTTTTTTTCGAGACGGATGATTGTATAAATGAAAAGCCACATCGCTTCAAGATAATGAAGCAACCGCTTCCCCATATTGCTTGTATACCTCTTCACTTTGTCCGGCTTAATCCTGATGACATCTTCTTCAATGCTATCTTCATCCCAAAACTTTGTATCTTGATATAAACTTTGATTAGGATAACTCGGCTTCAATGTGATGACCGTTACCTCGAATCCGTTTCTTTTCAAATGGAGATATATATTTTTCATTCTATTTCCCGCACTTCCGATTTCCGGATAAAAGTTTTGCACGATCATCAGGACGCTTTTCATATTCGCCTATCACCTCTATTCTGCTTAGCTTACTTCCTGCTTTATATTGTAAATGCCAGATATTAACTTAAGGTTAAAGAAGTATAAAGTCATTATTAATATTGTAAAAATTCTGTTAATAATTGTTTCGTTTTTATATTTCCCCTGAACTTCCCGTTATAATGGGGGAGACATTCAGAAGGGGAGGAAATGAGCATGCCTAAACAACGTATTAAGGTCATGACCGTATTTGGTACAAGACCAGAGGCTATCAAAATGGCACCAGTCGTTTTGGAACTGAAAAAGCATCCAGAAGAAATAGAAACCATCGTGGTGGTCACCGCCCAGCATAGGGAAATGCTCGACCAAGTCTTGCAATGTTTCCAGATAAATCCAGATCACGATTTGGATATGATGAAGGATAGACAAACATTAGAAGAAATTACAACTCGAGGGCTTGAAAAATTGAGTTCGCTCATGAAAGACATAAAACCAGATATCGTCCTCGTACATGGGGATACCACGACAACTTTCATCGCCAGCCTGGCAGCCTTCTATAATAAGATACAGATTGGTCACGTTGAAGCTGGTCTGCGGACTGGTAATAAGTATTCTCCATATCCTGAAGAGATGAATAGGCAGCTGACAGGCGTCATGGCCGATTTGCACTTTGCCCCTACAAATCAGGCGGCAGAGAATCTAATTTTGGAAAATAAAAAGAGTGATTGTATCCATATTACTGGCAATACGGCTATCGATGCTTTGAAAACAACAGTAAGTAAAGACTATGATCATCCGATTCTATCTGGTTTGAATGGAGATCGCATGTTATTGATGACAGCGCACAGACGGGAAAATATCGGAAAACCAATGGAAGAAATATTCCGTTCCGTCAAACGGCTGCTTGAAGATTACACGGATATCCAAGTTGTTTTCCCGCTTCATAAAAACCCGGTTGTCCGTGAAATTGCTTACCGGATTTTCGGTGAAACGGAAAGGCTTCACTTAATAGAGCCGCTTGAGGTGCTTGATTTCCATAATTTTGCGGCGCACGCCCATCTCATATTGACAGATTCCGGAGGGGTGCAAGAAGAAGCTCCCTCACTTGGCGTTCCTGTCCTTGTGTTACGCGATACAACAGAACGTCCGGAAGGAATCGATGCCGGTACCCTTTTATTGGCAGGAATTGAGGAAGAACGAATTTATCAATTAGCCTCAGAATTACTTACAAATGAAGAAACCTATAAAAAAATGGCGACCGCTTCCAACCCATATGGAGATGGATTCGCTTCAAAGCGTATTGTCGATATCCTATTAACGCATTGCAAAGTGAAATCCCCCCTTCCATTATAAAAAATAAAATAGAGAGAAAAGCCTGTCACGTAAGCGGCAGGCTTTTTCTATTCAGCCAGATTATGAAACGGCTGCTTCCATTTTCTTTAGCGAAGGATTAAAGCAAAGTCCAATTTGGATTTGTAAATGTTAAATACATATGTGATAGTTCGGGGAGATTTAACGTTTCATTGAAGTCAATCTATTACCTTGGAGGTGCTGTAATGTTCGGGAAGGATCCCAATTGTGTTAAATGTGGTAAAGAAATGAAGGGGGAAGAAGTCGTTTTTGTGAAAATGCGTTATCCAAGGCGTAAAGGGGTGACTGAAATAAAAGCATATTTAAAAAATGAAGGAAGTTTCATCTGCGAAGCTTGTTTTGATAAGAAAATTTAATTCTGTCGAATGGATAGTCAACACGAAACAGGAGGATTAGCAAAAGACGCATTGGCCTCTTATGCAGAAGTATTTCATGGCGAACTGCAAACCTACGGGGAAGCTGATTTGCCAACACCTGAAGAAGCGAAACCTTGTTTAAAAATAGCCAGAAATACGCCTTGTATCCCCGGCCATTTTTAATAGGAATTCATTCGCTGAACACTCCATCAAAAAATATGAAAATAATTAAGGACATTTTTTCCAATCAATAAAACCGTGACGCAAATGAATAAGATACGGACATAGGAAGCACCTTTCTTTATGGCGAAGTTCGTTCCTACCAATGCTCCCGCGACCATTGCAAGACCCATCGGGATTCCATAGGCAAAATTGACGGTCCCCATAGATAAAAAAATGATAAGTGCGGCAATATTGCTTCCAAAATTCAATATTCTTGCATTCCCGGCTGCCTGGACAAAATCAAACCCAATGATCAGAAATGAAAATAATAAAAAGGAACCTGTGCCTGGTCCAAGAAAGCCATCATAAAAACCAATCGCAAATATTATGACTATCAAAAGTATCATTTTCTTCCTTGTCAGCCCTTTATATTTTGCATCTTTACCCCAATCCTTTTTTACCAACGTATAAATCGCGACAATGACCAGCAAGATCAAAATGAGGGGCTTCAATATCTCTGCGGAAACGAAATGTACAACGTACGCTCCTAAAGCCGCTCCAATCACGGTGATCGGAAACAGCTTGATGACGAAATTGAAATCCACTTTTCCAGCCCGAATGAATGAAATCGTACTCGTTAAAGACCCCATGGTACCCGCCAGCTTGTTAGTGGCAAGTGCCGCTGAAGGCGATATCCCCGTGAACAATAAAGCAGGAATGGAAATTAACCCGCCCCCGCCCACTACGGAATCGATGAATGCGGCAATAAAACCCGCAAGTACTAAAAATAGCAAAGTATAGAGATTGATATCCTCCATGTATTCCCCTTCTTTCAAAAGCACTATCTAAAATGCCATTACTCATTTTTCATCCAAATAATCGAATAACCTTTCTTCTGAAATGACCGTGAACCCATGCCTCCTAAGCAAAGCCACGGTTACTCCATTCCCGACCTTCTTCTTCCCCTTGAATTCCCCATTATATATCGTGGCACTCCCGCAGGATGGACTATTTTCTTTTAAAACGACTAACGTCGCCCCTACCTCCTGGGCTTTCAATAACGTAAGATTCGCTCCCTTTATGTACAATTCCGTTACATCCCTGCCCGACTTTTCGATGATCTTCGCTTTTCCATCAAGGACATCCCCACCTTCACCGCCAACTATCTCAGCAGGTTCCCTCGGTGTCGAAAAACCGCCAAGCAATTCAGGACAAACCGCTATAGCCTTTTTCTCCCTCATCAATGCCATAATTCCATCATCCAAGCTGTGAGTACCATTGTATCTTACCTCAAGGCCCGCTAAACAAGAACTCACCAAAATCATCAAACCACCCCGCCTCATGCACTTTACACCATTTTACCACTCTTTTCGTGACAATCATTTCGAAGATTGAATATCCACCAGGGATTCTAAGCTGATAAAATCCCGTTTTACTTGAGTCAGATTTTTTTCACGAATTTTCCGTGCATCTGTCGAATTCCGCCAAAACAAAAAAAGCGCTTGCAGCGGAGGCGATTCCCGGCAAGCGCTTGTCTATTTAGTTAGTTGAATTCAGTGATAGCAGTTGGTACGTAATGATGGTCTTTTCACTGGTCCATTCAATTTTTTGGATAACGGCTGTTCCGCTTGAATCAGATTGGATCGTTTTACGGACATCGATTGGAATATCGATAGGGTATAACCTGTAACCAGCTTTCGCCAGCCGAAAAATGTTTTCTTCTTCACGGGTTTCGTTCCCTTTTGTAACGATCATGGTATTTAGCTCCATAGGCATGCCCATGTGTATCTCCTCCTCTTGCCAATATACTTAGTATATCCTTCATTCTATCATTATTCGGTTTTACTTTTCATCCAAGATGTTAAATCTTCGACTACTTTTCTGTTTACGGCAGGCGGGAAGAAATGCGTGAATTGAGGGAAATACCAGCTTTCGACCTCTTTGTCATGCATTTTCAACCTTTTTTCCAGCCGGTATGCGTGTTCTATGGCGACATTGTCATCTTTTTCACCATGTATGATCAGGACGGGTACATTCAAATCATCAATCGCAAACAATGGTGTACGGTATTCATATTGATCCGGGCATTTTTTAGGTGTTCCGCCGATGACACGCTTCATCATCCGACGCATATCGACCCGTTCGACATATGTTAAAAACATATCCGACACACCTCCCCACGTAACGATCGACGCTGCGTTCCTGCAATATATCCCAGTCCAAAGGGCCATGATGCCGCCACGGGAGAATCCGAGGATATGAATGTGATCCTTGTTCACCCTGGGATGCTGTTCAAGAAGATTGAATCCTGATATCGCATCGAATCGATCTTCGCCTCCAAAATCCTCATCCCCCTCCCCGCCTTGATTTCCACGGTAAAAAGGAGCAAAAACGATGAAACCTTCTACAGCATACTGCACGATCCTTGCAGGCCTCACCTTGCCGACATTTTTAATCCCGCCGCGTAAATATAAGAAGGCATCATGTATTTCGCCATCAACCGGTTCAGCCAGCAAACCTTTTACCTTCAGGCCCTGTGATATGTACGTAACTGAATAAAGATGGATTCGTGGATGCGGTGATGGAAACCGCTGTTTTGAAATAATCGTTCCGTTCTCCAATTTCCACTCTCCTTTCTCTTTATTCTTATTGTAAAACATCCGCTTGTTTTTATCCCCTGAGAGGCATTCACATTTTTTTCTTCCGTTCATACGATAATGTAGGCAAAATACCCATATATCAAGGAGGAAGGCATTTTGAAAAAATGGTGTAAAGCAGGTGTCGTATTTTTACTTCTGTGCGTGCTGGTGATCCCGCTTGGCGCATGCGGCAACAAAGAACAGGAAACAACGAAGGTAAGGGTTGCCGAAGTAACCCGCTCCCTTTTCTATACTCCGCAATATGTCGCTATCGAAAAAGGCTTTTTTAAAGATGAGGGCCTCAGCATTGATTTGAAAACGACGGCAGGCGGCGACAAGACGATGACCACGCTTCTTTCCAATGGCGCGGATATTGCTCTCGTTGGCTCCGAAACATCGATTTACGTTCAGGCACAAGGCTCGAATGACCCCGTCATCAACTTCGCCCAATTAACACAGACGGATGGAACGTTCCTTGTTTCACGTGAAAAAATTGACAACTTCAATTGGGATATGCTGAAAAACTCTACATTCCTAGGCCAGCGCAAAGGCGGGATGCCGCAAATGGCCGGAGAGTTCGTATTGAAAAAACATAACATAGACCCGAAAAAAGATTTGAACCTCATCCAGAACATTGATTTCGCGAATGTCGCAACTGCCTTCGCTTCCGGAACCGGCGATTTCGTTCAACTGTTCGAACCAACGGCCAGTGTGTTTGAAAAAGAAGGAAAGGGCTATATCGTCGCTTCTTTCGGCACCGAGTCCGGTCATCTTCCATATACAGTTTATATGGCTAAAGAAAGCTATTTGAAAGAAGACAAAGAGACTGTCGAAAAATTCACGAGGGCCTTGAAGAAAGCACAAGATTGGGTTCAGGAAAACGATGCTGCCGAAATTGCCGAAGTCATTCAGCCGTATTTTGAGGATACCAATCTCGAGACGATGGAAACAGTCATCAACCGCTACAAAGAACAAGGATCCTTTGCCACCGATCCCATTCTTGATGAAGAAGAATGGAACAATCTTCAAAACATCATGGATGAAGCAGGCGAGCTTCCAACACGTATTAGCCATGAAGAGCTGGTCAATACCGACTTTGCTGAAGAAGTCACAAAATAACATAGCAAAAGGTAAGGAGGATGTCCGATGAGCTTTTTAAAAATCCAAGACATTCACCATACTTATTTTTCAAATCAGACGGCAGCGACCGCACTTGCGGACATTTCCCTCGACATTGAAAAAGGTGAATTCGTCTCTTTTCTAGGTCCGAGCGGCTGCGGAAAAACCACCCTGCTTTCCATCATCGCCGGGCTCTTTCCGCCCACTTCAGGAAAGATCCTGCTCGAAAACAAACCGCTGAAAGCCAACAGCGACCTTTCAATCGGCTATATGCTGCAGCAGGATTATCTATTTCCATGGAAGACGATAGAAGAAAATATCTTATTAGGATTGAAATTGATTAAAAAAGATGAAGGACTTGAGAGAATAAAAACGCTTAAACTTTTAAGTGACGTTGGATTGGGAGACACCGGAAAATTATATCCGCGCGAACTATCGGGAGGAATGAGGCAAAGGGCTGCACTGGCACGGACACTGGCGGTCGACCCAAAAATCCTTTTGCTTGATGAACCGTTTTCAGCTCTTGATTACCAAACCAAGTTGAAGCTGGAAGACCTTGTTTTTGAAACCCTGAAATCCTTCGGAAAGACAGCCGTCCTCGTCACCCATGATATCGGTGAAGCCATTGCGATGAGTGACCGCATCTTTCTGTTTTCCGCGAATCCGGGAAGCGTGCACAAAACCTTCAAGGTGCCCGAAGAATTGCGTGAACTCACGCCTTTCCATGCACGCAACCATCCGCAGTATCCAATGCTATTCCAAACGATCTGGAAGGAGCTTGAGAGCCTTGAATATTGAACAGCTTCATAACCAATATAAAACCTCATTAAAAAAAGAAAACAGGCTCATTCGCTTTTATCAGATCCTGATTTTCATCGTTTTTTTCAGCAGTTGGGAACTTTTATCCAGGAAGGAACTGATCGATCCGCTCATCTTCAGCTCCCCGACTAAAGTGTGGCATCTTTTCATACAGAAATTGGGTGACGGAACCCTGCTATCCCATTCCGGAGTGACGCTATTCGAGACCGTTCTCGGCTTTATCATAGGAACACTGCTTGGAACGATCCTGGCATCCCTGCTTTGGTGGTCGCCAAGATTATCCAAAACACTTGATCCTTATCTCGTCATTTTAAATGCGATGCCGAAAGTGGCACTCGGCCCCATCATCATCGTAGCATTCGGCCCTGGATTTCCATCCATCATCTCGATGGGGGCGATCATCTCCATCATCATCACCACCATCGTCGTCTACACTGCATTTCGCGAAGTGGACCCGAACTACCTGAAAGTACTCCAAACTTTTGGCGCCACAAGAACACAAGCTTTTCGGGAAGCCATATTACCCGCATCCTTCCCAACGATCATCTCGACATTGAAAGTGAATGTCGGCCTCTCCTGGGTCGGCGTCATCGTAGGGGAATTCCTTGTTTCGGCCAAAGGACTCGGCTACCTAATCATTTATGGCTTTCAAGTCTTCAACTTCACCCTTGTAATGCTTGCCTTGATGATCATTGCCGTCTTTGCCACAATCATGTATCAACTAGTCGAACTGCTCGAGCGAAAATTAATCAAAGACTGACCAAACTGCCGATAAGCCTCGGCAGTTTTTCACTCATGCTGAGTTAAAACATGAATGTAGTTGGTTTCGGCGATTTACTCGTAAGTTTTGATGATTTACTCGTAAGTTTTGATGATTTACTCGTGAGTTTCGGTGATTTACTCGTGAGTTTGCGCGATTTACTCGTGAATTCTTCCTTTTTACTCGTGAGTTCCTGACATTCACTCGTTTCTTTGCAAAGTGCCATCATTCAGTCTCGATAAGCTCAACGGTACAATCTCATCTTTCATGATGAAGCTAAACTCCTCACCGAGTACATCCGGCAATGATTCCATAAAGATCGGGCCATCCGTTTCCAGGTAATTCCGTTTCTTCTCTATTTCACGCAATTCGGCATAGTATATTGATTTAACGAATGGCTTCACTGGATCATGCACTTTATATTGTCCCAAAAACTGCAGCTGGCCCACCAAGCCTCCTGTTTCTTCATAAACTTCCCGTATGGCCGTTTCTTCAATGGATTCCCCTGCTTCCCGTTTACCACCAGGGAACTCGAATCCCCTTTCTCTGTGTTTGGTCAATACCCACCTGCCCTTATATCGGCTTAGCACAAAAACATGCCAAGGCTCTCCAAAGACAGGATTCTCGGAGAATTCGACCTTATATCCGTTCTTATCAAGAAATCGTTTCATTTTTCCCCTTCTCTCCGTATAAGAAATGGTGCTATGCTCCTTGTTTCATTATATGGGTAAAAAAAATCACTATCCAGCGGGAATCTGCATTACATCAAAAAAACGATGGACCCTCAATATTCGAGGCCATCGTCTGTTGGTTTTGCCTGTAGTATTCCCATGCTTTCTATATGCCGTCTTCCTTCTTCAGTACCCAGGGCGTAAATCATTTCGTAAATTTTTTGAAGGGTGATATCCTGCTTATCATTTTCACGGTCAAAATGATATTGAAGGTATGGGACATGTGCCCGGTAAAAATTTTCTTCCCCTATTGAATAATTGTAATCAAATAATTCACGTAATTTGATGATTTCATTATCTGTCGCCTCGATTTCGAAGTTCCATGGAGAACTTTCCCTATCTTGTGTTATCTGGCCATTCGGAAGCCAAATGTAATATTTTTTCCTGTCTTCAGACACATTCATCCACCCTTTCCATATATCCTACGCTTATTTTTCACGTATTTCCCCACTTCATACGATGGAAAATTTTGTTTACAGAAGAACAAAGATGTTAAATAATAGATTAAAGTATCTTTCAAAGGGTAAAACATATAATAAGCCCAAGCATCCCTTAAGATTTTTATATGCACCCAGAGGTTTTTTTGATAACCTACATATAAAGAGATAACGGATTTCTAATAAATGTGAGGTGAAAGTTTTGAAGTTAATTGAAGAATTATACAATATGTACCGTGATAAGATGACTGGTGATGAAGAAGATATTGATATGCTTACGTTTGCGGTTCTGGAACAGCTTGACCGCAAGGAAATTTTCGAATTGCTTCAAGAGATGGATGATCAGGAACTAACCAATTTAATGGGCCTTTACATTATTGAAACGTTAAAAGGGAAGTTTGCTCAAAATAGTTTAAGCGACACGAAACCTACACATTTTCCGCCTAGGAATATTCATTAAATACATACCATGTCAGGTGTCCCTCTTTTGATGGATGCCTTTTTTATAGGTTTAAGCAAAAAAAAAGCCCTACCGAAGCAGGGCTTTTCCTAAATCTTAATGTCCTAAATATGCACGCAGCATCCAAGCATGTTTGTTTAAGCTTTTCTTCATGCCTGTCAGCATATCGGCCGTAACCGGATCTTCTTGTTCGGCAACTTCGATGATTTCCAGGAACTCTTCGGAAAGCTTTTCAAAATCACTTATGACGCTTTGGACCATATCTTCTGTATTTTCATTACCTGTCGCTTCTTCGATCGTCGTTAATTCCATGTACTCTTTAAGGGTAGCAACCGGCTTTTCACCAATGGCCAATAGTCTTTCAGCCAATTCGTCATAGTTGGATGTCACTTCTTTATATAACTCTTCCAATTTTTGGTGAAGTTCAAAGAAGTGCGGTCCATTCACGAACCAATGGTAATTATGAATTTTTGTATAAAGAACACTGAAGTTTGCTATTTCCTTATTCACTAAAGTTCCTAATTTTTTCTGGGCCATAAATATCTACCTCCGTAAGTTGGTTATACCTTTATAATTCCCTCTATTCGAAAATTGAAACATTATCTGACTCGGTTCTTATGCTAAAATGAATCTAAATTGTGAACGTTAGGAGCTGTAAAGTATGATTACGGTTTTAGTTATCTCCATTATTGTGATTCTGATTGTATTGGCACTATCGGTCTTAACCATCGGAAAAGGTTACAGCTACAAGCATACAGTCGATCCGGTCAAACCTTTGCCAGAGGATGAGGGAAAAAAAGAAGAACCCGAAAAATGAAAAAAGTTCCTGTCACAAATGGACAGGAACTTTTTTATTAACCGAAAACTTTATGAAGATCTTCTTTATCTTGTGCAAGCCAGAAATTCATTAATTTCTTAGCTCCTTCAAGATCATGCAATTTTGCTTGGCCGCATTGTTTTTCGTTTGCAGCAGGAATTTCGGTAATTGTAACAGCATCCTTGAATGTATCTTCAAGAACATCGATGATTTCCGTCACAGTCGGCTCGCCGCTGACCACAAGGTAATATCCTGTTTGACATCCCATTGGCGAAATGTCGATAATATCAAAGTGATCGAAGCGCTCGGAATGCTTACGGATATTGAATGCAAGCAAATGTTCCAGGGTATGGATCGTGTCCGGCTTCATCGCTTGTTTATTCGGCTGGCAAAAACGGATATCAAATTTATTAACAACACCGTCTGTTCCTACCTTATGGACACCGCAATGTCTAACATATGGGGCTTTAACAGCGTTATGATCTAATTCAAAGCTTTCAACTGAAGGCATTTAATTCACTCCTTAATTGTATGTCATCTCTATTTTACCTTGAATAACAATATATTTCATCCTTTAAAATTAATTCTCATTATATCAATCGGATTGCCAATAGGCTCATTCCTTTTTTACCCTTTTGGGAAATTTAGAAAATATGCTATAATTGAGGGTAGTCAATTTACTCGAAAAGAGCTGAAAGCATCGTGATGAAAAAAATAGTAATGGGAGTCATCCGTTTTTACCAAGTTGCCATTTCTCCATTAAAACCGCCCACCTGCCGTTTTTATCCAACTTGTTCCCATTATGGTTTGGAAGCGGTCAATCGTTTCGGACCTATAAAAGGAAGCTGGTTAGCACTCATCCGGATTCTTAAATGTCATCCGTTTCATCCAGGGGGCATTGACCTTGTTCCCGAAAAAAAAGAAAAAGGTAAGGACCAATAAAAAAAAACCTTGCTTTCCTTTGCAATCTTTTGTATCATACAGAAGTCAAATCGTAATCATTTCGTTTTTACCATATAAAATTCAAATCGTAATCAATACGAATTATAAAGGAGCATATCATATGAAAATTCGAGCATGGCTCTCCCTTTTCCTTGTTACTGCGGTATTTCTGTCAGCCTGCGGCAACTCAAAGGGAGAATCGAGTAAAGAAGAAACCAAGGATGCCTTGGATATATATACGACAGTTTACCCTTTACAATACTTCACTGAGGCCATTGGCGGAGAGTACGTGAATGTCGAGACGGTTTATCCTCCAGGAACGGATGAGCACTCATTCGAACCCTCTCAAAAAGATATTGTGAAAATGGCTGAATCAGACCTGTTTTTCTATATTGGCTATAATCTTGAAGGCTTTGTAACCAAAGCTGAACCAATTCTAAGCAAAGAAGGCGTCAGCACAATTGCGGTGGGTGAAACGGTTCATCTTGATGAAGAGGAGCATGAGCATGAAGACGAACATGCAAATGAAGAAGACGGTCATGACCATGGGGGCGTTAATCCGCATTTGTGGTTAGATCCCATCTATTCCATTGACATGGCTAAAACCATCAAGGATGAATTAACGAAAAAAATGCCGGAACAGGAAGAATATTTCAACAGCCATTTCAATGAGCTTTCCGAAAAGCTTGAGGCACTAGATGAAAAATTCGCGACGACGATCGAGTCGGGCCGTACCAATAAGATCATCGTTTCCCATTCTGCATATGGTTATTGGGAGGAACGCTACGGATTGGAACAAATTGGCGTCACAGGACTAACGTCTTCAAACGAACCTTCTCAAAAGGAACTGGGGAAAATCGTAACCATGGCTGAAAAAGAAGACTTGAACTATGTCATCTTTGAGCAGAATATCAGTTCTAAACTTACCGAAATCATCCAAAAGGAAATGGGAGCGAAATCACTTGAGCTCCATAACCTTTCCGTGTTGACGGAAAAAGATATCGAAGCTGGCGAAGATTACTTCAGTTTAATGGAAAAAAACGTCAAGACACTGCAAACTGCCTTGCAATAGACGAGAAAGAAGCGGCTCCCTTTGGATTCGCTTCTTTTTTGTACTCGGTACTCTAAAGAGTTCTTGGAGTTTCGGTTCCTGACAAAGCATGATAGCTTCCTGTTCTTGAGCAACCTATGATAAGCTTTAATCATTACAATTTATGGAATAATTAAATGTAAGCTTAGAGAGGGGAAAATATGAAAAAGATCATACATGTAAGCTTAACGTTTCTACTCCTATCGATGCTAGTTGCTTGCACGGATGAAAAAGATGATTACGCTAGAATTCATCCGAATCTTTTGCCTAGTGAGGGTCATACATATTCGCTCCAAGCCGTTGGTAAAGAAATTACATTTGATTTACTAGAAGAGAGTAATATAACCAATGTGGGCCCAATTACAAATGAAACATCTTACAAGTCATTGAATGAGCAATATCCAAAACTTGATTTAAAGAAAGAACCTGCATTCATCGTGTTTGATGAAAATGGTTTGGTTTTAAAAACATATGATTATGAAGAGATGATTGATTTTTTACAAAATCCAGAAGAGCCATTCTATCGGGAACGATAAAGAAGAAGGGAACCCCTTTCAATGGGATTCCCTTACGTTAGTTATTCCTTTAAATACTTCTCACGGATCTTTTCCATTTTCGTCATCAATTCGGTTCCAATCGTGGATTCGAATTCCGGATAGATGACGGTCATCTCATCCATCCATTCTTTCTTTTCTTCATCTGACAGTTTATAGATGTCGATATTCGATTTTTGCTGGATTTCCCTTAGCTGTTCCTGATTCAATTCATTTGATTTGATCCATAGCCATTTCGTTGTATCATCCATCGCCCGTTGGATTTGCTGCTGAATATCCAACGGGAGTTTGTTCCAAAACTGTTCGTTTATCATGACTACATACCCTAAATAGCCATGATCACTGATCGTTAAATACTTTTGCACTTCATATAATTTCTTGGAATAGATATTTGAAATCGTATTTTCCTGGCTGTCAGTTTCGTTGATTTCAAGGCTTTTGAACGTTTCATTAAACTCCAGGACAGAAGTTGTCGCTCCAAAATGCTTGAATTGGCTTTCCAGGACTGCACTTGGCATGATTCTGAAATGCTTTCCTGCAAAATCACTTGGATGCCGTATCGGCTTACTGCTTGTAATCTGTTTATAGTTATTCGACCAAAATGCGAGTCCTTCGATATCGATGATATTCAGCTGCTTGAGCAGCTCTTCCCCCACTTCCCCATTCAACGCTTCCTGCAAGGCCTCATCCGTTGGAAAGACGTAAGGGAGGTCCAATAGCATCCATTTCTTTGATATGCTCGTGATTTTAGATGCAGTCGGTGCAATCATCTGCACCTTGTTTTCTTGTAATGCCTCAATCTCTTCCTGATCACTATATAATGACTGATTAGGATAAACTTCTATTTTGACACGATGGTCTGTATATTCATCGACAAGTTGGGCAAATCGGTTTGCAGCTAGCCCTTTAGGTGTATTTTCGGCAACGACATGACTGAACTTAATCACGATTTGATCCTTCATCCCGACCTGCTCCTTATCCTTCGGCAAATTGAAACCGAAGCTTGTAAAGAACGATTGAAACGATATATACACGGCTATCAACAGCCCCAAGCCAATTAACAAGAAATACCCCCATAATGCACGCATACCGACAACTCCTCACCGCTCACTTCATATTATCACTATTCTATCACAGCTTTTTGCTGTCGTAATACACTGCGCGAAAAATAGCGAAAAGTGATAGAAATTCTGTTACTATTAAGTATAGAAGTAATGGAGGAAAACCAATGGATAAACCCTTTCATATGCCCATTCAAATTAAAATCACCCTGCTATCATTCGTAATCGTCGCTTTTTCGATACTTATAGGCGGGATTTTTATATTCGGAAATATCGTTTCGGTCAGGGAAGATGAAATCGGCAAACGATCCATGATCACAGCCCATACCATTGCCGAACTCCCTGAAGTACAGAAATTGGTCCGTGAGCCTGAAGGATGGACGCAGCTTAACCCGATTATTGAAAACTTAAGAAAAATCCATCAAGCGGATTATATAGTTGTACTTAACAATCAGCATATACGCTATTCCCACCCGGTGTTCAGTCAATTGGGGACCCCATCCAGCAGCAGTGATGAAAGCGCTGCGTTCGCTGAACACGAATACCTTTCAAAGGCTGCTGGCGAACTTGGCATTTCCGTCCGCGCCTTTGTCCCGATCCTTGATGGAGATAGAGAGCAAATCGGCGTCGTGCTGGTCGGGAATATCCTGCCTACGATACCGGAATTAATCAAGGACCTGAAAGGCGAAATCGCGATTATCCTGGTCCTTACCCTTCTATTCGGTGTTTGCGGCTCTTGGCTCATGGCAAAAAGGATAAAAAAAGAAACCTTCCAACTGGAACCCCATGAAATTTCACGGATGTTGGTTGAAAGGACAGCCGCTTTCAATGCCATGCATGAAGGGGTCATCGCCATAGATAATAATCAGGCCATCACGATTTTCAATGAAAAGGCTAAGCAGATATTCAAGATCGAAGGTGTGGTCATAGGCAAGAATATCAATGATATCATACACGATACCCGTCTCCCGGAAGTGCTCGATCGGACATCTCCCATCTTCAATCAGGAAATCTCCGTTCAAAACAGGAATATTGTAAGCAACCGGGTACCGATAAAGATTGCGGATAAAACGATCGGTGCCGTGGCCATTTTCCAGGATCGCACCGATGTGACGAAGCTAGCTGAAGAGTTGACTAGTGTCAAAGCATTCGTTGAAGCCCTGCGCGTTCAAAACCATGAACATATGAACAAACTTCATACGATAGCAGGATTGATCCAGCTAGGTAATCTTGACGAAGCGCTGCATTACATTTTTCAGATCACAGAAGAACAAGAGGAATTGACCAGGTTTTTAACGAAGCACATTCACGATGATAATTTAGTGGGGCTGGTATTAAGTAAGATCTCCTTGGGACGGGAACTCGGGATCGAGCTCATCATGGACAAACACACAAAATTGGACCGCTTCCCCGCTGGCTTGGATCATCACGATTTTGTTTTGATAATCGGAAACCTGATCGAAAACTCATTCGCAGCGCTAAAGTATTGTTCAGAGGAAACAAAGCAGGTTTATCTATCCATCTACCAGGATGAACGTCATTGTCAAATCGTGCTTGAGGATAATGGACCCGGCATTCCCCAGGACATTCATAAAGATATTTTCGAATATGGTTTTACAACAAAAGGTGCGGAAGGATCAGGAATTGGTCTTTATCTAATAGACCAAATTGTAAAAAAAGCGAACGGCGAAATGAAATTCACGACACGCCCTAATGAGGGAACAAGCTTTTTTCTTTCTTTTCCGATGCATGATATAGAGGAGAACCAAAATGACTAACGAAATTCGTGTACTATTAATTGAAGATGACCCAATGGTCCAAGAGGTCAACAAACAGTTCATCGAGCGCCTGCCTGCCTTTAAAATCGTTGATACAGCTTCAAATGGGCTTGAAGGTCTGGAAAAAATCAGGCAGTCTAAACCCGACCTTGTCATTTTGGACATCTTCATGCCATCTTTAAACGGGGTTGATACACTTTATCAAATTAGAAAAGAGCAAATTGATGTGGATGTCATCATCATTTCAGCGGCAAATGATCAGAAAACGATTCGAAAAATGATACAGAACGGGGCTTTTGACTATTTAATCAAGCCATTTAAATTCGATAGGCTAAAACATACGCTGGAACAATATTATGCTTTTCGGATGGAGGTTGAACCTGATCATCAAATTTCCCAAAATCAGCTCGACCGAATCCTCTTTCAAAATAAGACACATTCTGAAGCGCGTCCGAAATATGATGTTCCGAAAGGATTGAATGGCGCGACTCTTGAGCAAGTGACGAAGTTCATAAAGACCCAGCCTGGGTCACTATCGGCAGAAGAAGTGGCTGATGGAATTGGAATCGCCAGAGTTACAGCTAGGCGCTATCTTGAATACTTGCATGGCGAAGAAGTCCTTCATCTTGACGTTCAATATGGCAGCATAGGCCGTCCAGTCAATAGGTACCGGCTAAAAAAACCTTAACCGCATGGGGACCGGCTTGAAACGGTTCCCTTTTTACTTTCATTCTTTACGCACCTGTCTTCCGGTCATATAGGCCCCACTTTCGCTTCAAAAGAAACAGCTCGCACTCCTTCAAAGCCGTCACTTCTTTTATGACATAGTCAGGCATGCCCCTTCTTAGTAGAATTTCCGCAATAAGGTACGGTTTTTTCATACACTCTCCCCTCCTTTTCCCTTTGATTGCCCTTCTTTTCATTCATTATACAAAATAATCCAATAAAGGAAAAATAGACAAAGCCCCATTTTCCGAAAAAATTATGGTCTATCGGGCCATTTAAATGATTTTTCTGAAAAATCTGCAGACAAATTAAAAATGTTGAGGTTGATTTCAGTCAGCCGTACCCTTTCCTCCGACTGTTAGTATCCTATTAAAATCATGTTCCAAAAGGGTGGGGTTTCCATCCAATAAAGTACGAATTGGGTAAGTTGCATAGATCGTGGGAATACAAGGAGATATGATCAATATTTGATCAAAAGAGGTGGGCCGTGCACCTCCTTTGATGTTTCATTTGAACAGTTTACTATATGTAGTCAATTCCTTTAGCCGCTTTTCATTGATGGCAAAACCGATTCCAGCTATATCGGGAACTTGGATCATGCCATTTTCGACGATGACTTCAGGATCGATTATATCTCCATCCCAATAACGGGATGAAGATGATATATCCCCGGGAATCGTGAACCCTTTTAATGAGGCAAGTGCAATATTATGTGCACGTGAAATGCCAAATTCAATCATACCGCCGCACCAAACGGGCACATCATTTCCCAGGCATAGATCATGGATTCTTACAGCTTCCATCCAGCCGCCGACTTTAGCCATCTTAATGTTGATGACCCCACAGCTCTGGAGCGATAGTGCACTTTTTGCATCATGAAATGAATTTATGCTTTCATCAAGGCAAATGGGTGTCTGTAGCTGTTTCTGCAAAAATGAATGTTCCACAATGTCGTCATGCCCCAGCGGCTGCTCAATCATCATCAGCTTAAAGTCATCAAGCTTTTGCAGATGCGGGATGTCGTCAAGAGTGTACGCTGAATTGGCATCTGCCATTAGCGGGATATCGGGATAGGCCCGACGGATTTCCGCTAAAAACTCCAGATCATTTTGAGGATTTATTTTTATTTTATATCGCTGATAACCGGAATCGGAAAAATCCTCGATCTGGCGCATCGCATCTTCTATATCATTCGATGCAATGACTACGCCAGCGGCCACTTCCCTTCGTTCGCCGCCAAACAGCCGTCCGAGGTAGACTCCTTTCTGCTTCGCATACAAATCGAGGATTGCCTGCTCTAAAGCCGACTTCGCCATTGCATTCCGCCTGATTCCGCTCCATAAGTTCAGCAGCTCATCAGGATGCCTGATCTGACTGGCCAATGTCAGCGGGATTAAGAAGTCTTCCAACATATGAAAGCATGTTTTGATCGTTTCCTCGGTATACCAAGGACTTGTAAAAGGAACAGCTTCCCCGTATCCAATCAATCCGTCTTCATCCATGGCTTCGACTATTATCACTTCCCGGTCGCTTACCGTTTCAAGATGCGTCTTGAATGGCCGCTTTAAAGGGGCCTTAATGAGCTTTAGGGAAATGGAGGATAACTTCATTGCCATTCCCCCATCTCCTTCTTCAGTTCCCGTCTCAGAAGCTTGCTTGCTCCATTCCGGGGAAGCTCCTTACAAAATATCACGTTCCGGGGAATCTTATAGGGTGCCAAATACTCCTTGCAATATTCGAGCAGTTCGCTCTCACCTAGCTCTGCACCTTGATGCAGGACAACAAAAGCAAGCGGGACCTGTCCCCATTTTTCATCTTCTGTCCCCGTCACTCCCGCTTCGAACACATCGGGGTGCGCACTAAGGACATTTTCAATCTCGGCCGGGTAGACATTTTCACCGCCGGAAATGATTAAATCCGAGCGTCGGTCAAGCACATATAAAAAACCTTCCTCATCGAGATAACCAAGGTCCCCAGTATAAAGCCATCCATCGGTAATGGCCTGCTGTGTAGCATCCATCCGATTAAAATAGCCTTTCGTCACATTCGGACCCGATACCACGATTTCCCCCACTGCACCCGGTTCACACATCGTGCCGTCTTTCTCAATCCGTAACTGCGAAGGAAACAAAGGCTTTCCCGCAGAGCCGATTTTTGTCATGCTATATTCCGGTGCCAGCGTCACAATCTGTGAAGACGTTTCGGTCATCCCATATGTTTGATAGACGGGAATCCCTTTCTCCTTACATACCTCAAGCAAATGGACGGGTGCAGGGCCGCCGCCCAACAGGAAACAGCGGAAGGTTTTTGGATAGCTTGTTCCCTTCATATCCTGCACCATCCTATTCAGCATCGCCGTCACGACCGAAATGATCGTCACGCCATTTTCCTGGATGCTCCGGTTTGCTTCCCGTTCATCAAAACGTTCCGCCAAAACGACTTTCATGCCATAAATCACATTTTTCATCAAGATGGATAAACCGCTAATATGAAAGATCGGAACCGCACAATACCAAGAATCTTCTTCATGCAATCCAAGGTTCAAAACAGACCCTACGGCACTCCACCAATGGTTGCCGAATGTTTGGATCACCCCTTTTGGATTTCCTGTCGTGCCAGATGTATACATGATCGTAGCGGTATCCTCAAGGTAAAACTCTTGAAGTATCACTGCTGTGCCTTCATCCGGCAATTCTTCCATTAAGTGAAGCTTCAAATCCGGGAGAATCTCACCAATATCAGCGAGTTTGCCGGAGAAGGACCCTTCCGAAACCAGATAGGCAGTTTTGCTATCCTCGATCTGCCAGGACAGCTCTTTTGCCGTTAGCTTATTATTCAGCATCACAATCTTCACACCGAGATGAAATAGTGCATGGATAACGACAACACCATCAATATGGTTACGGAGCAAAACCGCGCATGAATCGCCAGCGCCCAGACCAATGCTTGAAAGCCTTCCAGCCATCTTCTCCGATAAAGTATACAGTTCAAGAAAGCTATACGTATGACCTTCAAACTCAATTGCCGGGCGATCCGGTGAAAGATGCGCCCGATTTTTAAGCCAGTTCGGCAACTTTTCTTCTGCCATTACTGCTTCCCCTCTTCCTTTTTGATATAGAAAACAGCCCGGCGATTTTCCGCCAAGCTGTCAGTCTCATCGATTCACGCGTTTCATTAAGGGAAACGAGGGAATTGCCCGAAGTCCGGAGTACGTTTTTCTTTGAATGCATCGCGGCCTTCTTTTGCTTCTTCTGTTGTATAGTATAAAAGTGTAGCGTCACCAGCCAATTGCTGAAGACCTGCAAGGCCATCCGTATCAGCGTTCATTGCCGCTTTCAAGAAACGAAGTGCAGTCGGGCTCTTCTCAAGCATTTCTTCACACCATTTAACCGTTTCCGCTTCTAATTGGTCTAAAGGCACGACCGTGTTGACCAATCCCATATCCAATGCTTCCTGTGCATTGTATTGACGGCATAGGTACCAGATTTCACGCGCCTTTTTATGACCCACGATACGTGCAAGGTAGCCAGAACCATAACCAGCATCAAAGCTTCCTACATTCGGTCCAGTTTGTCCGAAAATTGCATTGTCAGCAGCAATCGTCAAGTCACATACCACGTTCAAGACATTACCTCCGCCAATTGCATAACCTGCCACCATGGCTACGACTGGTTTTGGAATGACGCGGATCAAACGTTGCAAATCAAGAACATTTAGACGCGGAATGTTATCTTCACCCACATATCCGCCATTTCCGCGGACTTTTTGGTCTCCGCCTGAACAGAATGCTTTGCCGCCTACACCTGTTAAAATAATGACACCAATGCTGGAATCATCACGCGCCCTTGCAAATGCATCAATCATTTCAGCAGTCGTTTTTGGCGTGAATGCATTATGTACATGCGGTCGATTGATGGACACTTTCGCAATCCCGTTATATTTTTCATACAAAATCTCATCATATTCACGTATTGTTTCCCATTGAATCGTCACATTAATTCCTCCTTTTATTTCGCTTTAAAAACTCACTTATTATTTTACCAAACTTTTCTCCAACTTCCACATGAATCGCATGTCCCGCATCATTTATTATTTTCCATTCGGCGCGCTTCAGCTCTTTTTTCATCGAGTCCGCTATTCGACAAAACTTATGGTCAAGTTCACCGGTTACAAGGAGCACCGGGAAATCAAGGGTTTGCAGTTGTTCCCAGTAAGAAGCCTGACTGCCGGTCCCCATGCCAAGAAGGCTATTGGAAAGGCCGGCAGGGTCATTTGCCAACCGCTGCTCCCGAATGGCTGACCTGGTTTTGGCCGACAACCGTTTTTGGCTTTCAAATAGCGGGATGTTTTCCCATTGATCCACAAACGCTTCCATGCCATTTGCAAGAATCCGTTCGGCAAGCCTCCGATCATTTCCCCTTCGGATTTCCCGTTCCTCTTCTGTTAAAAGACCTGGTGAAGCACTCTCCAGTATCAATGTATCAACATATTCAGGATACAAACAGGCAAATCCCAATCCGAGCCTTCCGCCCATCGAGTATCCAAGAATATGGGCTTTCGGGAAATGTAACACATCCAAAATATACTTGATATCCTCAGCCACATTTTCCAGCTCATACCTTCGATAGTCGGCTGGTGATGCAGACATGCCATGTCCGATGATGTCGACCATGATCAGCGTATACCTGTCACTCAGTAGCGGGATGAGAAATTTCCATGTATCCCGATTTCCCGTAAATCCATGCAAAAGAACAAGAGGATCCCCATTTCCCGTTATTTCAACAGCATAATTGACATCCTTGCTGACAATATTCATGATATTTCCCTGTCTAACACCATTTTTATTTCCTGGGAAACAAAGCTCCACAAATTTCGATGCTTTTGTAAATTGGACTCTCTTTCTGTCGGTACTTCGATGATTTTCAGACCTTGAATTTCGAACGACTCTGTAAATACCTTCTCGAACTCATCCCAATTTTGCACCTTGTTGTATTTACCGCCATAAAGCTGGGCAGTATGTGAAAAATCAAGCCCATGAGGCGTGCCGAATAGCGTTTCGAAATGTTCCCTCTCATTCGCCTGCGGCAAGAAGGAAAAAATGCCGCCGCCATCATTATTAACCAGCAAAATCGTGATATTTTGTTTTTGAAGTTTTGCTGCAAGCAAGCCATTCATATCATGGAAAAAGCTTAAATCCCCGATTGCCAGCACTGTATTTTTCGATACCGTGCTCACGCCAAGTGCAGTGGAAACAACACCATCGATGCCATTCGCCCCACGATTGGCAATGGTTTGGATTCCCTTTCCATTATTCAAAAAGAAAGTATCCAAATCACGTATAGGCATACTATTCCCGACAAATAACGTCGACTCCAATGGCATCATATCAGCAAGCAAAGCGAACAGCTTGCCTTCGCTTAACTCCGCTTCATCCCTGACGGAGGCTAAGGCATCCTTCGTCGCCCCGTTGACGGTTTGCCATAAGCGAAGCCATTCATCATCAGGGGAAGAAGTAATGCTTTGTGCTATTCGCAGACAAAAATCTTTCTCTTCGCTGTAAATCATATTCGTTGCCAAACCGGCTGGTTCGCGCCAGCCTGCTCCGCCATCGACGACCAAAGTAATCGCCTGTTTTTGTTTTTTCATGAATAACAATAACGGTTTAGATACAGGCATTGCCCCGAATCGCAAGATCACTTCCGGCCTGAACGCCGCTTTTGCCGTTTCATCGCGGAGAAACGTATCGTACGCATCAATGATGACGGCTTTATCATGACTTCCGCTCCTTAACTGTGAAAGGGGATCAGCCAGTACCGGAAAAGCAAGTTTTTTCGCTAATGCTACAATGGCTTCCTTCATCTCTGGATGCGGTAATTCGCCACATACAATGATACCTTGCTTAGCTTTTGACAATGTAGTTGCAACCGCTTCTAATTGTGATGCGGACAATGACCGTTCTCCACTGTCAATCAACACTGCAGGCGTCCTTTTAGTTTGCCGGTACTCCTTTGCTTGCTCCAGGTCCGGAATCAATGGTTCCCGAAGCGGGAAATTCAAATGTACAGGCCCTGCCGGTTCAGCGGCCGCAGTAGCCACTGCCCTTGCACCGACCGTTCTGGCATACCGCATCATCCCATCCGTGCTTTCAGGAAGTGCCATTTCGACAAACCATTTTACATGTCTCCCGTATAGGTGTATCTGATCGATCGCCTGGGGGGCTCCGACATCTCGCAATTCATGCGGACGGTCAGCGGTAAGTACAATAAGCGGCACTCTTGAATAGAAAGCCTCGATGACGGCTGGGTAATAGTTTGCAGCGGCTGTACCGGACGTACAAAGAAGTCCGACAGGTTCTTTTAAGGCCTTAGCCAAACCAAGGGCAAAAAAAGCAGCCGAACGCTCATCCACATTAATATGAATTTCGATATCAGGATGTTCCACTAGCAGCAAAGCCAGTGGTGTGGATCGTGAACCTGGGCTCACCACCACATGCTTCACCTCATTTTGTGCAAGCTCATCGACGAATGAAGCAGCATACGCTGTCAATGCATCTCGGTCATTCATTAAGATTTCCTCCTAAAGCACTTAACATCGGATTGAATTTAATCCCCGTTTCCCGGAATTCACTTTCGGGTGTCGAATCTTCCACTACTCCGCATCCGGCAAAGAGCGATGCCTCATTGTTCTGTATAAGGGCAGAACGTATCCCTACAGCGAATTCCCCGTTCCCATACGTATCCACCCAGCCTAAAGGCCCCGCATAAAATCCGCGTTCCAGACCTTCCAATTCCCGAATTCGGACAACAGCCTTTTCTTTTGGAAGTCCGCCCATGGCAGGTGTGGGATGGAGGTTCTCGACAAATTCAAAAATCGTGACACCTTCCTTGGATATACCACGAACCGGTGTGTACAAATGCTGGATATGACGGTTTTTCATAAGTGTCGGTCCGGCTGGGACCATCACCTTTTCGCATACAGAATCAAAAGCATTGGATATCATCGACACGACATATTGATGCTCTTGTAAATTCTTTTGGTCATGAAGCAATTCTTCACCAAGACAAACATCTTCTTGCTCATCTTTCCCTCGCCGCATCGATCCGGCAAGGCAGGTAGAAAAAACTTCATTTCCCTGTTTCTTAATCAAACGTTCGGGAGTGGCACCGACAAAACAGTCACCACCAGCCTCCAAACTGAAAATATAACTCAATGGCTGCTCAGCAATCAATTGTTCAAGCACTTTCCCCGAATCGATGGAACGTTCAAAACCAAGTCGAAGCTCCCTTGCCAAAACAATCTTGTCGAGATCTGTCGTCTTGATTTCCTGTACAGCCTCTGCGACCGTCCGCTTCCATTCCTCAGGTTCGACTTCCCTCTGCATAACAAGGGAATTTGCACCCAATCCATTGCCATCCAAGCTTTCGAAGAGGAAAGCTTCCCGTTCATTTATCATATCTATGAAGAGTTTTTCTGAATCATCAGGCGAACAAAGTAAGTTTGTCGTTAAGTAAGCTTGTTTCCCCACTATTGACAGCATGAAGGCAGGTATATAAAACAGGTTGTCCCCGAACTGATTCCAAAGGAGCGTACTGTCAGTTTCATAATCAAAAGAAAAGCCCCCAAACAGTAAAGGACCTGTCGCTTCTACATCGGTCACTCCTGTTTTGACAGCATCATTCTGCAGTTTGATCCAGCTCTTTTCGACTTCTCTATAACGTTCGGCATTCGATGCCGCTTTGAGTTTCTTAACATTGCCTAAACCGGTGATGGTTATTTCCTTTGCAGGGTCCTCCCAGAAAAAGCGTTCACCTGCATACCGTTCTCTTCCAGCTTGATAAAATGAAAGGGGGCTGTTGCATTTAATCTTCTTAATATGACTGAATAGAACTTGATCATTCAAGTCCTTCGCCTTTTGTATAGCTGAAGCCAGTCCCTGAAACTGTTCAGTTTCCTCTGAGATAGCCAAAAAAATCCCCCCAAATGTACATTTTAAAAGCTATTTAACCTATTTAAAGATACACCTCCCTTGAACCTCATGTCAATAAAACGCCCCTTTACCGAACGATTCTTCCCTGTTTTTTTCCTTATTATATGAATCTTAGCGAATGTAGAGAAATACCCTTGATTTTGGAAATGAATCACCCATGAATTTCAATTACACCCATACCACTTTTCCTGCATTTATTAGGATAACCTTTTGTGCAACATTTCAATATTTGTTATAATTTCGAGAGAACCAATAATGATTTTGAGGAGAGAAATAATGCAAACAGAATACGACGGACTTCCCCTTAAACGGACCTGGAAGATTTGGTGGGAGTTAATTCGTCCACATACACTAACCGCAGCTTTTGTCCCAGTCTTACTTGGAACTGTGATTGCACTTTTGGAAGATGGAGTGAATTGGTTACTATTCGCTGCCATGATGGTTGCAAGTATCCTGATTCAAGCTGCAACCAATTTATTCAATGAATACTATGATTTCAAGAGAGGCCTGGATACGGAGGAATCCGTAGGCATCGGAGGCGGGATCGTCCGTCATGGGATGACCCCCAGACTAATCATGAACCTGGCCCTTGGCATGTATGCCATCGCCTTGATCATTGGAATCTATATCTGTGCCGCATCGTCTTGGTGGCTAGCTGCAGTAGGCCTCGTTTGCATGCTTGTCGGCTATCTTTATACAGGCGGTCCCCTGCCCATTTCATATACACCGTTCGGGGAACTTTTTTCTGGATTGTTCATGGGCTTTTTGATAATCCTGATCGCCTTTTTCATTCAAACCGGTGATGTTTCTTCAACAGCCATCTTAATTGCCATTCCAAGTGGGATACTGGTAGGGCTGATCAACTTATCCAATAACCTCCGGGATCATGATGGGGATAAGGCACATGGCCGCAAAACGATGCCAGTCGTGATGGGCAGGAAAAACGCCCTGACATTCATGGCAATCATGTTCGCTTTCTCTTATCTATGGCTAGTTGGGCTCGTTCTTACTGGAAGCGTTACGGCTTGGATTCTCCTTGCCTTCCTTAGCATACCGAAGGCAATGGCCGCAATAAAAGGCTTCGTAGGTAAAACACAGCCGATCACGATGGTGCCGGCAATGAAAGCCACTGCCCAAACGAACACCTTCTTTGGCTTACTCATGGCCATTGGATTATTCATCAGCTATCTTATATAGTCTCCGGGGACTGAGCCCATCCGCTCAGTCCTTTTTTCTATCTTCCGTTCCATATTGTTTTCCTATACTCCGATTCGGGTAATAGATAATACAACCACCTTACCAATATAAAAAGAGATTTGGACTTTAGTTTAGAAGGAGTGAATTGGATATGGCAACGAAACAACAAACGCAAAAATTAAAAAAAGAACTGCTTCAGGAAAAAAATGAGCTATGTAATAGAATTCAAAATGATGAACAATCCGTTCTAGATAAAAGCCAGACGGAATCCGTAGGTGAATTATCATCCTATGATAATCATCCTGCAGACCTAGGGACCGAATTATTCGAGATGGAACGGAATCAAGCACTCGATGAGCATGCACAATCCGAAATGGAGAAAATAGAAGAAGCTTTGAAAGCCATGGAAGAAGGATCGTATGGCCATTGTAAAACCTGCAATAAGGAAATCCCCATCGAGAGGCTTGAAGCGATCCCAAGCACCCTCTACTGTGTCGAGCATGCCCCAGAACGAACGCTTTCACAAGACAGGCCAGTGGAAGAGGATATACTGATTCCATCCAAGGGTGATCATTTTGAAAATCGTCATGGAATCGAAATGGCGGCTAAAGAAGATAGCTTTGGTGAAGTGGCCAAATTCGGTACATCAGAAACGCCATCTGATTATACCGGTGATCATGACAATTACAATGATCTTTATAAAAACGAGGATGAAACGGATGGATTTCCTGAAGACTATGAAGGATTTGCAGCAAATGATATCGAAGGAAAAACGAGAGTGGATATACCGAACAAAAAGCAAAAGGAATATGAAGATACCCTGAAAGAAGAAAATATAGAATCCCAACTTGGAGACATTCCCTATAAACAAAAAGATGGTTATATCAAGGAAAATAAATAAAAAAAAGAAGCATACATGAATGTATGCTTCCTTTTTTGTTATGACCCGTACGGGATTCGAACCCGTGTTACCGCCGTGAAAGGGCGGTGTCTTAACCGCTTGACCAACGGGCCAACTGGCGGAGAAGGAGGGATTTGAACCCTCGCGCCGCTCGCGCGACCTACACCCTTAGCAGGGGCGCCTCTTCAGCCTCTTGAGTACTTCCCCATGGCTCCGCAGGTAGGACTCGAACCTACGACCGTTCGGTTAACAGCCGAATGCTCTACCACTGAGCTACTGCGGAACAATATGAATATGGTGGGCCTAAATGGACTCGAACCATCGACCTCACGCTTATCAGGCGTGCGCTCTAACCAGCTGAGCTATAGGCCCATATTTGGAGCGGGTGAAGGGAATCGAACCCTCATCATCAGCTTGGAAGGCTGAGGTTTTACCACTAAACTACACCCGCGAAATGGGGCGACTGATGGGAATCGAACCCACGAATGCCTGAACCACAATCAGGTGCGTTAACCACTTCGCCACAATCGCCGTAATTTTGTAAGATATGGTGGCTCAGGACGGAATCGAACCGCCGACACAAGGATTTTCAGTCCTTTGCTCTACCGACTGAGCTACTGAGCCACATATGTATTCAATTTAAATAATGGCGGTCCCGACGGGAATCGAACCCGCGATCTCCTGCGTGACAGGCAGGCATGTTAACCGCTACACCACGGGACCTAATAATTGCGGGGACAGGATTTGAACCTGCGACCTTCGGGTTATGAGCCCGACGAGCTACCGGACTGCTCCACCCCGCGACGGTAATAATGAAACGATTAGCATCAAGCTTTCGTGAATATTGTTTCGTCCGCATCCTTTATGTAAGGTTGTTTTAAAACAACTTGCTGCTTTTAGAAAAAATGGAGGAGGTAGAGGGATTCGAACCCCCGCGGGATTTGACTCCCCTGTCGGTTTTCAAGACCGATCCCTTCAGCCGAACTTGGGTATACCTCCACGGCTTAAAAAAATGAATATGGTGGACCTTGTAGGACTCGAACCTACGACCGGACGGTTATGAGCCGTCTGCTCTAACCAGCTGAGCTAAAGGTCCTTATATTTATTGGTAGCGGCGGAGGGGATCGAACCCCCGACCTCACGGGTATGAACCGTACGCTCTAGCCAGCTGAGCTACACCGCCAATATAATATAAGTTTCTGATTGAAAAATGGTGGAGCCTAGCGGGATCGAACCGCTGACCTCCTGCGTGCAAGGCAGGCGCTCTCCCAGCTGAGCTAAGGCCCCATTCATTAAAAATCACGTGGTCGGGAAGACAGGATTCGAACCTGCGACCCCTTGGTCCCAAACCAAGTGCTCTACCAAGCTGAGCTACTTCCCGCAATAAAAACATGGTGCGCCCGGCGGGAGTCGAACCTACAACCTTCTGATTCGTAGTCAGATGCTCTATCCAATTGAGCTACGGGCGCATATTATGATGGTGCCGAGGACCGGAATCGAACCGGTACGGTAGTCACCTACCGCAGGATTTTAAGTCCTGTGCGTCTGCCAGTTCCGCCACCCCGGCACATACGAAAATTGGAGCGGAAGACGGGATTCGAACCCGCGACCCCAACCTTGGCAAGGTTGTATTCTACCACTGAACTACTTCCGCATGAAAGATGCGGGTGAAGGGACTTGAACCCCCACGCCTTGCGGCGCCAGATCCTAAGTCTGGTGCGTCTGCCAATTCCGCCACACCCGCATATAAATGGTGAGCCATGAAGGATTCGAACCTTCGACCCTCTGATTAAAAGTCAGATGCTCTACCAACTGAGCTAATGGCTCGTGCTTGTACTATCTTAAAAAGTGGTGCCGGCAAGAGGACTTGAACCCCCAACCTACTGATTACAAGTCAGTTGCTCTACCAGTTGAGCTACACCGGCAGGTGTAAAATGGTGGAGGATGACGGGATCGAACCGCCGACCCTCTGCTTGTAAGGCAGATGCTCTCCCAGCTGAGCTAATCCTCCATATGAAACCT